>JBKPRG010000072.1:0-29941 GCA_046765815.1 Actinomycetota bacterium
GGCCACCGCGAGAGCACGGCGGTCGATCGAGTCGGTCGAGCGGAACCATGCTTGCCAAAGGTCGAGCGCCCAATGCATTTCGGCGCGTAGCTCGTCGCCTGTGATCGGGTCGACTAACTCGCGCGGATCCGGCCCTGCAAGAACCACGCCGTGCTCCCGAAGTAACCAACGGACGACGATGGTGTTGTCGTGGCTGTCGAGCGCGAGCTCGGTTGCGCCGTTGTCGAGATAGAGGAGTGGGCGGCGACCCGGGTCTAGTCGCCGCAAAGCCTCCCGGGAAATGTAAGAGCCTTCCAGGTGCTGTGCCCATGAGGTCGGGAGCGCATAGAGCGTCTGGTGAAGTGCTTGAAGTTCGACCTGCTGCTCCGGCGTCACGTCATCCTCGGTGACGACGATGAAGTCCACGTCGCTGTGCGCGTCTGCGTCGCCGAGCGCGAACGACCCCTGGAGGTACGCGCCGCAGAAGCTGTCGCCGAGAGCTTCCCTCACCCCGACCACGAACTCGACCAGTACGTGGTTCAGGTCGTCAAAGGGTGTCGCGCCGCCTCGCTCTCGCCCGCCGGGAGATTCGGCGTTCACCCGCGGGATCGTAGTGCGGCTCAGGGGGTCAGAAGTGGAACGGCCGGTCGCCGAGCTACGCAACGCCTGCCTGGTGCATCACGACGTCGAGTGCCGGCCACGGTGGGCCTGCTCGTAGCGCGCCAAGGAGCTCTTGCCCTGCTCGTTTCCCGTTCGGGAGCTGGTCGTCTAGATCCCAGCGCCACGCGGCAACCATTGCCAGAACGAGAAGGCGGCACACGCGAAGCAATTCTTGATCAGCGCCCGCATAGCGCTCGCTGACCGCTTCAGGCACATGAGCGAGGTCGAACTCGACAGGCCCATGGCAACACGTCTCGAGATCGATGAACAACGGCCCGCTCTTCGTGTTGAGCAGGTTGCCCGCGTGGGGCTCTCCATGCAGCAGTTGCTCGGCGGATGAGCGTTCGCTGATCGCACGTCTCTGGGTTCTTAATGTGCCGCTGAGAAGCTTCCTGTCGGAGTCTTCAAGCCCTGGAGTTCGGTCCGGGCTCGCAATGAGGTGTTGAGCTTCCGCGACTCGGTCCGAGAAGTGCGCGACGGTGACATCGACCTTCGCCATACCGCCATGCAATCGCTCGAGCGCCTTAGCGTAGTCCGCTGGTGAGACCTTCTCGCGTGCCTGCTCGTAGTAGGTCCAGAGCGTGACCACGAACCCATCCCACTCATAGACACGCGGTTCCAGTCGGGGCTCGAGACGCCCCACGGGGGCATTGACTTCAGCAAGACGTCGTCCAAGCTCGAGTTCGGCCTCGAAATCCTCAAAGCCGGCGAATGCCACTCGGGCAACGACGTCGCAAGGCAGCAGCCGCAAAGCGAGCTTGTTCGAATTGTGGAGGATCCTCGTATCGGCGGCTGCCAAACCCAGCCCCGAAGCGACCTCTATGGCCGCACCTACCGCGCGTCCAACGTCTGACCCTTGCATCTCGACCGATTCTCGCCCTCACGCCGTCGTTGACGTCCAACGAGAAGCAATCGATACTGCCTGCTTCGAACGTGGGGGTGGCCTGTGTGGGTTGTCGTCGCAGGCTGGCTGGCGTCAGTCCTGGTCTTCGCGGCGTTCTTCATGAAGCTCATGACGCCGCTTCGTCTGCTGGCCATTGCCAGCAACCTCGCGTTCATGAGCTATGCCTTGCTCGGCATCCTGTACGGAGATTTCGGGCGCCTGTACCCGATATTCGTGCTCCACTCCTGTTTGCTGCCGTTGAACCTCTTCCGCATGCGGCAGCTCCGGCGTCTCGTCAAGGCCGTGGGCACAGCCAGCGATGAGCAGGCGCTACAGGCGCTGATGCCCTACATGAAACTCGAGCAACGCGACCGCGACGAGGTTCTTTTCCGCCGTGGAGATCCCGCGGACCGGCTCTACGTGCTCCAGCGAGGAGCTGTCGTATTTCCTGAGGTTGGCGGGCGTTCAACGACGGGAGCCGTATTCGGTGAGGTCGGACTTTTCTCGCCGCAAGGTGTGCGGTCTGCGAGCGCCGTCTGTGAGGACGAGTGCCAGTTCGCCACGATTGACCGGCAACGAGCGCTCGAGCTTGCGTATCAAGATCCCGACTTCGCCATGTTCCTGCTCAGGCTCGTTGCCGGTCGCGCCGACCGCCAACCGCTCGCCGCCGCCTAGCTAGTCGATCCCTCAACTGGTGTCTGACACCTTCAAAGTGTCAGACACCTTTTGCGGCCGGCGCCTCAGCCGGCGCGTGCGTACGACCAGTGGATCGTCTGCACGCCGCGCAGGCCGAGCCGCCGCGCGAGCGCATCCGTCAGGTCGAACTGGCGCCCGGTGTGGTACGGCCCACGGTCGATCACCTGCGCGAGGACGGTCGTCCGCTTGTACGTGATGAACACGCGGGCGCCGCAGGGCAGCGTCGGATGTGCGACGCCAACCGTGTCTTGACGCAGCACGCCGCCGCACGCGGTGTGCCTGCCGAACGCGGCCGGCCCGCTCGAGCCGGCGAGCGCCGTGTACGAGCCTTCCGGCCGAGGCGTTGTCGTCGCATGCCCGTTCGTGCGCTGCGTGACGGCGAGCACGACGACGACTGCCAGGAGCGCGATACCCGCCAGCGCGAGCTCGCGCATCGCGACATTCGGCCTCATGCCGGCCGGCTACCGGGAAGCGCACGCCGGCCGCCTGGCCGCGCGGGCACCTCGATCTCGCCGCCGGTCTCCTCCCGGTGACGACCGAAGCGCCGCTTCGGCGGCTGCTCCGCGAGCGGGTCGAGCGTGTAGCGCGCGAGCACACCACCCGGCACCTCGTCCGTGTCCGCATGCAGAGGCGGTAGCACCACTGGCGGAGGCAGTGGCACGGGCTCGACGCCCTCGTCGGCCTCGTCGAGCTCTTCTTCCTCGGCCTCGGGCGGCGGCGGGCTCGGCCATGCTCCAAGCACCTCGGCGCGCAACGCAGCGGACGCGATCCAGGTCGGCGCCTCCTCGCGGTGCGCCTCCGGATAGCCGACGCGCACCTGCTCGAGCGGCTGCGCCGGCGGCAGGCTCACCCGCGGCACGTAGTAGCGCGGCGGCAGGCCGCTGCCGTAGTGCGGCTCGCCCCGCCAGGACGCCCACTCGATCGCGGCGACCAGCACCCAGCCGAGCGCCATCACGCCGACGATCACCAGCGGGCGGACGTCGGCCAGCGCCAGGCCCACCGCCAGCGCCACGAGGAAGAGCGCCTCGAAGGCGAAGCGTGAGCCGCGGCGGTCGATCACGGCGACTCGTTCGACGGCAACGCCCGAATTCCGACTTCAGCCAGAACTTCGTCGGGCATCGGCGTCGGCGCGCCGGTCAGGGGGTCGGAGCCGCTCGCGATCTTCGGGAAGGCAATCACCTGGCGAATGTCTGGCTCACCGGCGATCAGCGCCAGGAAGCGATCGAGGCCGAGCGCGAAGCCACCGTGCGGCGGCGCGCCCATCGCGAGCGCCTCGAGCAGGAACCCGAACTTCGAGTGTGCGTCCTCGTCGGCCACGCCCATCGTGCGGAACACGCGCTCCTGCACTTCCACGTCGTGGATCCGGAGCGAGCCGGAGCCGAGCTCCCAGCCGTTCCAGATCAGGTCGTAATGCTGTCCTCGCACGGCGGCAGGGTCCTTCTCGTCCCAGGCCTCCTGTCCGCGGACGGGAGCTGTAAACGGATGGTGAATGAACGTCCAGCGCCCCTGGTCGTCGTGCTCGAAAAGCGGGAAGTCGAGCACCCAGTGGAACGCGTCGATGCCGACGTCGATGAGCTCGAGCTCGCGGCCGAGGTGAACGCGCAGGCCGCCGAGCACCCGCGCCACGATCGGCTCATCGCCCGCGGCGAAGAGGACGGTCGAACCGGGCGGCGCCGCGATGGCGGCCAGCTCATGCTCGGAGAGGAACTTGGCGATCGGCGAGCGAATCTCGCCGCTCGGGTCGACGACGACGTAGGCGAGCCCCTTCCCGCCCCACTCCTTCGCGATCTCCTCGAGCCGCTTGATCTCGGGGCGCGAGAACGCCTTCGGCGCAACGAGGAAGCGGACGCACGGCGCGTTCGCGAAGACGCCGAACTCCGAGCCGCGCGTCGCCTCCGTCGCCTCCTGGATCTCCATCCCGTAGCGCAGGTCCGGCTTGTCGGTGCCGAAGCGCCGCATCACGTCGGCGTAGGAGAGTCGTTCGAACGGCCGCACCGGCGGCGTGCGGCCGAGCGCCTCGAACGACGCGACGACGGCCGCCTCCATCACGTCGAGCACGTCCTCCCGTTCGACGAACGCCATCTCGAAGTCGAGCTGCCGGAACTCGAACTGCCGGTCCGCGCGCAGGTCCTCGTCCCGCCAGCACGTCGCGATCTGGTAGTAGCGGTCGAAGCCGGCGACCATGCAGAGCTGCTTGAAGAGCTGCGGCGACTGGGCCAGCGCGAAGAACTTGCCGGGCTGCAGGCGGACCGGCACGAGGAAGTCGCGCGCGCCCTCGGGCGTGCCGCGGGTCATGCTCGGCGTCCAGATGTCGACGAACCCGAGGTCGTCCATCGTGCGCCGCATCGCGGCGACCACTGTGTGCGAGAGCCGGAAGTTCCGCTGCATCCGGTCGCGCCGCAGGTCGAGCCAGCGGTAACGGAGGCGCAGCGTCTCCTCCACGTGCTCCTCATCGAGCTGGAACGGCAGCGGCGTCGAGCGCGAGAGGATCTCGACGCGGTCCACCTGGAGCTCGACCTCGCCGGTCGGCAGGTTCGGGTTGACGTTCTCCGGCGAGCGCGCGACGACCTCGCCCTCGGCTTGCAGCACGAACTCGTTCCGGATCTGGTGCGCGACGCCCGCGGCCTCGGCCGCGCGCTCGGGGTTGATGACGAGCTGCACCTTGCCCGTGTGGTCGCGCAGGTCGACGAAGACGAGATTGCCGTGGTCGCGGCGTGTGTCGGCCCAGCCGGCGACCGTCAGCCGCTTGCCGATGTGTTCGGCGCGCACGTCGCCGCAGCGGATGTCCCGCCAGCTCATCCGGTGAGGGTAGCGACGACCTCAGAAAGAGAGACCACCTGCTCGTCGCGTCCCTGACGCCTGATCGTCGCCTCGTCGTCGCGCACGATCACCACCACCGCGGCGCGCGTTCGTCCGGCCTGCGTCATCTGGCCCTTGAACGAGCGGCCGGCGTAGTCGAGATCGGCCGACAGATCGGCACGCCGGAGTGCGGCGAGCGTCGCGACGACCGGCTCCCGTGGCGTCCCCTCGGCGACGACGATGAAGACGTCCAGCGCCGGCTGTTCCGCGGTGCGTCCCTCGGCCTCGAGTGCGATCAGCGCGCGCTCGATGCCGGCGCCGAAGCCGATCGCCGGCGTCGGCGGGCCGCCGAGCGCCTCGACGAGGCCGTCGTAGCGGCCGCCCGAGCAGATCTGCGGCTGCGCCGTCTCCTCCGGGTTGATGAACTCGAAGACGGTGCGTGTGTAGTAGTCGAGCCCGCGCACGAGTGTCGGCTCGACCTCGTAGGCGATGCCGAGGGCGTCGAGGGCGGCGCGAACGCTCGCGAAGTGCTCCGCGCAGGCCGCGCACAAGTGGTCGCCGATCTTTGGAGCATCCCGCAGGGCCTCGCGCACCTGCGTGCTCTTGACGTCGAACACGCGCAGCGGGCTTCGCTCGCGCTTCTGCCGCGCGTCGTCGTCGAGCACGTCGGTGTGGGCGTCGAGCCATGCGTTCAGCTGCTCGAGATACTCCGGCCGACAGTTCGCATCGCCGATCGAATTGATCTGCAGGACGTACTTCGTGATCCCGACGCGCGCGGCGAACTCGACGTACAGGCTGATCACCTCGGCGTCGAGCGCCGGGTCGTCGGAGCCGAACGCCTCGACCGACACCTGCCAGTGCTCCCGGTAGCGGCCCTTCTGCGGCGCCTCGTAGCGGTACATCGGCGCCACCGTGTAGAGCTTCACCGGCTGCGGCTCACGATGCATGCCGTGCTCGATGAACGCTCGGGCGATCGGCGCGGTGCCTTCCGGCTTGAGCGTAAGCGAACGGCCGCCCTTGTCCTCGAACGTGTACATCTCCTTCTGCACGACGTCGGAGCCGGCGCCGGACGTGCGCACGAAGACGTCCGTATCCTCGAAGTTCGGGGTCTGGATGCGCCGGTAGCCGTGGAGCTCAGCGACCCCCGCGAGCGTGCCGGTGACGAGCTGCCAGAGAGGCTGCTCGGCAGGCAGGACGTCGTGAGTCCCGCGCGGCGCCTGGAAGCGGCTGCTCACTCGAGCCGCTCGCCGCGAAGCTCGCCGAGAAACGGGTTCGTCTGCAGCTCGCGGCCGAGCGTGGTCGCCGGTCCGTGCCCTGGGTAGATGATCGTCTCCGGCGGGAGGCGCTCGAGCAGCGAGCGCACCGAGTCGAGCAGCGTGTCCCAGTCGCCGCCCGGGAGATCGACGCGGCCGACCGATCCGGCGAACAGCAGGTCGCCGGAGAAGAGCTCGCCCTCGTGGTAGTAGGCGACGTGCCCGCGCGAGTGACCGGGAACGTCGATCACCTCGAACGTGATGCCCGCGACGGTGAGCTCGTCGCCGCCAGAGACGAGGTGCGCGGGATCGTGCGCGGCCACCGGCATGCCGCCGCGCGTCCTCCCTTCGCGCAACTCCTCGACCTCGCCCACCGGCGCCCAGACCTCGACGCCCGTGCCTTCGGCGAGCGCGGCGACGCCCGCAATGTGGTCGATGTCCGAATGCGTGACGAGGATCGCAGCGGTGCGGGTCCCCATGCGCGCCAGCTCCAGCCGGAGCTCCGTCGGGTCGTCGCCGGGGTCGATTACGACCGCCTCGGGAGCGCCTCGCTCGGCCCGCACCACGTAGCAGTTGGAGCGGAACGGACCAAGGACAAACGGGTCGACGGCGAGCGGCATCCGAAGGCGTTTGAGTGTAGCCTGGCACGGAAACGGCTCCTCGCTCCGATGCAGACCTGGGACCTCCTTTCCGTCCACGCACCCAACGGCACCCGGGATCCGCTCGTGCTCCACTCCGACGAAGGCGCCCGCGCCGTGCTGATCGTGCTGTCGCCGGGACAGGCGCTCGGCGAGCACCAGGTGAAGGAGAACGCGTGGGTGACGGTGCTCGACGGCACGGTCCAGATCAGCGCCGGCGGCGAGACCGTGACAGCCGGCGTGGGCATGACGGCGCGCTTCGAGCCCGACGAGCGGCACACGCTCTCGAGCCCGGACGGAGCCCGCGTTCTGCTGCTGCTCGCGCCCTGGCCCGGCATCGGCCACTACCGCGGCGACGCGCCGGCCGCCGCGTAGCGGCTACTAAGCCTTCTTCGCCTTCGCGCGTTCGAGCCGGCGGAGGTACGCGCGGTATGCGGTGCGATCGACGAAGTACGTGAGCGGGACGAACGCCACCCCGTAGACGAGCCCGATCGCGATGCGGCTACCGATCGGCCCGTTCTTGAAGATGAAGATGAAGGCGACCAGCATCAGCCCGCCCATCAGCCCGCCGCGCCGGAAGGCGCGCTGCCAGGTCGGCTGCGGCGGCTCACGCATCGTGCGTCCGCTGCTGCCCTGACCGCCGCGCGCCTGCTTCGGCTTCGACGACGCCTTCTGCTCCCGCTCCGCGCGCCGGTCGTCGGGGTCGACGGGAACCTCGTTCCCTTCCTCGTCGACCATCACGAAGTCGTACTCGTGCCGGAGGCCCTTGGCCCGGCGGCGCCGCTGCTTCTTGGTCGGCATCGACTGTCCAGATTACCGCCGGTAGGCGACTCGTCCGTCCTTGACGACGGCCGCAACGACGTCGCCCGCCAGGTGGTAGGCGAGGTAGCGCCAGTCGGGCGCGTCGAGCAGGAGCAGGTCGGCGGTGCAGCCGGGCGCGATGCGGCCGAGCCGATCGCCGACCCCGAGGACGTGCGCCGCGTTGAGCGTCACCGCGGTGAGCGCCTCTGCCGGCGAGAGATGGAGCTGCGTGCATGCGAGCGAGCAGATGAGCGGCAGGCTCGTGGTGAACGAGCTGCCTGGGTTGAAGTCGGTCGCGAGGGCAATCGCCGCGCCGGCGTCGACCAGCGCGCGGGCGGGCGGCATCGGCCGGTCGAGAAAGAGCGCACTCGCCGGCAGGAGCACGCCGACGACCGCGGACGCGGCGAGCTGCTCGATCCCGGCAGCGGTGGTCGCCTCCAGATGGTCGACCGAGCGCGCGCCGAGGTCGATCGCGAGCGGGATCGCACCGCTCTCGGTGAACTGGTCGCCGTGCAGCCGCAGCGCGAGGCCCGCGACACGGCACGCCTCGAGGTACCGCCGCGCCTGCTCCGCGTCGAACGCACCCCGCTCGAGGAAGACATCCGCAGCGTCGGCCAGGCGCGCAGCCTGCGGCAGCACCTCGGTGAGCGCGAAGTCGAGGTACGCATCCCCATCGGCGGCTTCGGGAGGCACCGAATGGGCGCCGAGCCACGTCGGCGAGCCGCCCACGGCTCGCACCGCGCGCAGCGACGCGAGCTCCGTGTCGCGGTCGAGCCCGTACCCTGACTTCCCCTCCCACGTCGTCGTGCCGTGGCGGAGCATCCACTCGCGGTGGCGCGCGACGCGGTCGCGGAGGCCGTCCTCGCCGAGCGCGCGCGTCGCCTCGACAGTGGACAGGATTCCGCCCCCGGCGGCATGGAGCTCTTCGTAGGAGGCGCCGGCGGCGCGCAGCGCGAACTCGGCCACGCGGTCGCCGCCCCACGCCGGATGCGTGTGGCAGTCGACCAGCCCCGGCACCGCGCACAGACCGCGCGCGTCCACGTCCTCGACGTCGCCGTCGAGGCGTGGCAGGTCGCGCATCCTGCCGACGCGCTCGATGCGACCGTCGCTGCAGAGGACGAAAGCGTCTTCGAGCACGCCGACCGCGGCCAGCTCACCTCGCCGGCGCGGGACCGCGCCCGCCTCGGCCGGCGTCGCCACCTGTGCGAGGTCACGAACGAGCAGCCGCACGGGAGCCTGAGCCGCCTAGGCTACGCCGACGCGTCGAACATCGGCGTCGAGAGGCCGAGCTCCCGCGCCGCCGACTCCGCTTCGTCGTAGCCGGCGTCAAGGTGCCTGACCACTCCCATCCCGGGGTCGGTCGTGAGCACGCGCTCGAGGCGCTCCGTTGCCGAGTCGGTGCCGTCGGCCAGCACGACCATGCCCGCATGGATCGAGTTGCCGATCCCGACGCCGCCGCCGTGGTGCACGCTGACCCAGGTCGCGCCCGCCGCCACGTTGACGAGCGCGTTCAGGATCGGCCAGTCGGCGATCGCATCGGACCCGTCGCGCATCGCCTCCGTCTCGCGGTACGGCGAGGCGACGCTGCCCGCGTCGAGGTGGTCGCGCCCGATCACCACGGGCGCCTTCACCTTGCCGCTGCGGACGAGCTCGTTGATCGCGAGACCCGCCTTCGCGCGATCGCCGTAGCCCAGCCAGCAGATGCGGGCCGGCAGGCCCTGGAACGCCACCCGCGCGGGCGCCAGCTCGAGCCAGCGCTGCAACAGGTTGTCGTGTGGGAACAGCTCCCGCAGCGCGTCGTCGATGGCAGCAATGTCGGCCGGGTCCCCGGACAGTGCTGCCCAGCGAAACGGACCGATGCCGCGACAGAAGAGCGGCCGGATATAGGCCGGGACGAAGCCCGGGTATGAGAAGGCCTTCGCTACGCCGGCGTCTCTGGCCTCACCTCGCAGGTTGTTTCCATAGTCGAAGACATAGCTGCCGGCCCGGACGTACTCGAGCAGCCCTTCGACATGTGCAGCGATCGACTCGCGCGCACGGCGCAGGTACTCGTCGGGATCGGCCGTGCGCAACTCGGACGCCTCCTCGACCGAAAGCCCGCGCGGCACGTAACCGGTCAGCGGGTCGTGTGCGGCCGTCTGGTCTGTGACCAGGTCGAAGTGCTCGCCGCGGCGCGCGAGCTCCGGGACGACGTCCGCCGCGTTCCCGAGCAGCCCGACCGACAACGCGCGGCCCTCCCCCGCTGCAGCGCGCACGCGTTCGAGCGCGTCGTCGAGCGACTCTGTCGCCTCGTCGAGGTACCGCGTCTCGAGCCGCCGACCGATCCGGGTCGGATCAACCTCGACGCACAGGATCGCGCCGCCGGCGAGCACGGCTGCCAGCGGCTGCGCGCCGCCCATGCCGCCGAGGCCCGCGGTGAGGACCGTTTTGCCGGCGAGCGACGGCGTACCGAAGTGCCGCTCCGCCGCGGCGGCGAACGTCTGGTACGTCCCCTGCAGGATCCCCTGTGTGCCGATGTAGATCCAGGAACCGGCGGTCATCTGCCCGAACATCGTCAGCCCCTCGGCCTCGAGCCGGCGGAACTCGTCCCACGTCGCCCAGCGCGGCACGAGCAGCGAATTGGCGATCAGCACGCGCGGCGACTGCGTCGTCGTCCGGAACACCGCCACGGGCTTGCCCGACTGGACGAGCAGCGTCTCGTCCTCGCGCAGCTCGAGCAGCGAGCGAACGATCGCCTTCAGCGCCTCGTGCGATCGCGCTGCCTTCCCCGAGCCGCCGTAGACGACGAGGTCCTCGGGCCGCTCGGCCACCTCCCGGTCGAGGTTGTTGAGCAGCATCCGGAGCGGCGCCTCGGTCGCCCACGAGCGTGCGTTCAGCTCGGTGCCGCGCGGAGCGCGAATCGTGCGCAGGTCGCCACAGAGCGCGTCGACCGCGGCGTCCAGGGACGGCGCGACACTCATGGCGCCTCCTTCGAGGCCGCCTCGCGGCGCGCCCGCGCGCGCAGCCGCTGAATCGTCCACACGGATGCGATCACGTAGAAGATCGGGACGATCACGAGCGCCCTGCCGAGGGAGCCGCCGGTAAGCCACGCGACCAGCAGGATGATCAGCGAGAGGACGCCGTAGACGAGCAGCGTGTCCCGCACCGGGCTCTTCGACGAGTCGACCTCCGGCGCGCTGCCCCATTGCAAGCGCTTACTCAAGCTCACCCACCTCCGCTTCGACTGCGGCGACGAGAGTGCCGTCGCGGATCGACGCCGCTACCGCCTCGATCTCGCTGCTCAGCGGCCTGTCGTCCTTGAGCCGCGGCGAGAGCGTGCGCACGAACGCATGCGTCGCTCGCACCCCGCGACCCGGCTCGAGCGGGGCCAGAAACTCGACGCCCTGCGCGCCGGCCAGCAGCTCGATCGCGAGCGCGCGCTCCGAGTTCGCGACCACCTGCCAGGCCTTCAGCCCAGACGCGTTGCCCATCGACACATGATCTTCCTGCCCGGCGCTCGTCGGAATCGAATCGACAGACGCCGGGTGGCAGAGCGACTTGTTCTCGGAGACGAGTGACGCGGCCACGTACTGCGCGATCATGAACCCTGAGTTGAGGCCGCCGTCCGCCGTGAGGAACGCCGGCAGGCCGTCGCTGAGGTTCGGGTTGACGAGCCGCTCGATGCGGCGCTCCGAGATATTGGCGAGCTCGGCGACCGCCATCGCGAGCGTATCCAGCGCAAACGCGAGCGGCTGGCCGTGGAAGTTGCCGGCGGAGACCAGCAGGTCGTCGTCGACGAGCACGAGCGGGTTGTCGGTCGCCGCGTTCAGCTCGGTGCCGATCGTGTAGTCGATGTAGTCGAGCAGGTCGCGCGAGGCGCCGTGCACCTGCGGCGCGCAGCGCAGCGAGTACGCGTCCTGCACCTTGTCGCACCAGCGGTGCGACTCGATGATCGCCGAGCCGTCGAGGAGCCGCATCACGTTCCGGGCCGACGCGCCCTGACCGCGCAGCGGCCGCAGCGCTTGGATCTGCGGCAGGAAGGAGTTGCGCGATCCCTGCAGCGCCTCGAGCGACTGCGCGCAAGAGCAGTCCGCCGCGCGCGCCAGCCGCTCCGCCCGCACCAGACCGAGCGCGCCCTGCGCGGCCATGAACTGCGTGCCGTTGATCAACGAGAGCCCCTCCTTCGCGACGAGCGTCACCGGCTCGAGCCCGGCCCGCCGCAGCGCCTCGTCGCCCGTGAGCAACTCGCCGTCATACCAGGCCGAGCCCTCGCCGACGAGCGGCAGCGCGAGGTGCGCGAGCGGCGCCAGGTCACCAGACGCGCCCACCGAGCCGCGCGAGGGGACGCGCGGCAGCACGCCGCGGTTGAGGCACTCGAGCAGCAGCTCCACCGTCTCCACGCGCGCGCCCGAGTTCCCCTTCGCGAGCGCGTTCGCGCGCAGGAGCATCGCCGCGCGGACGACCTCGTCCGGGTAGGGATCCCCGACGCCGCAGGCGTGAGAGCGGAGCAGCCGCAGCTGCAGCTCCTCCGTCAGGTCCTGCGGGATCGCCTTCGAGACGAACCGGCCGAAGCCGGTGTTGACGCCGTACGTGTGCTCCTCGGCGCCGTGCACGGCGCGCTCGACGACGGCCCGCGCCGCGCCCATGCGACGCCGGGCCTCGTCCGAGAGCGGCGCCGCCTCCTGCCGGCCGACCGCGACCGCCCAGACGTCGGCCGGCGTCAGGTCTTGGCCCGTGAGGGCACGCGTCGCGGTCACGGCCCCGAGTCTATGAGTCGTAGTTCAAGGACGCGCGACGAATCGAAACCGTCGATTCGCAGCACCGCGCCGGCGGCGACGGCCGCCGCGCCGGCCGGCATCAGCCCGACGAGCTCGGAGCCGACGACCTCCGCCCCGCGTGCCTCCGCCTCGGCCGTGACGCGCTCGACGATCTCGTGCAGCGCTGCCGCCTCCCAGTCCTCGACGTTCATCGAGACCTGGACGAAACCCGCCCGGGGCAGGTCGAGCCCGAGCGCACGCACGCCGGGGAAGCCGCCGCCGCGCTCGCGCACGAGCCCGGCCACCTCCCGCGCAACCCGCAGCTCGCCGCGCAAGTTGACGTTGAACGCGATCAGCGGCCGGCGTGCGCCGACGATCACGCCGCCGGCCGTCGGGTGCAGGCGCGCCGGCCCGAAGTCCGGCCTCAGCTCGCCCGCCTCGATCCTCGCCTGCAGCCGCTCGGGGCCACCGCGGCGGAAGTGCGCGGGGCCGACCTCCGGGGGCGCATAGACGAACACGGGCAGCTCGAGCTCCCTGCCGATCCGCTCCGCCACGCCGGCGGCGACCCGCTGGGCGCGCTCGAGGTCGGTTGCCTCGATCGGTGCCACGGGGACGACGTCGGCGGCGCCGATCCGCGGATGCGCCCCTTCGTGCCGCCGCAGGTCGATGCGCTCGACCGCGACGCCGACGGCCGCGAGGAGCGCGTCCGACAGCTGCCCGTCATCGCCGACGACCGTGAAGACGGAGCGGTTGTGATCGGCATCGGCGTGCACGTCGAGCACGCGCGCATGCGCGGCCATTGCCGAGCCCAGGGCGTCGATCGTGGCCCGGTCGCGGCCCTCGCTGAAGTTCGGCACCGCCTCGAGGGGGAGCACGCGCCTACTGTACGAGCCGTGAAGGAGTACTACGACCGCCGCGCGCCGGAGTACGACGATTGGTACCTGGGCCAGGGCAAGTTCGCCGACCGTGTCCGCCCCCAGTGGGAAGAGGAGCGGGACGAGCTGGTCGAGGCGCTGCGCGCGTTGCCCGCCCGCCGCACGCTCGACGTCGCGTGCGGCACCGGGTTCCTCACCCAGTACCTGCCGGGCGAGGTCACCGGTCTCGACCAGAGCGAGCGCATGCTGCGCGAGGCCGCGCGCCAGGCACCGGAAGCGACGCTCGTGCAGGGCGACGCGCTCCAGCTGCCGTTCGACGACGGCGCGTTCGAGCGCGTCTTCACCGGCCACTTCTACGGCCACCTCGAAGACGACGACCGGCGGCGGTTTCTCTCCGAGGCGGCACGCCTCGCGTCGGAGCTCGTCGTCGTGGACTCGTCGCGCGCCTCCGTCGACATCGACGAGGAGATGCAGACCCGCGAGCTCGACGACGGGTCTCAGTGGGAGGTGTACAAGCGCTGGTTCACGGCCGACGGGCTCGCCCGTGAGCTCGGCGGCGGCGACGTGCTGCTCGACGGGCACTGGTTCGTCGCCGTTCGCTCGCCGCTGTGAAGCGATACCGCTCGGTCGCCTCCCTGCAGCGCGATCAGGCTCGCTGCCGGGCCTGCGTCGAGGCGGGCCACCCGCTCGAGTCGCTGCCGGTCGTGGCCCCGCTGCACGGCCAGCGCGCGTACCTCTTCGGCCAGGCGCCGGGGATCGTCGAGGGCGAGGAGCGTCTCCCGTGGCGCGGTCGAGCGGGCAGAACGCTCCGCCGCTGGTTGGAGATGGACGAGGAGGAGTTCTACGAGACGTTCTACTGCGCGGCCGTCACGCGCTGCTATCCCGGCCGCGCGGTGTCGGGCCGAGGCGACCGCACGCCGACCCCGGAGGAACAACGCCTGTGTGAGCGCTGGCGCGACCACGAGCTTCGCCTGCTGCGTCCCGAGCTGATCGTCACCGTCGGCGGCCTCGCCGCACGCCGCTTGCTCGGGGTGCGCAGCGTCGGCGAGTGCGTCGGCGGCCGCTACGAGTACGAGGGTGCCGTGGTGATCCCGCTCCCGCACCCGTCGGGCGCAAGCGGCTGGCTGAACGACCCGGCGAACCGGGCGCGGGTTGTCGTCGCCGCAGACGCCATTCGACAGGAGCTCGCGCGGCTACCCTTAACCAAGTGAACGATTCTCGAGCGCCGCGCTACAGCTCCACGTTCTTCCGGCTCGTCGCGTTCCTGAAGCCCTACAAGGTGTCGATGATCCTCTCCGTGCTGCTTGCCGTCGGCTCGCAGGCGGCGGCGCTCGTGGCCATCCTGCTGACGCGGAGCGTGGTCGGGGCGCTGCACGGCCACGAGCTTCACCGGCTCAAGTGGCTCGTCGCCTTCGTGCTCGTGCTCGGGCTCGCGCGCGCGGTGCAGATGTCCGGTCGGCGGCTGATCGCCGGCAGGCAGGCGCTCGCCGTCGAGATGGACATGCGGCAGGCGGTCTACGCGAAGCTCGTCCGCCTCTCGTTCGGCTTCTACGACCGCCACCAGACCGGCCAGCTGATGAGCCGCGCGACGGTCGACCTGCAGGGCGTCCGTTTCTTCCTCGGCTACGGCCTCATCTTCTTCTTCCAGCACATCTTCACGATCGTCGGCGTCGGGCTCGTCGTGTTCGTCATCTCCTGGAAGCTCGCCGTGATCGCGATGGCGATCGCGCCCGTGCTCGTTGCCGTCGCCTACCGCTACAGCCACATCTCGCATCCGCTGCTGCGCGACGTGCAACAGCGGATGGCGGACGTCGCGACCGTCGCCGAGGAGAACATCGTCGGCGTTCACGTCGTCAAGTCGTTCGCGCAGGAATCGGCCGAGCAGGGGAAGTTCGAGGAACGCTCCGAGCGCGTCTTCGAGCAGAGCGTGAAGGCGAACCGGCAGCGCGCGTTCTACGTCCCGATCCTGAGCTTCCTGCCGCTGCTCGCGCAGGCCGCGATCCTGCTCGTCGGCGGCCGCATGGTCGTGCACGGGACGCTTTCGCTCGGCAACTTCGTCGCGTTCAACCTCTTCCTCGCGATGCTCGTGATGCCGCTGCGCCAGCTCGGCATGTGGATCGGTCAGGCGCAGCGCGCGACTGCCTCCGGCGAGCGCATCTTCCAGGTGATCGACGAGCCGGAGGAGATCCGCGACGCACCGGACGCCCGCGAGCTGCCGCCGGGACCAGGCCGCATCACGCTCGACGGCGTGACCTTCGGCTACGACCCCGAGCGGCCGGTCCTGCACGACGTGAACCTGGAGCTCGAGCCGGGCCGCGTCGTCGCGCTGATCGGGCACACCGGCGCCGGCAAGACAACGCTGGCTGCACTCGTGCCGCGCTTCTACGACGTGCAGGCTGGACGCGTCATGGTCGACGGCGTCGACGTGCGTGACGTGACGCTCACCTCACTCCGCCGTGAGATCGGCGTGATCGCGCAGGATCCGTTCCTCTTCTCGGCGACCGTCCGCGAGAACATCGCCTTCGGCCGTCCCGACGCCGCCGACGACGAGATCGAGCGCGCCGCGCGGCTCGCGCAGGCGCACGAGTTCATCGAGACGCTGCCTGAGGGCTACGACACCGTCGTCGGCGAGCGTGGGATCACGCTCTCCGGCGGCCAGCGGCAGCGCGTCGCGATTGCGCGCGCGCTGGTCGTCGACCCGCGCATCCTGATCCTCGACGACGCGACCGCGTCGGTGGACGCGACGACGGAGTCGAAGATCAGGGAAGGGCTGCGCGAGGCGATGCGCGGCCGGACGACGATCATCATCGCCCACCGGCTGTCGACGATCGCCCTCGCCGACGAGGTCGTCGTGCTCGACGACGGCCGGGTCGTCGCCCGCGGCGGCCACGACGAGCTCGCCGAGACGAACTCCGTCTACCGCGAGCTGTACGAGCACGGGCTGCTCGAGCGCGTCTTCACGGAGGAGGTCGCGTGAGAGTTCACCAGCCGGGCGGACACCTGATGCGCGGCGGCCGCGCGACGGTCGACGACTGGTCGTGGCGGCAGACGAAGCGCCGCCTGCGCGCGCTCTACACACTCGCGCGGCCTTACCGCGGACGCACCGCGCTCGCCGTCCTGGCGCTGTTGGCGGCGACCGCGGTCATGCTGGCGCCGCCGTACCTGGTCGGGCGGGCCGTCGACGAGGTTCGCCGTGGCGACACGCACCTGCTGGGCTGGATCGTCGTCGCGTTCGTGTCAGCGGGCGTGCTCGGGATCGCGTTCAGCTACGCGCAGACCTTCTACACCGGGTGGACCGGCGAGCGCATGCTCGCCGACCTCCGCAACCATCTTTTCCGGCACCTGCAGCGGCTCTCACTCGGCTACTACGAGCGCAATCGCGCCGGCGTGATCATCAGCCGCCTGACGAACGACGTCGAGGCGCTCGACCAGCTCGTCACCGACGGCGTCAGCTCGCTCGTGCAGAACACGCTGACGCTGGTCGGCACCGCGGTGCTGTTGTTCTTCCTCGACTGGCGGCTCGCGCTCGCCTCGCTGACCGTGATGCCGCTGATGACCGTCGCCACGGCGTGGTTCCGCAAGCGCTCAGGGCGCGCGTACCGGTCGGTGCGGGAGACGCTCGGGCTCGTCACAGCGACACTCGCCGAGGACATCGCCGGCATGCGCGTGCTGCAGTCGTTCACGCGCGAGCGGGCGGCACAGGACAACTTCCGGAGGGTCGCGGACGAGTACCGCGTCTCGAACATGCGGACGGTCGTGCTCAGCGGCACGTACTTCCCCTTCGTCGACTTCCTCTCGTCGGCGGCGACGGCGGTGGTGCTCGGCTACGGCGGCTGGCTCGCGTACCACGGCCAGGTGTCGATCGGGACGCTCGTCGCGTTCATCGGCTACCTCTCGAACTTCTTCGACCCGGTCCAGCAGCTCTCGCAGCTCTACAACACGTTCCTGTCCGCTGTCGCCGCGCTGGACAAGATCACGGACGTGCTCGACGAGACGCCCGAGGTGCAGGACGCGCCGGGTGCGCGCGAGCTCGACGAAATTCGCGGTCACGTCACGTTCGAGGCCGTGCGGTTCGCGTACGGCCGCGGGCCGGAGGTGCTGCACGGGATCGACCTCGACGTCGCGGCCGGCACGACGGTGGCGCTCGTCGGCCACACCGGTGCCGGCAAGTCGACGATCGCGAAGCTCCTCGCGCGCTTCTACGACCCGACGGAGGGACGGATCACGATCGACGGCGTCGACCTGCGCGAGGTGACGCAGCGTTCGCTCCGGCGGCAGCTGGGAATCGTGCCGCAGGAGGGGTTCCTCTTCGCCGGCACGGTCGCCGAGAACATCGCGTTCGGCCGGCCCGAAGCGACCCGTGACGAGATCGTCGCCGCAGCGAGGACGGTCGGCGCAGACGACTTCATCGAGCGTCTGGAGGACGGCTACGACACGCAGCTCGGCGAGCGCGGCTCACGGCTCTCGCTCGGCCAGCGGCAGCTCGTCGCGTTCGCACGCGCGCTGCTCGCCGATCCGCGCATCCTGATCCTCGACGAGGCGACGAGCTCGGTCGACATCGGCACGGAGCGCAAGATCGAGCGCGCGCTGCGCCGCCTCCTGCACGGCCGAACCGCGTTCATCATCGCGCACCGCCTGTCGACGATCCGCGACGCGGACCTGATCGTCGTGCTCGAACACGGCGTCGTGGTCGAGCAGGGCTCGCACGAGGAGCTGCTCGCGCGCCGCGGTCTCTACACCTCGCTGTACGGCGACTGGGCCGCCGACGTCGCCTAGCGCTCGACCGGATACGCGGACTCCGGCACGACGACCGTGGTCGCCAGCTTGTCGTGCCAGGTCTGCTTCTCCTTATCCCAGAGCATCCAGAGGTACCCGAGATAGCACGGGATGCCCGAGATGATCTTGCCGAGCCAGCGGATGAACGCCCGGCCGTAGCCGATCGGCCCGCCGCTGCCACCGAAGTCGTAGACGCGGATGCCGAGCGCGCGCTTGCCGATCGTCTGGCCGGTCGGGCCGCCCTCGAAATACACGACGTAGCCGATCGAGAGCAGGATGCCGAGGCCGTACCCGACGCCCTTCAGGATCGCGTACAGGATCAGCGTGACGACGCCGAGCAGGATGCCGTCGATCAGCGCTGCACCGAACCGCCGCCAAAAGCCCGCCCTGGGCCCTCGCGCGACGCTTTCGCTCATGTCAGTCATCGGGACTCCATTCCTAGAGGTACGAGAAGCGGTGTAGCTCGAAGATCCACATCGCGAAAATGAGGACGACCGGAAGCGCCGCGGGCAACCTCACCTGCCGCGGCCGGAGAACGAGAAGCAGCGCCGCGAAGACGACGGCGGCGACGCCGCCGGGATTCGCGCCGAGCGCCGACCCCAGATGCCCGCCGACGGTGTCCTCGACGCTCGTCGTCATCCCGCAGAGTGGACAGGGAACGCCGGTCAGCGTGCGCAACGGGCACGGCGCGCCGGGATCGCCTGGCAGGTGCGGCAGGGTCGCCGCAGCCGCAAGCATCAGCCCGCAGGCAATGCGAAGGTCGCGAAGCTCGACGACCTGCATGCCCGACCAGTTCGCGATCGTGAACTTCTCCCCTACCTCGTGCGCTCGAGCTTGTTGGCGACGAGTGCGTGGAGGAACCGCTCACCGCGAAGATCCGGGGGCGCGCCGGCCACCTTCGGTCGCAGGCGCTCTGCGAGCGTGCCTGCGAGCTGTGTGCGCGCGGCAGCGTCGATGTCGAGCCGCCGCTCGAGGAACTGCCGTACGAGCGCGAGCTCGTCGTCCGAAACGCGACTCGTGTCCCACGTCGTCCCGGCACTCTCGTACCACACGCGCGGCGCCCCGGCCGCCGGTGCGTCCTTCCGCCCCGCGCGGACGACGAGCGTGCCGGCGACGACGTCGCCGATCCGCTGGTTCTTGCGTGTCGACAAGATCACGGCGGCGCCGAGCAGGTAGGCGCTCGGCAGGAAGTCGATCACGCGGAGCAGGTTCCGGATCGCGCTCGAGAGGAAGGTGACCGGGTGACCCTCGACGCGGACGACGCGCAGGCCGTTCATCCGCTTGCCCGGCGTCTGGCCGGACCGGAACACCTCGAAGAAGATGTCGTAGAAGGCGATGAGCGCGAAGCTGACGACGAACCACAGCAGGACGGCGACTCCGCCGCCGCCGAGCCCGGCCGAACCGAGAATCCCCAGCACGACGGCGACGCACACCAGAAGCGCGAACTGGATGAGTATGTCGACGAGCGCCGAAACGAACCGCGACGCAGGCCCCGCAAGCAACAGGTGGATCTCCACGCCCTCGGGCGTCGGGATCGTCAGGACGTCGTCGTATTCGATGCGATGAACTTAGACGCTTTCCAACGCGAACGAACCCCTCGCTGGAGGGAGCTGGACGAGCTCGTCCGGGAGGCCGGGCGCCGGCCCGAGCAGCTCGGCGCAGACCGCGTCCGCCGCCTCGGCATGCTCTACCGCGGGGCCGCCGCCGACCTCGCGCTCGCGCGCCTTCGCTTCCCGCGGGACCCGACGACGATCGCGCTCGAGCAGCGAGTGGGCCGCGCGCGGCACCTCGTCTACCACGCGCCTTCGCGCCGCGAGTCGTTCGTCGACTTCGTCAAGCACGACTACTGGGCGGCCGTACGGCGGCGCTGGCCGGCGCTGCTGATCGCGGCAGTCCTCCTGCTCGGCAGCGCAGGCGTCTCGGCCGTCTGGGCCGACCGCGACCCGGGCCGTGCGGGCGGCCTCGCCCCCGGGGCCTACGAGGCGGTCACGCATCCGAGGCCCCACGGGTCCGACCTCGGGCTCTCGGGTGCCAAGCGCGCGGGGCTCTCCGGGCAGATCTTCACGAACAACATCCGCGTGACGTTTCTCGCCTTCGCCGCAGGCGTCGCCGCCGGCCTGGGCACGGCTCTGCTCCTGCTCTGGAACGGCATACAGCTCGGCGTCGTCGCCGGCCTCGCGGTTGGCAGCGGCAACGGCCGCGTCTTCTTCGAGCTGGTGACGGCGCACGGCGTGCTCGAGCTGTCGTGCATCATCGTCGCGGCCGCGGCCGGGATGCGCATGGGCTGGGCGCTCGTCGAGCCCGGCCGGCTGACCCGCGCGCGGGCGCTCGGGCTCGAGGCGCGCGAGGCGGTGAAGATCGTGCTCGGCACGGCGCCGTGGCTCGTCGTCGCCGGGCTCATCGAAGGGTTCCTGACGCCGGCCGGCACCGGCCTGGCCACCGTCGTCGTCGTCGGCTTCGGTGTCGCCGCGGTCTACTGGGGGCTCGTGCTCGCCCTCGGCCGCGCTACACCAGCGCCCGAGACTTCGCCCTGAGGTAGCTGCGAACGCACGCCGCGCCGAGAGCGGGCGCGGGTGCGTCGATCACATCGACGCCGCGGCGGCGGAGCTGCACCGCGACCGACGCCCGCGTGCCCTCGACGTCGAGCGCGACCGCCGCCTCGTAGACCTCCGCACGTTGTGTCGGCTCGCTCGTCAGCAGCCGCGCGAGGTCTGGATCGGTGGCCGTGGCGACGGCGACGGCGTGCCGCCGCGCCAGCGAGGGCAGCGCCGCGAGCAGCGGGCTGGCCGCGTTCTCGTCGAGCAGATCCGTGAGCACGAGCACCCACGCGCGCTTCGCGTCGCCGATCGCTGCGAACGCCGCCTGGTAGTCGCTGTCGGTCGGCCTCGGCTCCACGTCGAACAGCGCCTGGACGACCGCCTGCGCTCCGGCGCGCCGGGGCGCGACCACGCGCCCAAGCTTCGCGTCGAACGCGACGGCGCCGCACCGATCACCCAGCGCGTCGGCAACTGCGGCTACTGCGATCGACGCGTCGACCGCGGCGTCGAGCCGCGTTCGGTCGCCGACCGGCGCCGTCATCAGCCGGCCGCAGTCGACCAGACAGATCACGTCGCGATCGCGCTCGATGCGGTACTGGTTCGACATCGGTCGGCCGAGACGCGCGGTTGTGCGCCAGTTGACATGGCGGATGTCGTCGTCCGGCTGGTAGTCGCGCACAGTCTCGAAGTCGGTTCCGAGCCCGAGCGGGCCGCGCACGCGACCCTCGAAGCGGAACCGGCCGCGCCGCACGCTGGTCGCGAGCCGCCGCGCCGTCGGCAGGTCCGGATAGACGAGCACGCTCACGTCGCCGCCGGAGCGCCGGTACCAGGCACCGAGCCCGAGCGGCCCCACGATGCGAAGGGCAGGCTCAGGCAGGACGTGCCGTCCGCGCCGCCGGCCGACGACGGTGGTCGCGAGCCGCTCGTCTCCCTCCTGCTCGGCGACGATCAGATCGGGCGTGGCTGCCTGGCGGATGCGGACGCGGCCGTTCGAAGGCCCCGCCTCCAGGGAGAGGCGCGCGGGCACACCGCGCGCGAGGATCGGCTGAAGCGAGCGTGTGACGGACACCGTGCGATGCACGACTGCAAGGTCGACGGCTGCCGCACCCGCGACGGCGAACAGCGCCAGCGCGGCCAGCCACCACGGGACGAAGAGCGCCGCCGCGCCGACGCCCGCGACGCCTACGGCTGTGCGCCAGGTCGGGCTCACCGCGGGACGGGAACCGCCTCGAGCACAGTCCGCACCGCGTCGTCCGGCGTGTAGCGCTCGAGCTCCGCCTCGGGCCTCAGGATGAGCCGGTGTCGGAGCACGTCTGGTGCGATGAGCGCGACGTCGTCCGGAGTGACGTAGCCGCGTTGATCGAGACGCGCTTGCGCACGCGCCGCAGCGAGCAGGTGCACGCCCGCGCGCGGGCTCGCCCCGAGCTCCACGGCCGGCAGCTCCCTCGTCGCCCGCACGATCGCGGAGACGTACTCCACCACCTCATCGGTGACACCCGTGCTGTCGGTCTCGTAGCGCGCCTGCTCGAGCGCAGCGCTCGAGAAGACCGGTTGGACGTCCTCGAGAGTCGCAGGCGCGACGCCGTGGCGACGAAGCCCGAGGATCCGCTGCTCGGTCTCTTCGTCCGGGTACGCGAGGTCGAGCTTCATCAGGAAGCGGTCGAGCTGCGCCTCCGGGAGCGGATACGTCCCCTCGTACTCGACCGGGTTCTGGGTCGCGATGACGATGAACGGCCGAGGCAGCGGCCGGGGCTCGCCCTCGATCGTCACCTGCGACTCCTGCATCGCCTCGAGGAGCGCGGCCTGTGTCTTCGGCGGCGTCCGGTTGATCTCGTCCGCGAGGAGGACGCTCGTGAAAACCGGCCCCGGCCGGAACACGAGCTCGGCGCCGCGGAGCGTCATCGTCCCCGTGACATCCGACGGGAGCATGTCCGGTGTGAACTGCAGCCGCGTGAAGGGCAGTCCGAGCGAGCGCGCCAGCGCGTTCGCCAGCAACGTCTTCGCGACGCCGGGGGGCCCTTCGAGCAGCACGTGCCCGCCGAGCAAGAGCGCCGTCAGGATCTTCTGGACGACGTCGTCGTAGCCGACCACGACCTTCGACACCTCGCGAACCACCGCCGCCCTCAGTTCATCCATGGCTGCCTCCTTCCGTCTCCGGTGCGAGCGAATAGGCGTCCCAGCGCCAGCTCGTCGTCGGCCAGCGCGGCCGCGACTTCATCGGGCGCCAGGCCGAGACGCGCGGCTGCCGCTTGCAGCGCGGCGTCGTCCGCGTCGCCGGGAAGTCCCGTGCGAAGCGCGATCCTTCGTCTGAGCTCGGTCCGCAGCGGTGCGAGCGCCTCGCGCTTGTCGCGCGTCCGCATCAGCGTCGCCGCCAGCGAGCGAACGTACTCGGCGCGCGGCGGCGCCAGCTCCCGGCTCTCCGGCTCGGGCGGGCCGAGCCGGCGCGCCCGTGCGAGCATGAACGTCAGCACCGCAGCACCCTCGAGCAGCAGCGCGGTCCGCCAGCGGAACGGGATCGAGGCAAGACCTGTGCCGCCTCGGCCGTAGCCGTGGTAGTTCTCGAAGAAGACGACGCGCCGCGAACTGCTGCCGGCGAGGCCGAGCGCGAAGCGGGCGTTGTCGGCGCGGTCGAGAAACGCGTTCTGGAGCGGCGAGGAGTCCGAGAGCAGAAGCACGGTGCCGCGACCCTCGGCCGCGACCGCGAGGAGGGAACCGCCGTTGTCCCCGAGCGCCGGGAGCGCGGCGCCCACGGAGCGCCAGCGCCTCCCGCCCGCCGAGTCGACCCGCGCCACGCCGGCCAGCTCGGCGATCGGCGCGAACGGCAACGAGTGCGTCTGGCCGTCGGAGCCGATCCTCGGAGTCGGAAGCGGCGCCTGCAACCAGGCGTCCGCCTCCGCCGCGATCAGCCGTCCGCCCGACCCGACGAACGTGGCCAAGGCGCTCACGTCGTCCCGTTCGACGAACGGTGGGTCGAGCACGACCGCGGTGTCGGTCGGCAGCAGGGCGAAGTCGGACGGCGTGCGCCGCACCTGCTCGACGCGGTGGCCGGCCTTAAGGAGCAGCTCGGCATAGGCCGCGTCGCCGTCCGCGCCGGTCGCGTAGGACGACGAGGTCGGTCCTCCCGGGGTGCCGCCGGTCGCCGCGCGCAGCCCGGCGAGCAGGAGGTTGAGTGCCGCGATGCCCGCGGCCACGGACAGCCCGATCTTCCAGCCGCGGCTCAAGCGCGCACGCCTTTCGCGGCGAGCACGCGCGGCCAGCCTTCGCGCGCGGCGACCGCGTCCTCGGTCCGCGCGGCGCGGCCGCCGTAGGCGACCTCGTCGTGGGTTCGCGCCAGGACATCGAAGTCGGTCGACGCGACGAAGCGCCGGGCCTCGCCGGTCGTGAGCGATTCGCGGAGCGGCACCACCCGCGCGCGGCCAAGCCGAACCAAGCCGGCTCTGAAGCGAAGCCGCAGCGCCGTGGCCGCGTCGCCGGCGGCCTCCGCCTCGTCCGCCAGCCGCTCGAGCTCGCTCGGATCGACGATGCCGGCGAGGCGCACCCGCTCACCGCGGTCGAGCAGCGCCGTGCCGCGCCGCCGGGCGGCCCTGCCTGCGACGACCGCGGTCGCGGCCAGCACGGCGGCGGCGAACAGCGCCCAGACGGTCCAGTTCCCGCCGGGGACGCGCTTGCCGAGCCAGTCCACGGCATGCCGAAGAGGACGGAGGCGCTCCCCGAGCCAGACCAGGAACCCGTGGAATGGACGCGGGACGGTGCTCCCGCGGAACCGGCGGCCGGTCAGGATCGAGCGCGCCTCGTCCCGGGCTCGAATCTGTCGCTGGGCCGGTTCCCCAGTGCTCGCGAGCGCGTGCAGGCGGACGCGAAGCTCGACGGGGTCATCCGTGTCGAGCGCGCGGGCGAGGTCGACGGGTCGCCCGCCGACGCTTCGGACGGCGCGGAGACGCGCGAGCGCCGCCGGGCTTGTCTGCGCGGCGCGCGCGAGCGCCTGCACCTGCGACCGCGTCGCCGCGTTTGCAGGCGCGGGTGCGATCAGAGCGATCGCCGCGACCGCACCGGCGAGCGTCTTCATTGATCTCGGTCGCGCGGCTTCCAACCGGGCGGAGGCGGCCAGAACGGCGGCTGGTCGCCCGACTGCTGGAGCGGCGCCGACTCACTGATGCGTGCGAGCGCCTCGGCCGACGGCTCGACGCCGATGCGCTGCGCGAGCAGCTGCAGGTCGAATGCCTCCTTCCGGACGCGCAGGTCGAAGTAGAGGACGGTCACGAACGCGGCGACGAACGGCGTGGTCAGCACCTTGCTCACCGTCTGGGCGACCACGTTCGACACGATCCCGGTCAGCGAGTCCGCCGAGGCATTGAACGAGCTGATCCCGAGGATGATGGCCGAGATCGCGCCCGAGAGGATCGACGTCAGGAGGTAACCGAGCACGGCAACGCCGAAGGCGCGCCACCAGAAGTTGCGGACGAGTCGGCGCGATCGGCCGAGCGCCTTCCTGCCACGCACCCCCTCGGTCATCATCGCCGGCACCGCGACGGAGAAGAGAACCCAGAGATAGATGCCCGGAAGGATGCAGGCGATCGCGCCGAGGATCGACAGGAAGCCGGCCAGGAACGTGATCCAGAGGATCGACGGGAACCGCCTCAGCGCAAAAGCGAGCGACTCCTTCCAGCTCGAGCGCTCGCCCAGGTATGCAGTTGCGATCGCGCGAAAGCACGCGCCGGACGACAACGTGGAGGAGATCAGCGCGAGCAGCAGCACGGCCA
Source organism: Actinomycetota bacterium (assembly GCA_046765815.1). GTDB lineage: Bacteria > Actinomycetota > Thermoleophilia > Gaiellales > Gaiellaceae > PALSA-600. The sequence continues at coordinate 25,394 of JBKPRG010000072.1, forward strand.
CGAGGTAGCCGATCAGTGCGTTCACGTCCGAGTGGCTGATCGTCGGCTGGCTGGACGTGTCGAACGTGAACGTGTTGTCGTTCGTCGTGTCGCTGACGAGCGACGCCCCGAGCAGCGCCGAGACGATCTGGACCGGCAGCACCACGAAGACGACGACGCGGATCAGCGTGCCCGCGTTGCGCCAGACGATCTTCAGCGAGACGTCCAGGATCTCGCCGATCCCGAGCGGACGCAGCTGCGGCGCGGAGGAGGTCACCGGCCGCATACTCGCAACCGTGTCGGTCGATTAGCCTCCCGCCATGGAGCTCGATCCCGAGACAGAGGAACGCATCGAGCAGCCGGTCTCGGACGAAGCCGAGCGCGAGACCCGGCTGACCCCGGAGGAAGCCGTCGCGCAGATGCGGATCCGGGTGCCGGTGCGCGCCAACCGCACGCTGCGCTCGGTGATCGACCGCGTCAACCGCGACAACCAGCTGAAGGGGTGGTGGCACGTATCGAACGTCAACGCCGTCGCCCGAATGGGGATCAACGACCACTCGTGGGTGCACATCCAGATCGTCACCAACATCGCGCTGAAGCTGCTGCGGCAGCTCACGAAGCACAGCGTCGAGCCGGCGATGGTCACCGACTACGGCATGTCGCGCGACGACGCGGAGGTGGTCGTCGCGCTGACGGCGCTCACCCACTGCGTCGGCATGGCGGTGCACCGCAAGGGACACGAGGACTTCAGCCTCTTCCTCGCCGAGCCGAAGCTGCGCGAGCTCCTCGACGGCATCTACGAGGAGCCCGACCTGACGGTGGTCGTCTCCGAGGTGCTGCAGGGGATCATCAGCCACCGCTCCGACGGCGAGCCGCTGACGCTCGAGGCGGGGATCCTGCGCGTGGCGGACGCACTGGACATGGAGCAGGGCCGCTCACGGATCGCGTTCGAGCGCGGGCGCGTCGGCATCCACTCACTCTCGGCGGCGGCGATCGAGGAGGTCGAGATCGCCGACGGCGAGCAGAAGCCGATCCGCATCTCGATCCGGATGAACAACTCGTCCGGGATCTACCAGGTCGACAGCCTGCTCAAGGCGAAGCTCCAGGGGTCGGGTCTCGAGCCGTATGTCGAGGTGATCGCGCACATCGACACGGAGGCGGAGAAGCGCCTCGTGCCGCTGTACGAGCTGGATCTCTGAAGCTTCGGATCGGCAGAGCGCGGCTACAATGCTCGCGCTCTGCGGGATCGTCTAATGGTAGGACGCCTGACTCTGGATCAGGTAGTCTAGGTTCGAATCCTAGTCCCGCAGCTGGACAAAAGCCCTGGAAAGCAAGAGCTTTTGTTTTCGATCGAGGCAACGGGAGTGCCGGCCCGCGCCGACGCTCCCGCCCTCTTGCCTGCGCCCCCAGAGAACTCAGGAACCGGGGAAGATCGCTGCCTGGATCTGGCACCAGGTCGGGTTGCAGAGATCGTCCTGGAACCCGGAGTTGCCGAAGTTGGTCTCTCCGGTGTGGATCTGCTCCGGGATCCGGCCCGGATCCTTCTCGCCGTGCGTGCGGGCGAGCAGGATCACGGTCTGCCCTCTCGCGTCGGTGAGCCCGTCGCACGGGAACGCCGGATGGAAGCAGCCGGAAGTGTCGCCTTCGGCGAGGTGACCGGCGAAGCTCGCCACGCCGTTGTTCCCGACGATGTGGCCGTCGGCGAACTGCGCGGAGACGGGGCCGTTCGGGCCGACGATGATCCACCAGATCGTCACCGGCTGGCCCGCCGGGAGGCCGCTCGTCTGGAACGTGAACGAGATGCCGCCGTCGGTGCGGACGAGCGACGCGTTGCCGTGGATGTCGGTCGTCGGGCCGGCGCCCTCGAGCCACCCGGTCACGTCGACTGTCTGTCTGGTCGCCGACCCTCCTTGTGCGGCCATCGGAAGCACGAGTGCGAGGAGTGCCACGGCGATACCAAGACGCTTCTTCATCGTTCCCTCCCTCTTTCCCCGGTCTGTGGTTGATCCTCAGGCGGGACCCGGGGCCGTCCCGTCGAGGTACGCGAGTGCCGTCTTGAAGCAGCGGCGCGCGGCGGCGCGGCCGGTTGTTCGCGCGTCGAGGTCTCCCTGCGCGAAGTGGATGCCGCCGTAGCGGCGCGAGATGCCCGCTTGCGCGGCCGCATCAGAGAACGTCGCCCAGCTGAGCGTCACATCTCGGGACGGGGCGAGCCCGGGCTCCACCCGCGACGTGCCGCGGGGAATCGTCACCGACCCGCCGAAGCGATCGCTGCCGGTGAACAGCCGGAGCGTCTCAGCGCCGGCGGCGCTGAAGTTGCTGTGGCCCGACGAGTACTCGGCGAAGGGCGGCGTCGGGAACGTCGTTGGCTGGTACGGGAGCCAGGCCTCCCCAGCGATCGGCTGGGTGCCCTTGCCGGGTCCCGCCCAGCTTGTGATCGTCTGCCCGCGGAAGAGCCACCGGATCGCCGTGATCGGCCGCACCGAATCGAAGGCGACCTTGTTGTCCCAGGCGCAGCAGCCCGCGTCGAAGATCGCGTTCGTGAGTGCGAAGAACAGCTTCACCGCGTCGTCGAGGTCGTGCTCGCGCGAGCCGGTTCGATCGCGTTCGAGGACCTGCTGCGCAAAGAGGTTCCAGTGACCCGGTGGAAGCTCCGAGTGCGGCCCGTCCGCCCAGTACTCGGCGATCACCTTCTGCTCGTCGGTGAGAGCCGCACTCAGGTCGACCAGCTCCTGAGCCTGGGCAAGGAACTCGGCCGACCCCGAGCGCGCGGGCCCGGTCGGCGAGCGGAGCGCCGCGGCCGAGGTGATCGCGAACGGGCGCACGAGCTGCCAGTGGGCGCCGACGAAGGCAGGCGTGACGAGATTCCCGGAGCCGTCGACGTAGGTGAGCGGCTGCCAGCGGTTCGGGTCGTGCACGGTCGCCGGATCGAGTGGCGCATGCGCGTCCATCGGCGCGTTCGCCGGCGCATAGCCGGTGTAGTCCGAGTACGGCACGCCGGTCTTGCCGCCGGGCTCGTCCCCGAGCTGGTTGGCGCCGTCGCGGTGCCGGAACGCAAGCAGCTCGTCGGCCGCGACGTTGCCGATGCCTGCAGGCGCGGCGGTGTCGCGCGAGGCGTCGTTCGGATCGAGGCCGATGTTCGCCATCAGGGGGTCGAAGACCGTCGACTTGCTGCCGGGGAACAGATCAACGCCGGCGCGGTACGCCGCCCTGCTCAGCGCCTCGACCTTGTTCTCGTACCGTCGCTCGCGGGCGGGCCGGCGCAGCGCCCCTCCGAGACGCGTGCCGACCGCGACGCGGTCGTACGCCGCCCAGGCGTCGTATGCGCACGTGTGGGTGATCGCGAGCGCGCGCGCAACCATCGGCGGCCCCAGCTTCGCCTCGCGCACCGCCTGCAGGAGCGCGTCGTTCCACTGCACGACGACGTTCGTGACCGGCGCCGCAGCTGCGCGCGCCGCTCTTGCGACACCCGGCGCGAGCATCGCGACGCCCCCCGCCCCCGCCGCCTGCAGGAACCTGCCCCGGGTGAACCGCCGCTCGGTCACGCCGTCACCGACAGTGGGTCGGGCTGCACGACGATCGTGTCTGCGACTCCGACGATCTCGTCCACCGGCAGGTTCGCGGCATAGGAGTGACGCCGGATCGCCTCCGGGCTCGTCGCCTGGTAGATGCAGACCATTCCGAGCGTGCCGTCGTTCTCCGCCAGCACGTAGCTGCGGATCCAGCGGACGCTCTCAGGCATGCCATCGCTCTCCACCGAAGAGCGGAGCTGCGCGGCCCGAACCTCCTCCGTGGTTCGCCACCCCTCGCGCCGGACGATCACGTACATCTCCATTGGCTCGACGGTAAGCGCGGCGCCGCGCCGCAACATCGGCAGGGTTACTCAGATTGGCGCGAGGGCCTGCCTATGTTGGGAGCAGATCCAGCGCAGCCGCCTTGGCGACCGCCTCGCCGCGCGTGTCGGCCTGGAGCTTGCGGAGGATCGCCGACACGTGGTTGCCCACCGTCCGGGAGGAGAGGAAGAGCCGTTGAGCGATCTCCCCGTTGCGAAGCCCCTGCGCGACCAGCGCAAGCACCTCGCTCTCGCGCGCGGTGAGCCCCGCCGCGTTCCGGCGCGTCGCGGGTCGCGGACCACGCGGGATGTCCCGGACGCCGAGCGCGCGCAAACGGCCGGCGACGATCATCGCCGGGGCGCGCGCGCCCAGTTTCGTGAGCGCCTCGAGTGACGCGCGCAGCGCATGCTCGTCCCCGACGTCGGCAAGGGCGAGCGCCGCCTCGTACGGTCGCCGGAGCTCAGTCCAGCGTGCCGCGGCCGCGGCCGCGTCGCCCGTGAGCTCGAACGCGTACGGGCCGTCGCCGGTCACGCGAGGAGGCTCGTCCACGCCGGCCCGCCGGCGCCAGAGCTGGAGGCTGGCGGCGACCTCCGCCGCCCCGACCGAAAGGGCCAGCTCGAGCGTGGCCTGGGTCGCCTCGCGGGCACGCGCGGCGTCGCCTCTGAGCCAGGCCGCCTCCGCCTCCGCAACGGCCACATGCATGAGCCGCCACAGCTCGCCGGTCGGCTCGGCCAGGGCC
>JBKPRG010000073.1:0-61925 GCA_046765815.1 Actinomycetota bacterium
GCGGCGGAGGGCGAGCTGCGTCAGACGCTGCTGGAGCAAGGGCTCGACCCCCGCCAGGTCCATCGCGCGGTGCGCTACGGGCGTGCGCACGATCTGAGCTAGAGGGAGCGCGCGACCTCCTCGAGCAGGTCGAGCGCGTCCTGCAGGCCGGCTTCCATCCCGGACTCGATGATTGCGTCGCGTGACTCCTTGCTCGTTGTCTGGATCAGCAACGTGACGGTTGTCCGCCCGTCGTTGTCCTCGAACGTCGCCGTGTTCAGCGTCCCGCCCTCTTCCTGGGAGATCCCTTCGGGCAGGCCCTCGTAGACCTCCGTCGAGATGAGCCTTTCGTTGGGGACGATCTCGCGGTACACGCCGTGGAACCCGACCTCCGTCCCGTCGTCGGCCACCGCCAGGTACCGCCACTTGCCACCGACGCGCAGGTCGATCTCGGCGACGGTCACCCGGCCTCGGTTCGCGTGCCACCAGCGCTTCACGAGCTCCGGCGTCGTCCATGCCTGCCAGACGAGGTGACGCGGCGCGTCGAACTCGCGCGTGATCAGGATCTGTTCGTCGGTCGGCAGCGCGAGCGTCGCCGTTCCGCTACTCATCATCTTCTTCCTCCTTGTTCTTGAGCTCTTCCAGCACGGCGTCGAGCTGGTCGAAGCGGTCCGACCAGAGACGCTCGTAGTTCTTGACCCAGTCGTGGATGGGCTTGAGCGCGCTGCCGTTCAGGCGATACAGCCGCTGCCGCCCGTCCTCGCGCACCGCGACCGCACCGACCTCGCGGAGGACGCGCAGGTGCTTGGAGACCTGCGGTTGGGCCAGGCTGAGCGCCTCGACGAGGTCGTTCACGGGCCGCTCGCCGTCGGCGAGGAGGTCGAGAATCTGCCTCCGCCGGGGCTCCGCGACGGCGTTGAACGCGTCGGTGGTGGTTGCGGCTCGTGCCATGGCTCCAATCATATACCCATATAGGCATATATGTCAAACGCCTGTAGGGTGGCGCCATTCCGAAGCTCCTGATCCATGTCACCCGCGGACCGGAGGATCCAAGCCGGGCCGCACTTGCGTTCCTCGTCGGCAAGGCCGCGATCGCGGAGGGGCACGAGGTCACGTACTTCCTCGCGGCGGATGCGGTCGGCCTGCTGCGCGAGGCGGTGTTCGACTCGCTCGTCGGGCTGGGCACCGGCTCGCTCCGCGAGTCGTACGACGCGCTGGTCGCCGGAGGCGCGCGCTTCTACGTCTCGGGCATGTCGAGCGAGGCGCGCGGCTTCGACCCTGGCGACGTCGCGGAGGCGGCGATGCCCGACCGCCTAGTCCAGCTCACGTTCGAGGCCGACCGCGTTCTGAGCTACTAGACGTCGAGCACGAGACGCTCGAGCGCGACCGCGACACCGTCGTCGTCGTTTGCCTCCGTGACTTCGTCGGCGACGTCGATCACGTCAGGGTGTGCGTTCCGGACGGCGACGCCGTGCCCGGCCCATTCGAGCATCGGGATGTCGTTCGGCATGTCGCCGAAGGCAAGGACGGCCTCCGAGCCGATCCCGATCTCCTCGCAGAGCGCGGCGAGGGCGTACGCCTTCGTGACACCGGCGGCTGAGATCTCGACTAGCACCTCCCCGGAGATCGTCGCGGTGGCCTGCTCTCCGCAGATCCCGGCGACGAGCGCGTATAGCTCCTCCTGTGTCAGATGTGGATGCTGGACGACGAGTTTGGACACCGGTTCCGCAACGAATGTGAGCGCGTCGGTGCGGGGGACCTCCATCCCCGGGGTCGGCCAGAGCGGCACGTAGTGCGGTTCGCGAAACGACTGTGACTCGCGCTCGCACGCGAATGCCACGCCCGGAGCTGCCGCGCGCAGAGCCTCGACGATCCGCGTCGAGACGTCCGCGGAGAGCTGGTAGTGCCGCAGTGTGGTCTCGGATGCCAAGTCGTACACGATCGCGCCGTTCGAGCACACCGCGTAGCCGGCGTCCAGTCCGAGGCGCTCGAAGATCACCGGCACCCAGCGTGGTGCGCGGGCCGTGACGAGTGTCACCTCGACACCGAGTTCCCTCACGGCCCGTACCGCGCTGCGTGTGCGGTCGGAAACGCTCGTGTCTGACCGGAGCAAGGTTCCGTCCAGATCCGTGGCCACGAGCCGGAAGGCGCTCACGGAAGATGCCACTTACCGCCCACCGAGCTGATCGCGAGAAAGACGGGCGGGTCGCCGTCGCCCGGCTCCTCCACATGCGCGATCGTGAAGCCGCTGCCGACGATCGCGTTGAGCAGGCCTGCAAGCGGGATGTGGTTGACGCCGACGCGCGAACGGACCCCTGCCGCCGCCGGATCGGGCGGCAGCCGCTGCCAGCCCGGCTGCGTGTAGCCCGGACGGAGAACCGGCGCCGCCGGATCGGCGCGGTCGACGAACGGCGACCCGAAGCACGGGTGGATCCCGACGTAGACGAAGGTGCCGCCCTCACGCAGCACGCGGCGCGACTCGGTGAACACCCGCGGCGGGTCGTCGAAGTCCGTGTGCGTGAGGATCGAGACGACGGCGTCGAATGAACCGTCCTCGAACGGGAGCGCGTGCGCGTCCGCCTGCACGATCTCGGCGAGGCTTCCGGCGTTGCGGCGCGCGGCCTCGATCTGATCTGCCGAGACGTCGGTCGCGACGACCGACCAGCCGGACTCGACGAGCGCCGCGATCGCATGCCCCGCACCGCAGCCGAGCTCGAGGCACCGGCCCGGACCCGGCCCGAGCTGCTCGACCGCGAACGCGCGCAGCGTCGAGAAGACCTCGCCCGCGGTGTAAGCCTCGTACCACTCCGTCTGACCGTCGTAGCGCGCGGTCATCGAGCGTCGGCCTAGACGGCCGACTCGAAGCGCGACTTCGTGCTGTTCGCGGGCACGCGCGTCGGGTAGTCGCGCGTCAGGCACGCGCGGCAGAGCGCGTCCGCAGGACGTCGCGTTGCCGCCTGCAGGCCATCGAGCGAGAGGTACGCAAGGCTCGTCGCGCCGATCGCGGCGCGCACCTCGTCGACCGACGCATGGGCGGCGATCATCTCCTTCTCCGACGCCAGGTCGATGCCGTAGAAGCACGGCGAGACAACCGGCGGCGACGAGATCCGCACGTGCACCTCAGAGGCGCCGGCGTCGAAGAGCATCGTCACGATCTGGCGCGTCGTCGAGCCGCGCACGATCGAGTCGTCGACGACGACGAGGCGCTGTCCCTCGACCTCGGCGAGCGGGTTGAACTTCATGCGGATGCCCTGCTCGCGCATGCCCTGCTCCGGCTGGATGAACGTGCGGCCGACGTAGCGGTTCTTGATCAGCCCCTCGCTGAACGGGATCCCGGTCGCGCGTGCGAAGCCGATCGCGGCCGGCGTCCCCGAGTCCGGGATCGGCAGCACGAGATCCGCCTCGATGGGCGCCTCCGCCGCGAGCCGCTCGCCCATCCGGACGCGGGCGCCGTGCACCTCGACCCCCGAAAGGCGCGTGTCGGGGCGCGCGAGGTAGAAGAACTCGAAGATGCAGAGCGAGCCGCGGTCGGCGGGCTCGACCGCCTGAATCGAGTGCAGCCCGTGCTCGTCGGCGACCACGAGTTCGCCGGGCCGCACCTCCCGCTCGAACTGCGCGCCCACGAGGTCGAGCGCGCAGGTCTCGGACGCGACGACCGGATCGTCACCAAGGTGCCCGAGCGCGAGCGGACGGAAGCCGTGCGCATCGCGGAACGCGAAGAGCTTGCCGTCGGCGATCCCGACGACCGTCGCTGCGCCCTCCAGCTGCGCCATCGCCGCCACGGCGGCATCCTCGAGCGGACGCTCGTCGTCGGCGATCAGCGCTGCGATCACCTCGGAGTCGGATGTCGAGGCGAGCGGCTTGCCGATCGTCGCCCGGAGATCGTCTGCGTTCACGAGGTTGCCGTTGTGACCGAGCGCGACGGTGCGGACGCGGCCGTGATGGAGGAGCGGCTGCGCGTTCTCCCACGCGTTCGCGCCGGTCGTCGAGTAGCGCGTGTGCCCGATCGCGAGCTCGCCTCTCAGGCCGGACAGGCTCCGCTCGTCGAACACCTGCGGCACCAGGCCGAGGTCGCGCAGCGCCGTCAGACGCCCGTCCTCGCTGACCGCGATCCCGGCCGACTCCTGGCCGCGGTGCTGCAGCGCATACAGCCCGAAGTAGCTCAGCCGCGCCACGTCGCGGGCCGGGGCCCGAACTCCGAACACGCCACACATCAGAGGGCCCCCAACTCGACGACATCCTGCCAGGCAGGCCGTTCGGTCGCCGCCACGACGACGCCCTCCGACTCCTCGTGCCAAGTTGGCACAAGCTCCGCGGTCCCGGACCAGGCGGCGGCCTCGCGCAGCGCGAGCGCGAGGCCACCGTCGGAGACGTCGTGGGCGAGCGAGAACCTGGCGGCGTTCTGCCAGACGAAGCGCACGAGCTCGGCGCCGCGTCCGCGGAGGAGATAGACGGTGTCGCCCGGCTGCCAGCGGCCCGGGATGCGCGTCACGTCGCGCACCAGGCCGACGCAGCCGACGACCGGTGTCGGCGGGATCGGACGGCCGCCCGTCTCGTTGTAGAGCGAGACGTTGCCGGAGACGACCGGGATGCCGAGCTCGTCGGCAGCCTGCGCGATGCCGTCGATCGCCTCCGCGAGCTCCCATGCGATGCCGGGCTTCTCAGGGCTCCCGAAGTTGAGGCAGTCGGTGAGCGCGAGCGGCTCGCCGCCTGCGCACGCGACGTTCAGCGCGGCGTCCAACACGGCGCCCCAGCCGGCCTGGAACGGGTCGCGCTCCCCGAGCCGCGGCCCGTCGAGCGAGACGGCGATGCCGCGCGTGCCGTGGATGCGGAGCACGGCTGCGTCGAGCCCCGGCCGGCGCACCGTACGCGCGCCGACGAGCTGGTCGTACTGCTCGAAGACCCACGTCTTCGGCTCGTCGTTGACGGAATCGACCGGCGCGGGCTCGACGACTCGCGGCGCGGTCTCGAGCTCGTAGCGCGGGCAGCCGTCCGTGAGCAGCTCGGCGGCGATCGAGCCGACGACCTCGCCGTCGAAGAGCGCGCGGAGCTCGCCGTGGTCGGTGACCTCGCCGATCATCGTGCACGGCAGCTCCCAGCGCTCGCAGGCCGCGCGCACGTCGTCGAGCCGCGACGGCTCGACCACCGCGACCATCCGCTCCTGCGACTCGGAGATCATGATCTCCCATGGCTCGAGGCCGTCCTCGCGCAGCGGCACGCGGTCGAGGTGGACGTCGACGCCCATCCCGTCGCGGGCCATCTCGGAGAGCGAGGACGCAAGCCCCGCCGCTCCGCAATCCTGCAGCGAGACGACGAGGCCCTGCTCGACCAGCTCGAGCGAGACCTCGATCAGAGCCTTGCCACGGAACGGGTCGCCGATCTGCACCGACGGGCGCTTCTCGTCCGAGCCTTCGAGGTCCTGAGACGCGAGCACGGACGCGCCGCCGATCCCGTCGCGGCCCGTCAGCGCGCCGTAGAGCACGACCGCGTTGCCGACGCCCTGCGCCTTGGCGGAGAGGACGCGCTCGGTGGGGAGGATCCCGACGCACATCGCGTTCACGAGCGGGTTGTCCGCATACGCCTCGTCGAACGCGCACTCGCCGCCGACGTTCGGAACCCCGACGCAGTTCCCGTAATGGGAGATGCCCGCGACGGCCCGCTTGAAGTGCCAGTCGGGACGGCCGAAGCGGAGGCCGTCGAGCAGCGCGATCGGCCGGGCGCCCATCGCGACGATGTCGCGGAGGATCCCGCCGACGCCCGTCGCCGCGCCCTGGAACGGTTCGACTGCGGAGGGGTGATTGTGCGATTCGGCCTTGAACGCGACGGCGACCCCGCCGCCGAGGTCGATCACGCCCGCGTTCTCGCCCGGCCCTTGCAGGACGCGGTCGCCCTGCGACGGCAGCCGGCGCAGCAGCCGCGCCGAGTGCTTGTAGCCGCAGTGCTCGGACCAGAGCAGCGAGAAGACGGCGAGCTCGAAGTCATTCGGCGCGCGCTCGAGCAGCTCTCGGATACGGTCGAACTCCCAGTCGGTGAGACCGAGGACCCGATGGAGCGGCTGGTCGGCAACGGCAGCCAGGGCCGCATGGTATCGGGCGTCCCCGACGGCCCCCGCTGAGCAGGGCTGCTAATCGACTCGATTCCCGATCCGCGGAAACAGTTCGGGCTTCGCCGTCGTTTGGATCTCACATCCTTTCGACGTGAGCCGTTTCAGCGACATGAACCGCCGCTACCTGCCGATGCTTGTGCTGCTCGCTCTGGTCTGGGGCAGCTCGTTCATGTTCATCAAGGTCGCCGACCGCACCCTCGAGCCGTCGACGCTGATTCTCGGCCGGCTGGGGCTCGCGGCGCTCGTGCTAGCCGTGTTCGTGCCGGTGACGATCGGCGGCGCCGAGACGGTGTCCGAGCTGCGCACGCACTGGCGCGGCCTCCTCGTCGTCGGTCTGGTCAACACCGCGCTGCCGTTCTGGCTCCTCTCGTGGGGCGAGACGCGGCTCGACTCGGGCCTCGCGTCGATCATCCAGGCTGCCGTGCCGATCTTCAACGTCCTGATCGCCCTCGGCTTCTTCCACGACGAGCGCGTGACCGGCGCGCGGCTCGTCGGCGTCGGCGTTGGTTTCATCGGGGTCGCCGTGCTCGTCGGCGCGCAGCCGCATGCGAAGCTGCTCGGCGCGCTCGCGGTCGTTGGGATGGCGCTCTGTTACGGCGCCGGCGGGCTGCTCGCGAAGCGCCATCTCGCGGGGACGAGCCCGAAGATCGTCGCGCTCGGCTCGTCGGCGGTCGCCGCGATCCTGGCGCTGCCGCTCGGCGCGGCTCAGGCACCGTCGAGCTTTCCGGGCTGGGAGGCAATAGGCTCGGTCGCGATGCTCGGCGTCGTCGGCACGGCCTTCGCGTATCTCCTCTTCTTCACGCTGATCGCGGGTGCCGGGCCGGCCTACGCGTCGCTCGTCACGTACCTCGTGCCGCCGGTGGCGCTCGCCTACGGCGCAGTCTTCCTCGGCGAGCACTTCGGCATCGCCGCGTTCGGCGGGCTGGCGCTGATCCTCGCCGGCGTTGCGCTGGGTAGCCGGCTGCCGAGCCGGTCACGCGTCCGCGTGCGCGAGCGCGAAGCGGTCGCAACGGCGCGGTGATCGACGTGCGGCGGGCGACCGCCGACGACGTCGACTGGTTGTGCGCGCTTTACGACGACGCCGAGGTCGAGCCGTTTCTCGGCGGCGGCCGCGCGAAGGATCGCGATGCCGTCGCCGCGGAGATCGAGCGGTCGCAACGCGAGCCCGAGCGGTTCGGGCGGCTCATTCTCGAGCTCGACGGGCAGCGCGCCGGCGCAATGGGCTTCCGCGAGGTGAGCGGCGTGCACCGCATCGCGCAGCTCGAGGCGCTCGCCGTGCATCCGTCGTTCCGGCGCCGCGGCATCGCGGACGAGGGCGCGCGCCTGCTGCTGCGCTACCTGCTGCTCGAGATCGGCTACCACCGTCTCGAGCTCGCGTGCTACGGGTTCAACGACGCCGCGATCCGCCACGCGGAGCGCGTCGGCTTCGTGCGCGAAGGCGTCAAACGCAAGGCGTACATGCGCCACGGCGAGTGGCAGGACGCGGTGCTGTTCGCGCTCCTGCGCGAAGACCTCGATTAGCCGCCTGTTAGACGCCCGACGCACATTCGTGCGAGCAACCAGGAGGTGTGATGTGCACGTGCGTGTCTCTGCGGCTTTAGCGATCGGGGTCCTCGCCTTCGCTGCCGGGGCGGCGAACGCGACGCATAGCGCGTTCCCCGGTAAGAACGGACGGATCCTCTTCAACGACCAGTCCGGCTACCTCGATCTCGTCAACGCCGACGGGACCGGCGTCGTCCGGGTCGCGAGCACGCGTGCCAGCGACCAGATCATCGGTGCGGCGTGGTCGCCGGATGGGCAACGCATCGCCTACTCGAAGGCCGGCACGAGTGACCCGGACATCTTCATCATCAGGCCCGACGGCACGAACGAGCGCGAGGTGACGTTCTCGCGCGGCGTGGACGTGGATCCGACGTGGTCGCCGGGTGGCGGCAGGATCGCCTTCGAGACGAACCGAAACGGCAACACGGACATCTACTCCGTCAACGCGGACGGCTCAGCGCCCACGCAGCTGACCAACTCGCCGCCCGACGAGGAGGACCCAACTTGGTCGCGCAGCGGCAATATCGCCTACACGGTCGAGTCGGCAGATCACGGCACACGCGAGATCTGGGTGATGAATGAGGACGGCAGCGGCAAGAAGCAGCTGACGTCGGCGCCGAACTTCAGCGAGAACCCGAACTGGTCGCCCGACGGGAGCATGATCGTCTTCGACTCGGACCGTGCCGAGAAGGGCAACCTCGACATCTACGCGATGAACGCCGACGGCAGCGAAGTCGTTCGGCTGACGACCTCGCCGGCGCTCGACGCGCTGTCGGCGTTCTCGCCGGACGGCACGAAGATCGTGTTCGTCTCCGACCGCGCGGCGAAGGACAGCCGGAAGCTGTTCGTGATGAACGCCGACGGAAGCAGCCCGACGCGTCTGATGAACGTCTCCGGCTGGACGTACCAGATGATCCCGGACTGGCAGCCGATCTCGAAGCCCGACCCGTGCACGATCCGGGGCACGATCGGCAACGACCACCTCGTCGGGACGTCCCGAGCGGACGTGATCTGCGGCCTTGGCGGCAACGACGTCATCGGAGGTCTCGCCGGCAACGACCGCATCGACGGCGGCGCCGGCAACGACCAGATCAACGGCGGCTCCGGGAAGGACACGCTGATCGGCGGCGCCGGCAACGACTGGTTCAACGCGGAGGACGGAGCGGTGGACCACGTGAACGGCGGGCCTGGGGCGGACCGCGCAATCGTCGATCCGAAGCTCGACGTCCTAACGTCGGTCGAGAAGCACAACAAGAAATAGCCGAGTCTCTTGACACTCCCGGTCGGGAGGCGGAGCGTTGTCCCGATGGCAATCTCCCACCTTCCGACCGGTGTCGTCACGTTCCTCTTCACGGACATCGAGGGCTCGACACGACTGATCGAGGAGCTCGGAGAGGACGCGTACATTCGGGCGCTCGCGGAGCATCGCCGTTTGCTTCGCGAAGCCTTTGCTGCTCACGGCGGCGTGGAGGTCGATACGCAAGGAGACGCGTTCCTCTACTCGTTCGCGGACGCCGGGGCAGCGCTGGCGGCGGCGGCCGACGGCCAACAGACGTTGTCGCAGGGCCCGGTGCGTGTGCGGATGGGGCTGCATACCGCCGAGTCGCGCCTCACCGGGGAGGGATACGGCGGCCGCGAGTTGCATCGCGCGGCGCGGATCGCCGCCTCCGGCCACGGCGGGCAGATCGTGCTGTCGGCGGCGACGCGGGCGCTGGTCGCGGGCGACCTGACCGAGCTGGGCGAGCACCGGCTGAAGGACTTCCCCGAACCGGTGGCGCTGTTCCAGGTCGGCGCCGAGCCGTTCCCGCCGCTGAAGACGATCTCGAACACCAACCTGCCGCGGCCGGCCTCGTCGTTCGTGGGCCGAGAGCGCGAGCGAGGCGAGCTGGTCTCGTTGCTCTCGAACGGCACGCGCCTAGTCACGCTGTCGGGGCCTGGCGGTTCCGGCAAGACGCGGCTCGCAATCGAAGCGGCGGCGGAGCTCGTGCCGGCGTTCAAGGGGGGCGTCTTCTGGGTCGGTCTCGCCGCGTTGCGAGAGCCGGCGCTCGTCGCCGAGGCGATCGGAGAAACGCTGGGCGCGAAGAACGGCCTCGCCGAGCACATCGAGGAGCGCGAGCTGCTGCTCCTGCTCGACAACTTCGAGCAGGTCGTGGAGGCAGCGCCCGAGCTCGCTGAGCTGCTCGAGGACTGTCCGCGCCTGCAGCTGCTCGTCACGAGCCGCGAGCTGTTGCGGATCCGGGGCGAGGTCGACTACCCGGTCCCGCCGCTCGAAGCGCCGGACGCCGTCGAGCTCTTCTGCGCCCGCGCCCAGCTTGAGCCGGACGATGCGATCAGGGAGCTGTGCCGGCATCTCGACGACTTGCCGCTCGCGCTCGAGCTCGCCGCGGCCAGGACGAGGGTGCTCTCGCCCACCCAGATCCTCGAACGGCTGTCGCAGCGTCTCGACCTGCTGCAGGGCGGGCGCGACGTCGATCCACGCCAGCAGACACTCCGGGCCACGATTGCCTGGAGCCACGATCTGCTCGACGAAGGCGACCGAGCGCTCTTCGCGCGGCTCGCCGTCTTTCGGGGTGGCTGCACGCTCGACTCCGCCGAGCGAGTCGCGACGTCCGACGTCGGCACACTCCAGTCGCTTGTCGACAAGAGCCTGCTGCGGCACACGAACGAGCGCTTCTGGATGCTCGAGACGATCCTGGAGTACGCAGGCGCGTGTCTGGCGGCGAGCGGCGAGGAGACCGAGCTCGGCCGGCGGCATGCCGAGTACTTCCTGGCGTACGCCGAGGATGCACGCGGCCCGGTGACTCAGGACTACTCTCGCGACTACTCCGCGCGGATCGAGGCCGAGCAGGACAACCTGCGTCGCGCGCTCGAATGGGCGCGGGACGTCGACGACGGTGAGACGCTCTCGCGCCTCGCGGCTGCCCTCGCGGATCATTGGAGTACGCGCGGCTTCCATCGCGAGGCGCGGGTGTGGGTGTCGCTCGCTCTGGAGCGAGGGTCGATGCCGCTGGAGACGCGGAAGCGAATCCTCTTCTACGCGATCGCGTTCGAGTTCGACCGCAGAGACCTGGCCCGCGTCGAGGCGCTCACCGAGGAGCTACGCAGGCTCGCCGAGAAGACGGGGGACGAAAAGCGGTTGGGATTTGCATTGGGTGCCTCGGCCAAGCTCGCCGCGATGCGCGGCGACCTCGACGGGGCGCTCGCAGGGTTCGCGAAGACACGGGAACTCGCAACACGACGCGGCGAGGAGCTCCGCGCCGCATCGATGACCGTAAGCCTCGCGGCGGTCTCGCGGAATGCCGCCGACTTCCACGCCTCACTCGAGTATGCGGTGGACGCGGTCGAGCGTTTTCGCCGGCTCGGGAGCGAACGTGGTGTCGCGATTGCGCTGGTGACCTGCGGCTGGAGCGCTCATGCGGTCGGTGATGCGGCGCTCGCCGGCCGGTCGTTCCGTGAGGCGATCGCGGTTGCCGGCGAGCTGTCTTCCTCTCCACTCATCGCGGACGGAGCTGCCGGGCTGGGCGTCGTGCTCATTGGCACACAAGAGGAGGCGCGCGGGGCGGAGCTTCTCGGCGGGGCAGCGGCGCTGCGAGACGAGCTCGAGGCCACCTTCGACGACGACGACGTACAGCGCGCGCACGAGGCAGCGGTCGTGACAGCGGGGGAGGCGCTCGGCGACGAAGCCTTTGCCGCAGCGTGGGCTCGCGGCGAGGCGATGACGCCCGACGAGATCGTCGCGTTTACGATGCCGCCATGACGCGCTTCCTCCACACAATGGTCCGCATCACCGACCCCGAGCGCAGCCGCGCCTTCTACGAGGCACTCGGCTTCACGTTCGCCCGCGAGATGGACATCGTCCGCAACGGCGAGAAAGAGGCGACGAACTACTTCTTCTCGCTCGGCGGCGACGAGTCCGTACTCGAATTGACGTTCAACCACGACGGCCGCACGTACGACGTCGGCACGGGCTACGGCCACATCGCGATCGGCGTCGACGACCTCGATGGCACGCTGGCGCGCCTCGCCGAGCAGGGCATCGAGCCGGAGCGGCCGCCGTACCAGGTGCGCGAGGGCGGGTCGTGGCTCTGCTTCGTCCGCGACCCGGACGACTACCGCATCGAGATCATCGGCCGCTCCTAGCCTCTGTAGCCGGGATTGCCGACGTCGCGGTAGAGCGCCTCGACGTTGTTACCGTCGGGGTCGAGCAGGTACGCCGCGTAGTAGCCGGGGGCGTAATCGCGCACGCCCGGCGCGCCGTTCGACTCGAATCCGGCCTCGACGCCGGCTCGGTGGAACGCGTCGACGTCTTCGCGCGAGCGCGCGTGGAAGCAGAGGTGGAGGCTGGTCGTCGGCGGTGCGCGATCGACGATGTTCACGTGCGTGAAGCACGCCGCGTCCTCGTGCTCGTAGAGCTTCGGGATCCCAAGCGGCGTGAGCACCGTCTCGTAGAAGCGAACGCTGCGGGCGAAGTCACTTGCGTGCACGTCGAGGTGATCGACGACGGGGCGCGACCAGTCCCACTCGCCGCTCCGCTCGAGCGGCGAGCCGGCGCGGAGCAGGTTTCCGTTCCGGTCGACGAGCGCGAACTCGCGCATGCCGTAGTCGGTGTCGACAGGCGCGACCAGGCGGCTGCCGGTCGCGGCGTCGTGGGGCACGCCGATCCCGGCCCACTCGTCGTGCAGGCGGTCGGCATCCTCGACCCGGAGGTAGCAGCTTGCCGCCGTGGTGAGCGGGTCGACGTCTGGTTCGCGGTAGAAGTGCAGCTCGATGTGGCCTCGCCCGATGATCAGGTAGTCCCAGACGCCTGGCGGCGCGCCGCGGTTCGCGAAGCCGAGGCGCGCGTAGAACGCGAGCGTCTCGTCGAGGTCGCGACTCGGCAGGATCGGCACGGCGCCCGCCATGCCGCGAACCTACCGCCTGCTCAGCTACCGACGTCGATCGTCGCCAGGAAGACGAGCACCAACGTCGTCGCCGCAAGCAGGCCGTGCAGGCCCACGATCGCCACCGGGAAGCGCTGCTCGGCCGCGGCGGCGCCCGGTGCCGCCGTCACGTCGCCGCCGCGTCCGCGCCGCTGCCCGAGCCAGATGCCGAACATCGTGAACCCGATCGCGGCCACGACGAGCAGCATCACGAACGCGATCCAGGCGAGCGCCTCGCTGTCGGAGGCGACGTAGACGATCCACAGCACGAGGCCGGTCGCGGCCAGTCCGAAGTGGCTCAGGATCAGCGTCGGCCTGATCCGCCCGCGCTCCTGCTGCGCCATGCCGCCGTTCTTGAGCCAGATCGAAAGCAGCACGAAACCGCCGCCGGCCGTCAGCACCCAGGTGATCAGTGCAGCCCAGTCCATCAGTCCTCCTCAGTCGCCGTTCCTGTCGGCCTCGACGCGCATCCCGTGCACGAACACGATCGCGCCGCCGAGCCAGCCGCCCGCCGTCAGAAAGACGAAGCCTGCGAGCGTGAAGATGAGGCCGCCCGACGTGACCGAGCCGTGGCGGTACCCCGGCCATTGCAACCAGGCCGCGACTGCGAAGAGCCCGACGGCGGTCACCATCGCGGCCAGGTGCCAGGTCGCCGTCTTCCAGAGCGGCGTTCCCCAGTCGATCTGCAGCCAGTCGGCGAAGCCGGTGGTCGCCGTCATCGAGGCGACGATCAGCCCGCCGGCGAGCGCGAGCCACGTGGCCGGACCGAGCTTCCCCTCCGCGAGGCCGGCCTTGCCGAGGACGGCGAGCGCAGCGGCGAGCGTGAACATCCCGATCGTCGCGTCTGTCAGCGGCGGGTGAATCGGGTGCCCCGAGGGACCGTGCAGAAGCAGCTTGAACAGCCTCATCCGCGCTCTAAATACCACAGCTCAAGTTTTAGAAACGTCGGGTCAACGCGAGCGAGATGCGGCACGGGGCGGTGCCGTCGGCGCAGTCCCGGCAGACGGCGCGCGCCTCGAACCCCGGCAGTGCGAGCGCGGCCAGTCCGCTCCACATACCGCGGTCGAGCTCGATCGCATCGGGACGCGCGCGCACCAGGGGGCGGAGCGGGCACGTCGGCGTGTGCAGCACTGCGCGACGATCGTCCGCCTCGACGAGCGAGACCTGATAGCCGAGCCGTCCGAGCGCCTCGCACAGCCGCCCGAGCCCGTTCCGTACAGCGCGCGCCGGGCGCAGCCCGGCGGAGCGACCGAGCCGGCGCCCGAACTCCGTGCCGATCTCCGCGAGGCGTTCGTCCGGCTGGGCATCGATGAGCAAGCCGACGAGTGACTCGTAGTCCCGGCGCGGGAACTCGATCGCCTCCAACTGCGGCGAGACGGCGTACAGCTTCGCCGGGCGGCCCGCGCCCGGTCCCCGCCGGCCGGTCCGGCGCTCGTACGTCGTGCGGAGCAGGCCCGCGGCGACGAGGCGCTCAAGCCGCGAGCGCGCGACGTTCCGGTGGAGCTCGTGCGCCGCCGCCAGTTCGTCCGCTGTTGCCGGCGCGCTCCGGCTGCGCGCCCAGAGCAGCGTCGCGCGGAGCTCGGGATTGCCGACCCCCTCGAGCGCGTCCATCTCTATAGCCACTCTAGCGGGACTTAGAACGGGCAGTTGTGCCGCCGCTGGTAGAACCACGACGTGGCGACGAGCATCGTCTTCCTGCGCGGAATCAACCTCGGCAAGGCCCGGCGCGTGCAGATGGGGACGCTGCGCGAACTCCTTGCCGAGGGCGGCCACGAAAACGTGCGCACGCTCCTGCAGAGCGGCAACGTGATTCTCGAGAGCCGCTCGACCGGGACGAAGCTCGAGCGGGAGCTCGAGCGGCAGCTCGAGGCCGGGCTCGGTTTCGAGGTCGATGTCTTCGTACGCACGCGCGCCGAGCTCGCGAAGATCGTCGCGCGCGACCCGCTCAAGGCGGTCGCCAAGGATCCGGCGAAGTACCTCGTCACGTTCCTGCGCGCGAAGCTCGATCCTGGAGTTGCTCGACGCTTGCGCGCGCTCGACGTCGGCCCGGAGCAGCTCGCGATCAGCGGCCGCGAGCTCTACACCTGGCACCCCGGCGGGCTTGCGCGCACCGAGCTTCGCAAGCACCTCACCGACCGTGTCCTCGGCGTCTCCTCTAGCGGGCGCAACTGGAGCACCGTCACCAAGCTCCTGGAGCTGGCCGACGCATGACGCTTCTCTACAACAGCCCCGTGTCGGGCAACTGCTACAAGGTCAGGCTCCTGCTCGCGCACCTCGAGGTTCAGTACGAGCGGCGTGACGTCGACGTCGTCGACCGCTCGAACCGGCGCGAGCTGCTCGGCTCCCTCAACCCGGCCCTGCGCGTACCGACACTCGTGCTGGACGACGGCCGCGCGCTGGGGGAGTCCGGCGCGATCCTGTGGTACTTCGGCGAGGGCACGCGGTTCGTGCCCAAGGATCCATACGAGCGCGCGCAGGTGCTGCAGTGGATGTTCTTCGAGCAGTACGACCACGAGCCGGCGATCGCGGTTGTCCGCTTCTGGCTCCGCTACTCCGGCCGGCCGGAGGCGTTCGCCGACCGACGCGACGAGCGCACGGCCGCGGGCTACCGCGCGCTGGACGCGATGGAGCGTCATCTCGACGAGCGCTCGTGGTTCGTCGGCGACAGCGTGACACTCGCCGACATCGCGCTCTACGCGTACACGCACGTCGCCGACGAGGGCGGATTCGAGCTCGACCGCTACCCGTCGATCCGCGCCTGGCTCGCGCGCGTCGCCGCCGAGCCGGGTCACGTTCCGATCGACGCCTGAGGCGTCCTACACGATCGTCAACGTCGCGCCGACCACAGTGTCCGCTTCGGCGCGCACGCGCGTTCCCAGCGGCAGCGTGGCGGTCAACTTGAAGAACCCCTTGCCGTCGGCATGAGCGACCCCGACCGCGCGCCAGGTCCTGCCGACGAGGCGCTCGATGCGCACGGTCGTACCGGTCTCCGGCGCGCTCAGCTGACCCCACAGCGATGTCGTCGAGCCGGTGCGGTGCGTCTCGGCCAGCGGCAGCTGGAACGCCGCGAGCGCCGGCTTCGCGCGTCCGGCGAGCGTGACGAGGCCGCTCTGGAACCGCGCGACGTTCGGCTCGTCTTGGTAGAGGAAGTGGATCAGGAGGTCGACCCGCCGCGTGCGGTACGCGACGTAGTCGCCCTCGCCGATGTAGCGCGCCTGGTTCGCTAGCGACACACCCAGCACCCGGTCGGGCGGGTTGCTCTGGTACGCGTACTCGGTCAGCCAGATTCGTGCGCGCGGAAAGTTGACGGCGACCAGCCGGACGAGCTTGTCGATCGTCGCCATCGTGATCGTCGCGCAGTGCGTGCAGCCGCCGCTGACGGGCGACTCGTGCCTCGGGTCGAGCGGATACGGGTTGTGTGCGTAGGCATCGAGCGTCGCGTGCGCCGCGTGCATGCCGAGCAGGTACGCAACCGGCGAGATGCCGCCGGTGCCGCCACGCGGCGCCGTCCCGCCGCCGGCGACTTTCGCACCGGCGATCACGCTGTGGATCGCCGCATAGCCGGGGTTGAGCAGGCGCAGCGTGTAGAGCCGGGGGCTGGCAGGCCGCAGCCAGCGAAGCTGGTTGGGCTCGTTCCAGATCAGCCATTTCGTCACCCACCGGTAGTGCGTCGCGGCAGCGGTCGCGAAGGCGCGGAAGCTCGAGCCTGACGTCGGAACGTAGTTCGACGGCCGCCCGCCGTTCGCCCACTTGGGGCTGCCGAGCAGTTGCAGGACGACGTCGATGTCGCGCGCGTGCAGGCCGTCGAGCACGGTGTCCGCACTCGACCAGTCGTAGCCGGGGTCGGCGGGGTCGGTGGGCTGCGTAGGCCGGGTGGGCGCGATCTCGTTCCACGCGAGCGTGTAGCGGACGACCTTGACGCCGATCGCCTGCAGCCTGTCGAGCCGGGAGTCGAGCGTGCCCGGTCCGGCGGTCAGCCACGCGTCGTCGGTGAGCCCGTACTCGATGCCGCTCGCGGCGTGGGCGCCGGCCGGATGCGCCGCGGCGACGGTCAGCGCACAGCCGGCGACGGCGAGCAAGCTCAGCAACCGTGCCCTCATTCCGTACAGGGTGAACGTCGCGACCCCGATCCAAACCTTGCCTCCGCTCGATTTCACACATTTGTGACAGAGGCGTATCCCACGCGTTACAGCTTCCGCTCTACGGTCGTCCCATGACCGCGACATCGACTCCCTGGGGTTCCGCGACGCTCGTCGAGCGTGTCACCCTCTCGCAGCGCGTCGGCGAGAAGCGCTTTGCCTCCCTCCTCGAGCTGCTGGAGGACAAGCGCGGCGACCGCTTCGTGCGCGTCGCCTATTCGACCGACGGTGTCGTTCGGCGCGGGCCCGTCACGCTTCGCGAGCGTGACCTCGCCCGGCTGCGCGAGGCGCTGAAGAAGACACCCGAGCTGGCCGAGGCGCTCGGCATCCGCGAGGAGGGCGCCTAGACGGCCGCCGCGACCGACAACTGAGCCGCGTCGACCAGCGACCCGAGGATCTGCGCGCCGTCGACCGAGCCGAGTAGCGGATCGACCGCGTGCTCCGGATGCGGCATCAGCCCGAGCACGTTGCCGTCGTCGTTCGTCACTCCCGCCACGTCGGCGACGGCGCCGTTCGGGTTGGCCCCGGCCGCGTAGCGGAGCAGTAGCTGGCCCCGCTCGTCGAGCTCGGCGAGCAGCTCCTCGTCGGCGAACCAGCACCCGTCGCCGTGCTTCACGGGGATCGTCAGCTCCTGCCCCAGCGTGCAGCGCGAAGTGAACGGCGTGTCCGTGCGCTCGACGACGATCGGGACGTCCCGGCAGACAAACGAGAGCGACGCGTTCGGCCGCAACGCGCCGGGGAGGAGCCCCGCCTCCGTCAGCACCTGGAAGCCGTTGCAGATCCCGAGCACGAGCCCGCCGTTCCTGGCGAACTCTCCGACCGCGCGCATGATCGGCGAGAAGCGGGCGATCGCGCCGCAGCGCAGGTAGTCGCCGTACGAGAACCCGCCGGGAAGGACGACGCCTGCCGTCTCGCGGGGCAGCGCGAGCTCCGTGTGCCAGACGCGCGGCGCGCTCGCACCCAGCAGCTCCAGCGCGCAGTGTGCATCGCGGTCGTCGTTCGAGCCCGGGAAGACGACGACGGGGATGACCGGGCGCGGCGCGTCGCTCACAGCGCGTCCGACTCCGAGGGTTGTCCTGTCGCGCCGGCGGTCGCCGGCTCGACGGGCACACCGTCGAGCTCGAGCGCGTAGCTCTCGATCAGCGGGTTTGTCAAGAGCTGCCCGCACATCCGCCCGAGCGCCTCGATCGCCTCCGCGCGGTCATCGGTCGGCAGCTCGACGTCGACCAGCCGCCCGACACGGGCCGAGTGGATCTCGAAGCCGAGGTGGCGCAAGGAGCTCTCGACGGCCTGACCCTGCGGGTCGAGGATGCCCGGCTTCGGCCGGACGAGCACGGTCGCTCTCATACGGCGACGACTCCCGGGTCGGCGATGTAGTCGGCGAAGCCGATGCCGGTCAGACGCTCGAACGCCTCGACGTAGCGCGCCCGCGTGCCGGTCACGACGTCCTCGGGGAGCTCCGGGCCGGGTGCGGTCTTGTCCCAGCCGAGCGACTCGCAGTAGTCGCGGACGAATTGCTTGTCGAACGACGGGGGCGTCCGGCCCGGCTCGTACTCGTCGGCGGGCCAGAAGCGCGACGAGTCGGGCGTGAACGCCTCGTCGCCGAGCACGAGCCGGTCGCTCTCGTCGAGCCCGAACTCGAGCTTCGTGTCGGCCAGAATGATCCCGCGCTCGCGGGCGTAGTCCGCGACGTGGTCGTAGAGCGCGAGCACGATCGACTCGACCTGGTCGTAGAGCGCCTCGCCGATCAGCTCGACCGCTGCCGCGCGGTCGATGTTCTCGTCGTGTCCCGTCGTCGCCTTCGTCGCCGGTGTGAAGATCGGCTCCGGCAGGCGCTCCGACTCGAGGAGCCCGGCGGGCAGCGCGTGGCCGCACACCTGGCCGGTGGCGAGGTAGTCCTTCCAGCCGGAGCCGGAGAGGTAGCCGCGCACGACGCACTCGATCGGCAGCATCTCGAGGCGGCGGCACTCGGTCGACCGCCCGTCCTCTCGCACGCTGAGCAGATGATTCGGGACGAGCGCTGCTGTGCGCGCGAACCAGAACGCGGAGAGGCCTGTCAGCACGCGGCCCTTGTCGGGGATCTCGGTCGGCAGGACCACGTCGAAGGTCGAGATGCGGTCGCTGGCGACGAGCAGCAGCCGGTCGTCGTCGAGCGCGTACAGCTCGCGCACTTTGCCGCTGCCGACGTGGGTCGCAGCTTCAGACATGTGCCGGTTCCTCCTTCTGAGCAAGTCGGGTGAGTCGGTCGAACGTACGGTCGAGGTTGGCGATGGTCGCGTCGAGGTCGAACACCTCGTCGAGCGCGGGCCGCTCGAGCAGCGCGCCGATCTCGGGGTCCTCGCGCACAAGCGTCGGGAAGTCGAGCTCCTCGTCCCAGGCTCGCATCGCGTGGCGTTGCACGAGGCGGTATGCATCGGCGCGATCGGCACCGGCGCCCACCAGCGCGAGCAGGAGGCGGTGCGAGAAGAAGAGGCCGTGTGACGCCCAAAGGTTGCGCTTCATCCGCTCGGGGTAGACGACGAGCCCTTCCACCAGCCACGTGAACCGATCGAGCATGTAGTCGAGCGCGAGGAAGGCATCCGGCAGGACGACCCGCTCCGCCGAGGAGTGCGAGATGTCGCGCTCGTGCCAGAGCGGCATGTTCTCGAGCCCGACGCCGGCCGCTGCGCGCACGATGCGCGCCAGCCCGGAGATCCGCTCGGCAACCTTCGGGTTGCGCTTGTGCGGCATCGCCGACGAGCCCTTCATGCCGCGGGCGAACGGCTCCTCGACCTCGCGCACCTCGGTGCGGGCGAGGTGCCTGACCTCGGTCGCGAAGCGGTCGAGCGACGACGCGCAGATCGCCAGTGCCGACAGCAGCTCGGCGTGCCGGTCGCGTGCGATCACCTGCGTCGAGACGGGATCGGGGTCGAGGCCGAGCTGCTCGCACGCGACGCGCTCCACCTCGGGGTCGATCGCGGCGTACGTGCCGACCGTGCCGGAGAGCTGGCCGACGCGGCACGACTCGAGCGCGCGCACGAGCCGGTCGCGGTCGCGGTCGAGCTCGAACGCCCACCCGGCCAGCTTCCAGCCCAACGTGGTCGGTTCCGCGTGGATGCCGTGCGAGCGGCCGATGCAGATCGTGCGCCGGTGCTCCTCGGCCCGCGCGATCACGGCGCGCAGCGCTCGGTCGAGCCCGCCCAGGAGCAGCGCGCCGCCGTCGCGGATCTGCAGCGCGAGCGCCGTGTCGAGCACGTCCGACGACGTGAGCCCGTAATGGACCCAGCGTCCCTCGGGGCCGAGCTGCTCGGCGACGGCGTCGACGAACGCCGCCACGTCGTGGTCGGTGGTGAGCTCGATCTCGGCGACGCGCTCGGGCGTCGGCACCGTGGCGTCGCGCCGGATCGCGGCGACGTCGTCGGCGGGAACGGCCCCGATCTCGGCCCAGCCGTCGAGCGCGGCCAGTTCGACGTCCAGCCAGCGCGCAAGCTTGCCCTCCTCCGACCAGACGCGACTCATCTCCGGGCGGGAGTAGCGGGCGATCACTGATGCCAGTGTAGAGCCGCTTCAGGAAGGCGGCGCCGCCGCCACGGCGAGGATCCGCGCGGCGAGCACCGCCGCATTGCGCGCGTTGTCGACGCCGACCGTCGCCACGGGCACGCCGGGAGGCATCTGCACGATCGAGAGCAGGGCATCGAGCCCGTCGAGCACCGACTTCGAGGAGCGGAGCGGCACGCCGACCACCGGCAGCTCCGTGTGGGCGGCGACGACCCCCGGCAGCGCGGCCGCGAGCCCCGCGCCGCAGATGAGCACCCTGAGACCGCGCCCCGCGGCGCTCTTCGCGTACTCGGCGACCGCGTCCGGCGTGCGGTGCGCCGACCGCACCTCGAACTCCCACGCGATCCCGCGCTCGTCGAGCTCGTCCATCGCCGCCTGCATCCGCTCGCGGTCGGACTCCGAGCCGACCAGGATGCCCACCCGCGGCTCAGCCACGGGCCGCCGCGGCGATGTCGCGCCGGAAGCGCACGCCCTCGAAGCTCACCAGGTCGACCGCCTCGTACGCCCGCTCGCGGGCGCCGTCGACGGTTTCCGCGGTTGCGGTCACGGAGAGGATTCTGCCGCCGTTCGTGATCACCCGGCCGTCACGTGCCGCCGTACCCCCGTGGAAGACGAGCGCGCCGGCCGCCTCGGCCTCCTCGAGACCGGCGATCGTGGCGCCCGCGTAGTCGCTTCGCCGCGGGTAGTCCGGTGCCGCCAGCACCACGGTCACCGCCGCCCGCGAGTCCAGGGTCACGTTCGCGCGCGAGAGGTCGCCCGCGGCCGCGGCCGCGAACGCGCCGAGCAGGTCGCCCTCGACGCGCGGCATCAGCACCTGTGTCTCCGGGTCGCCGAGCCGCGCGTTGAACTCGAGCACCTTCGGGCCGTCGGCGGTGATCATCAAGCCGGCGAACAGGCAGCCCACGAATGGTGCCGCGCGCCGCGCGAGCTCCTCGAGCACCGGCTCGTGGATCTCGGCGACGAGATCGCCGGCGTCGAACGGCGCGATCGGCGAGTACGCGCCCATGCCGCCCGTGTTCGGGCCCGCGTCGCCGTCCTCGAGCCGCTTGTAGTCCTGTGCCGCGCCGAGCGGCAGCACGCGGCGGCCGTCGCACAGCGCGAACAGCGAGACCTCGTAACCCTCCAGGAGCTCCTCGATGACGACGCGCTGGCCGAACGCCTCGACAGCATGCAGCGCGGCATCGAGCTCCCCGGCCGTACGGCAGACGAACACGCCTTTGCCCGAGGCGAGCCCGTCGGCCTTGATCACACATGGAACGCGCGCCACCGACAGCGACTCGGCCGTCGCGACGCCCGCCGCATGCATCACGTCCTTGGCGAACGACTTCGAGCCCTCGATCCGAGCCGCTTCGGCGCTCGGGCCGAAGACGGCGACACCGTTCTGACGCAGCACGTCGGCAACGCCCGCGACGAGCGGGGCCTCGGGGCCGATCACCGCGAGATCGATGTCGAGCGTCATCGCGAGCGCGAGCAGGCCGTCGCCGTCGTTGGCGCGGACGGGGTGGCAGCGGCCCAGCATCGCGATGCCGGGGTTGCCGGGGGCGGCATGAAGCTCGGTGAGGCGGGTGCTCTGCGCGAGACGCCAGGCGAGCGCATGCTCGCGCGCCCCCGAGCCGACGACGAGCACCTTCACGCGGCGAGTCTACTCGCGCCGCTGCGACGTTTCCGCCGCGGCGCGCCGTTCGGCCTCGAGCCGCCAGCGTTGCTCGTCGGGGTCGTCCTTCTTGCCACGCAAGACCCAGATCGTCAGCGCGGTCGCCACGATCACCGGCACGAAGATCGACAACGCGACGACGACCTGTGTCCAGGTATTGCCGCTGACCGCCAGCATCGCGGCGCTACGCGAGGACGTGCTCGCGCGCGGCGCCCACGCCGACGAGTTCGATCGGCAGCTCGAGCGCCGCCGAAACGAATTCGACGTATTGGCGGGCCGGCGCCGGCAGATCTGCGAGCGACGTCGCCTCGTCGAGCGGCTGCCGCCAGCCTGAAAGCAGCTCCCAGACCGGGGTAGCGTGGTGAAAGTCCGACTGGTGCGCCGGAAAGTGCTCCGTCTCGCTGCCGTCGCGGAGGCGGTAGCGGACGCAGACCGGCAGCTCGTCGAACGCCGAGAGCACGTCGAGCTTCGTCAGCGCGAGAGACGTCATGCCGTTGATGCGCACCGCGTAGCGCAGCGCGACCAGGTCGAGCCAGCCGCAGCGTCGCTCGCGGCCGGTGACCGTCCCGTACTCGCCCCCGAGCTCGCGCAGTTGCGCCTGCTGCGGGCCGGCGATCTCGGAAGGGAACGGCCCCTCGCCGACGCGCGTGACGTAAGCCTTCGAAACACCGAGCACGCGGTCGATGCGGGTCGGTCCGATGCCGACCCCGGTCGCCGCGCCCGACGCGATCGGGTTCGAGGACGTCACGAACGGATACGTGCCGTGGTCGAGGTCGAGCAGCGTCGCCTGCGCGCCTTCGAACAGCACCTCCTTGCCCTCCCGCAGCGCCGTGTCGACCAGCAGCGAGACGTCGCCGACGTACGGTGCGAGCCTCTCCGCGTATCCCGCGTAGCGTGTCCAGACGTCCTCGAGGTCGATCGGGTCGTCCTCGTAAACCCGCTCCAGCCAGACGTTCTTCTCCGCCAGCGCGACCTCGATCTTCTGGCGCAGGATCTTCGGGTCGAGCACGTCCTGCACCCGGATGCCGAGCCGCGAGGCCTTGTCCGCGTACGCGGGGCCGATGCCGCGCCGCGTGGTGCCGATCTGCAGCTTGCCGAGGCGCCGCTCGGACGCCTGGTCGATCGCGACATGCCACGGCATGATCAGGTGCGCGTTGCCCGAAACGACAACGACCGACGGGTCGATGCCGCGTGCGGCGAGGTCGTCCAGCTCGTCGAGCAGCACCTGCGGGTCGACGACGCAGCCCGCGCCGATGACCGAGGTCTTGCCAGAGATGACACCGCTCGGCGTCTGGCGGATCTTGAAGGTCTCGCCGCCGGCGACGATGGTGTGCCCTGCGTTGGGGCCGCCCTGGTAGCGGCACACGACGTCCGATTGCTGGGCGAGCAGGTCGACGATCTTGCCCTTGCCTTCGTCGCCCCACTGCGCCCCGACGATCACGGTCGAGGGCACGTCGAAAAAGCCTAGCGCGCGGCCAGGAGAGACCGGCGTGCGAGTTGCCGGGCGACGCGGCGCACGACGATCCGGTGTCCACGTCGACACGTCGTGAAGCCGACGTCGGCCTCGAGCCGGAGCGTGCCGTGCACGAGGAGCGCGTCATGGGCCAGCGACTCGCGGAGCGACGCGCACGCCTCGCACGGCTCCACGAAGCTTGTCGCCTCAGGGCCGAGCCAGACGTGCTGACGCTCGATCACGAGAGCTGCAGCTGCCGGTCGTCGTGACGCTCGAGTGCGGGCGGGCGCTCGATGCGGCGCAGCAGGATCCGGTGCCCGGCGTTGCACTGCGCCTCGGCCGCGTGGGTCTCGGCCGCGATCGACCCGCGCACGCTCGCGCCGGCAAGCGCGTCGGCGAACAGCGCGCCCGAGCGGCGCGCAGCCTCGAGGCACGGCTCGCAGAGGCACGAGAAGCTCGTCGCGGAGGGGCTGAGCCAGACCGTCGTCACTTATGCAGCCGCCAGATCCGCGAACTTCGCATAGCGCTTCTGGAAAGCGAGCTTCTCCGTGCCGGTGGCGCCGTTTCGGTGCTTCGCGAGGACCAGCTCCGCGATCCCGGCCGACTCGGTGTCCTCCGGGTTGTAGTACTCGTCGCGGTAGACGAACATCACGAGGTCGGCATCCTGCTCGATCGAGCCCGACTCGCGCAGGTCGGACAGGATCGGCCGCTTGTCGTGGCGCTGCTCGACGGCGCGCGACAGCTGGGAGAGCGCGACGATCGGCACCTCGAGGTCGCGCGCGAGCACCTTCAACGCACGCGAGATCTGCGAGACCTCCTGCACGCGGTTTTCGACGGTCGTGCCGCTCGTCATCAGCTGCAGATAATCGACGATCACGAGCCCGAGCTCCGGCTGCTTCGACTTGAGCCTGCGCAGCTTCGACCGGATCTCCATCATCGTGATCGAGCCGGTGTCGTCGACGTAGATCGGGGCCTTGGCGAGCTTGTCGCACGCGGCCGTGAGGCGCGGCCAGTCGTCCACCTGCAGCTTGCCGGTGCGGAGTCGCTGCGACTCGACCTTGCCTTCGGCGCACATCAGCCGCTGGGTCACCTCCGCCTTCGACATCTCGAGCGTGAAGAGGGCGACCGGCACTGATTTCCGGACCGCGACGTTGGCGGCCATGCACAGCGCCAGCGCCGACTTGCCCATCGACGGGCGGGCGGCGACGATGATGAGGTTGCCGGGCTGGAAGCCCGACGTCAGCCTGTCGAGATCTCGAAACCCGGACGGCGTCCCCGTGATCTCCTCGCCGGCCTCGTAGAGCTTCGTGATCGTCTCGAACGAGTCCTTCAGCAGGTCGTCGATGTGCGCAAACTCGCTCGACACCCGCTGCTGGGAGAGGTGGAAGACGATCGACTCGGCGCGGTCGACCAGCTCGACCGTTTCGCCCGGCCGGTCGAACCCGAGCCGTGCGATGTCGTTGCCGGCGCGGATGAGGCCGCGCAGCGTCGACATCTCGCTGACGATGCGCGCGTAGTGCGGCGCATTCGAGGCGGCCGGAACGAGCGTCGCCAGCTCGTGCACGCGCTCCGCGCCGCCGGCCGACTCCAGCGACTGGGTCCGGTCGAGCTCGTCGACGACGGTGATCGCGTCGACCGGCTCGCCCTTCGCGTAGAGGCCGAGGATGGCCTTGTAGATCTGGCCGTGGCTCTCGCGATAGAAGTCGCCGGCGGTCAGGTTCGTAGACTCGGTGACCGCCCCGATCGCCAGGGGAGAGAGCATCATCGCCCCGAGCACGGACTCCTCCGCGTCGAGGTTCTGCGGCGGGACCGGGGCGGTCACGAGCGCCTGGGCAGGCATGGCCATACGGCGGGTAGTCAAACGCCGATCCGTCCATTCGAACAGGGTGTGGAAAGACCTCTGGAAGCTTGTGAGTTCATGCGCTGTGCAGGCATAATAGAACGTCTGTTCGCCTCGCGGTAGTGGACGAACTGGACGGTCTTTGCGGAAAGTTCCGGCCGAGATCCACAGCCGTCCACCGGCTGTGGACAGCCGGTTGATCGTTCTCCCCAGGCCCGTGGAGAGCCTGTGGACGGTCCTCTAGGCCTCGGGCTCGGGCTCCGGCTCGGAGGGCTCGACCTCGGCCTCGGCCTCGGCCTCGGGCGTGGCCGGCTCCTCTTCCTCGGCGACCGCCGCCGCCTCGGCCTCCTCCGCCGCGGCCGCTTCCGCCTCGGCTGTCTCGGCCGCGGCTGCTTCCGCCTCCGCCTCGGCGGCCTCGAGCTCCGCGAGCTTCTCCTCAGGCGGCAGCTCCTGGCCCTCGGGCGCGACGACGAGCTTGAGCTCGGCGACGACGTCCGTGAACATCTCGAGCGGCACGGTGTAGCGGCCGATCCGCTTGATCGCGTCCATCTGCAGCTTGCGCCGGTCGATGCGCACCTTCTCCTGCTCCCACAGCCGGTCGGCGACGTTGGTCGCGGTGACGGAGCCGAAGAGCGAGCCTGTCGGCCCGGCGTTGACGTCGAACCGCAGCTCCAGCGCCTCGAGCCGCGTCGCGAGCGCCCGCGCCTCGTCGACCGACTTCGCGTCGTGCCGTGCCCGTTGCGACTCGCGCCGCTCGAGCTCGCGCTTCAGGCCGGGCGTCGCCACCTCCGCCATCCCGCGCGGCAGGAGGTAGTTGCGCGCGTAGCCACGCGCGACGTTCACGACCTCGCCGCGGAGGCCGAGCGCGTCGACGTCCTCTCTGAGCACGACCTCCATCGGCTACTTGTCTCCGACGTAGGGCAGCAGCGCGAGTTCACGCGCACGCTTCACCGCGACGGCGACCTGGCGCTGGTGGCGCCGGCAGGCGCCGCTGATGCGGCGGTTGCGGATCTTCCCCTTCTCCGACACGTAGCGCCGGAGCTCGTTGACGTTCTTGTAGTCGACCTCGTCGACCTTCGACTTGCAGAAGAAGCAGCTCTTCCGGCGGCTGGGCCCTGTCGGCGCCCCGCGCTTGCGGCCCTGCGAGCTGCGGTCTGACTTCGGTGCGGGCAAAAGCTCTCTCCTTAGAACGGGATGTCGTCGTCGGCGCCGGCGAAGTCCGCTTCGGCTCCGGCTCCCGCCGTCGCTCCCGCAGGCACGAACTGGTTCTCGCCGCCGCCGTCGCCACGGCTGCCGAGGAACTGCACGGACTCGGCGACGATCTCGACCGCCTCGCGCTTCTGGCCGTCCTGCGTCTGCCACTCGCGCCAGTCGAGCCGGCCGTCGATCGCGACCGGGCGGCCCTTCGAGAGGTACTGCGCGCAGCTCTCCGCCTGGTTGCCGAAGACGGAAATGCTGAAGTAGTTCGGCTTGTCGGTCCACTGGCCGCTCTCGTCGCGGCGCCGGCTGTTGACGGCGATGCGGAGGCTGCAGACGGAGGTGCCGGACGGTGTCTGGCGGATCTCCGGGTCGCGCGTCAGGTTCCCGACGAGCACCACGCGATTGATGTTGGCTGCCATAACGCTCCTCTCCTAGGGTCGGTGACCCAGGCTACTCCGCGCCCTCGTCGGTGTCATCGGCGGTCACGGACGTGACCGGCGCGCCCGTCGCGGCCGGTGCGGGTGCGGGGATCTGCGCCGGCGCCTTCGTGTGCCCGCCCTTCACGCGCCGGTAGGCGCCGTGGCGCACCACGCCGTCCGTGATCTTGAGGACGCGCGTGATCTCGGCGAGCGTCTCGGCGGGTGCCGTGAAGAGCAACAGGTGGTAGACCGCCTCGCCCTTGTGGTCGATCTCGTACGCGAGGCGGCGCCGGCCCCACGGCTCGTGGCCGTCCCAGGAGCCCTGCGCACCCTCGACTGACGTGCGGATGCGCTTGATGACCTCGTTCCCCCGTTCCTCCGGGAGCTCGGGGTCCAGCAGCAGCATGACTTCGTACTCGTTCACGTTCCCGAATTCCTCCTTCTCATGGACTGAATCGGCCCTGCCTCCTGGACGCCGCTTCGGGTGACGGCGCGACGGGCGGGGCGAGAAGCGGCGGCAGTGTAGCATCGGCCGCGTGAAGCGCCTGGTTGCCCTCGCGGTCGGCGCATTCGGCGTGCGCGCGCTGCTGCGCCGCCGCGCGCAAGGCGCGGAGCCGGCCGAGGAGCTGCGCGCGAAGCTCGCGACGAGCCGCGCGCCCGAGCCCGAACCCACGCCCGAGCCGGAGGCGACTGCTCCGGACGAGCCGCTGGAGGGTGCTCCTGAACACCCTGTCGACGCGCGCCGCGCCGACGTGCACGCGCGGGCGCGGCAGGCGATCGACGAGCTCTCGTCCTAGAGCACCGCGGCGAGCAGCTCTGTGCGCTCGGCCTCGGTGAGGCCCCGGAGCGGCCCGCGCACGTCCTCCTCGAGCGGTACGCCACGCGCCTTGACGACCGCCTTCAGGGCGGCGTGCCGTGGGTAATGCTCGACGACCGCACGCAGTTCCCCGGCCGCGGTCGAGTCGCCGTTCTGCACCGCCTGCACGACTGTCTCGGGAAACGCTGAGGCGAGGCCTGACACGGCGCCGGCTGCGCCCGCCGTCAGGCCCTCGGCGATCAGCGCCTCGGCGCCGATGTAGACGTCGAGCCCTTCGAGCAGGTACGGCGCGACCTTCGCGAACGGCGAGTCGCTGACCTTCATGCCGGCGACGTTGTCGACCGTCTCGCGCAGCCGCTCGACCACTGGCACCGGGATCGCATAGCCGGATGCGCGCTCCAGCTCGTAGACGTAGAACGGCACAGGTGCGCAGGCGCGGGCGGCGGCGGCGAAGTGGGCGAGCAGCGCGTCGTCGTCCAGCGCGAAGTACGGCGGCGCGATCACGGCTACCGCCTCGACGCCGAGCCCGGCCGCGTACTCCGCGAGGTCGACGGTGTCGGCCGTCGTCTGGGCGCCGCAGTGGGCGAGCACCGGCAGCGGCCCCGCCGCGAACAGCGCCAGCGCCACCTTCCGCTCGGAAGCTGCTAACAGTATTCCCTCGCCCGTCGTGCCCAGCGCGAGGACACCATCGATGCCGGCCGAAGCGAGGAACTCCAAATACGGCTCGAACGCCCCCTCGTCGAGGTGGCGCCCGCTGTCGCGGAGCGGCGTCAGCGCCGCTGCGATCGTCCTCGCGCTCACCGCGACGATGCTAGTCGCGCCGCCGCCGCCGGCCGCCGCCTCCGACCTGCTCGATCTCGATGCCACCGACGTGAGCCTCGCTGTGAACGGCGGCACGGCCCTCGTGTCCTATCGCGCGGGCGGCCGTGAGCGGCACGTCCTCGTCTGGGGCGCGGTGAACGCGCGCGCGCCGGCTTCGGACCGGCCGCAGGTTCGCTTCCGCAAGGACTACAGCGGCGGGCTCCGCAGCCAGGGGCGTGCGGCGTGGGTGCGGTTCACAAACCGGTGCCGCGCCTACGACGGCCCGAAGCTCGCGTACTTCGTCGCCGGCTGCCGCGTGCCCGACGGCTCGTACTGGGCGCTGCAGCGCTGGCAGCGCAACCTGCCGCACCGCGGCTTCATGCCGTGGACCTCCTGGCAACGGGCCTGGGAGCTCAGGCTCTCGCACTGGACCGGGCCGCTCGCGCAGCCCGAGCTGTATGCCAACTGGGCCTTCGGGGGCGACGCACACGGCATCTTCGGCCGCCTGATATATCGCGGCGTCCCCGTGCACGGCTTCCACACGACCGCCGGCGGGGAGCCGACCGACGGCTACGGACGGAGCCTGTACATCGACACGCTCGACTCGCCCTACGGCCCGGGCTGGCAGCGCGACACGTCGATCGTCTTCCGGAACCCGACCGGTTCCTTCTGCTACTCGTTCTGGCCGACGCACGACGCTTCGTTGCCGGGCGCGCCCGCTCGGCCCGCGGGCGTCGGCAAGCGTTACCGCATCTCCGTCGTCGGGCCCGGCGTCACGCCGGACGTCGTGGCCGAGGTGCGGGATCCCGGCGCCTGGGACGCCCGCGACCCGGTCAAGGTCGCCTGGCACCGCCGCCAGCTGCAGCTCTTCGACCAGGTGACCGCGGGCGACAAGTTCTGCCCGACGCAGCGTTGACACCTAGGCTCACGAGGTATAGTCTGCCTAGGTATGAAGGCCGAGACGCTGAAGGGGCACCTCGACGCCCTCGTGCTGGCGGTCCTCGCCGACGAGCCACTGCACGGCTACGCCGTCATCGAGGCGCTCCGCCGCCGCAGCGGCGGCGCGTTCGAGCTCGCCGAAGGCACGCTCTACCCGGTGCTGCACCGGCTCGAGGCGGACGGCCTGCTGGCGAGCTCGTGGTCGGAGGCGGCGGGCCGGCGCCGGCGCGTGTACCGCCTGACGCGGAACGGCCGCCGGGCGCTCGCGCGGCGGCGCGAGGAGTGGTCGAGCTTCGTTCGCGCCGTCGACTCGGTGCTCGCATGACGTTCTTCGAGGAGCTGCGCCGTGAGCTGGCTGCGTGCGGCGTCGAGCCGCGGCGCATCCGCCGGATCGTGCTCGAGCTCGAGGACCATCTCGCATGCAATCCCGAAGCTCAACTGGGCGGGCCGGGCGAGCTTGCGGCGCGCTTCGCCTCCGAGCTGCGGGTGGCGAGGACGCGGACGGCCACCGTCGGGGGCTTCGCGTCACTGTCGCTCACGGCTGTGCTCGTCGCCGCATCGTCGCTTGCCGTCTCGTGGGCCGGCGGCTGGCCCGACCTCTTCGGCGCGCGCGGCCTGATCGTCGCGCTGGCCGGGCTCGCTGCCGTGTTCGCCGGGCAAGTGTCGTTCGTCGCCGGCGTGCTCGGTGCGGTGTTGTGGCTCCGGCGGCCGGGCGAGCTCTGGCTCGTGCAGCGGCGGATGGCGGTCGCGCTGGGCGCCGCGTGGGTCGTGGTGATTGCCGACGGCGTCGATGCAGTCGCACTGCGGCCGGGCATGCCCGGCTGGTGGTTCGCGTTCGCGGGCTCGGCCGCGCTCGCGTCGGCGGTTGCGCTGGCGGCCGCGGTGCAGACGCTCCGCGGCGCGACGGCGCTGACGCCGGTTCGACTCAGTCGGCCGCCCGGCGGCTGGGACGCGACCTGGGTGCTCGCGGTCTGGTGCGCTGCGGTGGCGACGATGGCGCTCGGGAGTGCCGTGGCGGAACGGTCGTGGATCGAGGGCGCGTTCCGCGGCGGGTTCGAGCTGGTCGCGTTCGGCGCCGGCTTCCTCGCCTTCGGCCGGCTGCTCGGCCTGCGGCGCTTACCGGCCTGATTCGTCACGGAACTGCACCAAGAGTGCGCCGATAGGCAAAAGGACACTTTCGGCGACGCCGCTCTGCGGCTACCAAGGACGGCGAACCCGTCAACGCCTTCCGATCGGAGCCGCCGATGCATCGAGTCCCCGTCGTCCTCTCACTTCTGCTCGCGCTCGTGGTCGCGGCTGTCCCCGCCGCCGTCGGCGCGACTCCCGGCGTCGTCGTCAGCCAGCTCTACGCGGGCGGAGGCAACAGCGGCGCGACCTATACGAACGACTTCGTCGAGCTGTTCAACCCGGGGTCCGCGAGCGCTGACCTGAGCGGCTGGACGATCCAGTACGCGAGCGCTGCGGGCACCACCTGGCAGACGACACCGCTCAGCGGCTCGATCGCACCGGGCCGCTACTACCTGGTTCAGCTCGCCTCGACTGCAGCCGTCGGCGCACCGCTACCGGCACCGGACGCGACCGGGACGACGAACCTCGCTGCCTCGGGCGGCAAAGTCGCGCTGGTCTCGAGCGCGACGCTGCTCACGTGCGGCGCAACGGCGGGCAGTTGTGCGGGGGCGAGCGGCCTCCAGGACCTGGTCGGCTACGGCAGCGCGACCGATTTCGAGGGCTCGGGCGCGGCGCCGTCGCTGTCGAGCACCACCGTCGCGACGCGCGCGGCCGCTGGCTGCACGGACACGAACGACAACGCGGCCGACTTCGACGCCGTGACGCCGGCACCGCGGAACTCGGCCGCGGCGGCCACGACGTGCGCAGGCAGCCCGCCGCCGAGCGGCAGCGCGTCGCAAGGGGCGCAGGTCGACGTGGACATCCAGCCGCTGCTGTCGATCAGCCTCGAGCGCAGCAGCCTCAGCTTCGGCCAGGTGCGAACCGGCACCACGCCGACGCCGCTCTCGGAGGCGATCACCATCGTCGGCAACACCGCTGCCGGTTACTCGCTCAGCGTCCACCGGTCGGCGTTCACGCCCGCCGACCTCCCGCTCGGTGTCGCGTCGACTGCACCGGCGGGCGCACAGCTCGGCCCCGCCCTCGCGGGCGGTGCCCGGGCCGCGGTGCCGATCGCGCCCGCCGCCGATCTCCTCGTCGGCACGACGGCCGCACCGAGCGCCCCCGCGGGCGACGTCTGGCCCGCGACGCTCGGCTTCACGGCGCCGTTGCCGTCGGTGCCGGCGGGCCGCTACTCCGCAGGCGTCACGTTCATGGTGATCGCGCGGTGATCGCGGCGGTTCCCCTCGCCGCCGCGACGCTCGCGGTCTCCGCATGGCCGGCACGCGTTGTCGTCGCCGCTCCGGGACACACGACGATCCACGTCAGCAATCCAAGCTCCGACACCGTCGCACTCGTTGCGGCCGCGTCGGGCTACGCGCTCGACGTGCGCGGCCGTCCGCGCGTGACGGTGCGTCGCGGTTGGCTCACGGTGCGGCCCGCACGGCTACGGCTACCGCCGAAAGGGAGCGCCGTGCTCGACGTCGCCGTCGCGAGTCCGCGCGGCGCGCCACCCGGCGACCACGCATCGCTCGTCCTGCTCACGACCGAGCCGCCCTCGGGACGCCGCGTCGTCGCACGGCTCCGCCTCGGCGTGGTGGTGGTCGCGCGCGTTCCTGGATTGGTCGTCCACCGGCTCGTGCTCGGCGTCCTGCAGGTCGTGCGCCGCCGACATTCGACTGTCGTCGACGTCGCGGTCGCGAACCGCGGCAACGTCGACGAGTGGATCGGGGCGCGGCGCGTCGCGATCCGCCTGCGGCGCCACGGCGCCGTCGTGGCCACGCTCTGGGCAGTGCCGCGCAGGCTGCTCGCGCGGTCGGGCGGGCTCGTGCGGCTCGCGTGCCCCCGGGCCGTTCACGGCTCGGTGACTGCGCTCGTCGAGCTGACGCACCCGCGCGACGGGGTGGCCGTCTTACGCCGGACTCTCCGACTCCGACTCTGACAACCACTCGGTGCTGAAGCTCGGGCTCACATGGATGTCGACCTGGCGCAGATTGCCCGTGCCGGTGTTCACGAACGCGTGCGCCTGGCCGGCGCGCGCGATGAGGATGTCTCCGACTCCGGCTTCGACCTGCTCGCCGTCGAGCGTGAAGGTCGCTTCACCTTCCTGGACGATGAAGATCTCGTCGTACGGGTGCCGGTGCAGCAAGGGGCCGCGACCGGGCGGCGCGTCGACGAAGAGCAGCGTGATGCCGAGCCCATGGTCGGCGCCGACGAGCTCGTGCGCGATCGACCTCCACGGCAATTGGTCTTGCGTGATGACGGTCAAGCGTCCTCCCCGGGGGTTGGCGGTATCCGTGACGTGTCCTAGCCTTACCTGATGGCACGGCGTCTGCGGCTTCTCTTGCCGGCTCTTCTGATCGCAGCCTGCGCCGCGACGGCGAGCGCGGGCGGGACGATGTCCGGGGCGTCGGCGGCGGGCTGCGCGACTTCGTCGAAGTGGCTCGCCAGCTGGCGCACGACATTCGGCGCTCGGGTCGTGCGGCCGACCGCGGTCTACCGCCGGCCCTGGCACTCGCCCTTCATGCGGCTCTCGGTTGCCGACCGGTACGGCTTTCCGACGACGCTCTCGGTGCTCGAGCGGCGCCAGAACTGCCAGGGCCGCTGGTACCGAGTCCGGTTGGCAACGTGGCCCAACGGCACGACCGGCTGGGTGCGCAGCAAGGACGTGAAGACGACGCGGCTGCACGCGCGGATCCTCATCGACGTCTCGCAGCACAGGCTGTATCTCTACAAGGCGGGCCGCCTCGTGCTGAAGTCGTCGGCCGCGATCGGGAAGCCGTCGACGCCGACGCCGCGCGGCTCGTTCTTCGTCACGCAGCGCTTCGTCGTCTCGCCGACGACGGGCCCGTACGGACCGCGCGCACTCGGCATCTCCGCGTTCTCGGACGTGCTGCGCACGTGGACCGACGGCGGCCCGATCGGCATCCACGGCACGAACGAGCCGTTCGCGATCGGGCAGCCGATCTCGCACGGCTGCGTGCGGCTGCCGAACGACCGCATCATCAGGCTCTTCGCGCTGACGCCCCTCGGGACGCCGGTGCTCATTCGCCGCTAGCGCTCGCTGTCCGACGCGTCGCCGTTGTTGTCCGCCGGGCGGTAGTAACCGCAGGCGAGGCACACATCTCTCACGCCGGAGGTCAGCTCGACCGTCGCCAGCCGGCGCTTCCCGCACCGCGGGCAGGTCTGCAGCTCCTCATCGTGGGTGCCCCCCATCGCCGCGTGTGATTGTGGGAGTCGGGTCCCGGCGGCGCAATCTTCTGACTGACCAGTCGATCAGACGTGGCAGACCATTTCCGGACGTCGAGAGGCGAACGATGATCCGCGCGCTTCGTGATGCGATCTGCGACGATTGCGCGACCCGAGCGAAAGGAGAGCAGGCATGCTCGGCCGCAGAGCTGCCGTCGGACTAAGCGCCGCCGTTCTCGCGGTTACCGGCGGGAGCGTCGCGTTCGCGGCGACCCATGGGAGCTCCCATGGTTCAAAGCCGCAGGTCGTGCCGAAACATCACTCGGCGCCTGCGCGCCAGATGCACGTCCCCGCCGTCCAGCGGGCGGAGCACCACTGCTCGCACTCCGCACCGACCTCGGCTGATCTCTGAGAAGCCTGCTCCGCCTTTCGCGGAGCAGGCTTCGTTTCTTTCAGGGCTGCAGGCCGTGCAGTTAGTCGTTCAGCGCGGCTCGCACGAGCTCGAGGTTCTCGCGCCAGACGTCCTCAGGGGTCGGCGGCAGCACGTCGTCCCAGATCGCGGCGAACGAGCTCCTGAACTGCGTCATCCGTGCAGGCCGGGCCATGAACCAGATATGGCAGTGCTCACTGCCCTCGCCCCAGCGGCCGATGTGCACGTTGCCGACGCCGGGTACCCGCGAGACGGCACGGTGGATCTTCAGCAGGAGCGGTCCGAGCTCGGCTGCGAGCTCGTCGCCCAGGTCGGGGAAGTCGACGTGCCGTTTTGTCTCGAGAAGGACGACCACCGGCAGTCCCGACGGCCGGTCGAGAGGTCGGAGCATCCAGTTCTCATCCGACCAGAGCACGCTGTTCGGCTCGCAGTGCCAGCAGTCGACGCCGCCGACGCCGTGTCGCGGCGGCTCCGCGTCGACCGGCGGTTCGAGCTCGCGCGGAGTGATCGCGCCGTCGAACGGCCACGTGTCCCACTCCTCGACGGGTGGTGTCCGTAGACCGGCGCGTGCCCGCTCGAAGAACTGGTCCGCCGTCTCCGGCACGGTGCGATCCTAACGGGGTGCAGTGGCCCCAGCGGTTCTACGACCTGAAGCGCGGCGAGGGATGTCCCTTCTGCGCGGAGGGTCGGCCGGACGAAACGGGGCACGGCATTCGCTTCTTCGCCGGCGAGCTGACGGACGCATACCTGAGCCGCGGCGGCGTCCAGCGCGGATTGTCCCACGTCTACTTCCGCGGCCGGCACGTGGTCGAGCCGACAGAGCTGAGCGCCGGCGAGGCGTCACGGTTCTTCGCCGAGCTGCTGCACGTCGGCCGCGCGATCGAGCGCGTCTTCGAGCCGGTGAAGCTGAACTACGACATCCTCGGCAACTCGGTGCCGCATCTACACGTGCACGTCATCCCGCGCTATGCCGACGACCCGCGGCCCGAGTGGCCGTTCCCGTTCCCGGCCGATGAGCCGCCGCCGTTCCCGGATGCGGAGCTGCGGGCGGATGCGGAGCGGCTGCGCGCAGCAGCGCTCTAGGCTCGACGGAGCGGCCCCGGAGTCGAACCGAGCCAGCGTGGGGCTGCCACGCCTCACCGGTTTTGAAGACCGGCTGGGCCACCGGGCCCGTGCCACTCCCTACGTCGAATCTACCCGCGGGCGCGGCGCAGGACGCGCACGTCGCCTCGGCGCAGCGTCAGGCCGTCGGCGTCGTAGCGCTCGAGCAGAAGCTGCGCTGTGCGACGTCCGACGCCGAGCGCGTCGCGGAACGAGGCGAGCGTGATCGGGTCGAGCGTGGCGAGGAGTGTGCGCCCCCGGTCGTAGAGATCGGTCGAGACAGCGAAGCCGTCGCCGACGCGCCGCAGCCGATCGCGCTCCTCGAGGAACGCGGCGAGCTGCCGATCCTCGACCTTGGCGATCCCTTCCTGGTCGAGCTGGGCCTCGAGCTCCGAGGCGGCCTGGGCACGCTCGCCGAGGCTCGCGGCCGCACCGGGCAGATACGCCTTCGCCCCGCGGCGCTCGATCTCCAGCAGGTTGACGACGTGCGGCGCCCACGGCTCGGCCGGCAGCAGCTCCGCGAGCGAGAGACCCGGGTCGAGTGGGTTCGCCGCGGCCCGTTCGGCGAGACGCCGGCGCACGTCGCCGCGCAGTCGCTCGAGCCAGGCGTCGGAGAAGTAGTGCTCGCCTGCCGATCGCACCGCCGCCAGCCCTGCCGCGAGCTCGGCGGGCTCGAGCAGCCCGCGCGCCTGGAGGTCACGCCCGCTCACCGGCGAATCGACGAGCGTGTGCACGATCTCTGCCGGCGGGCCGTGCTCGAGAACCGCCAGCCGCGCCGCCTCGAACCGCCGCGGGGGCGAGGGGTCGAGCACGAGGCCGCCCGCGACGGTCGTCTCCGTGCGGAGGACGACGTGGTCGCCGCGTGCCGCGACGACGGGACTTCGCAGCCGCAGCTGCGCGTAGTCGCCGTCGCGCACCAGCCGCGCTGGTACCGCCTTCGTGCCGACGTGCACGGTCACCGCGGCGGGCACCTCCGTCAGCTCGGTCAGCTTCACGTCGAGCCGGTACGAAACCGGATAGTGGCCCGGCTCGACGAGCGCGTCGCCGCGGGCGAGGTCGCGCCGTTCGAGCGCCGGCAGGCTGACGGCGACGCGCTGGCCTGCCTCTGCGCGGTCAACCGGCGCGTCGTGCACCTGGACGCTGCGCACGCGGACGATCCGCCCCGCCGGCTCGAGCCGCAGCAGGTCGCCGGCGGCGATCGTCCCCGACCAGAGCGTGCCGGTGGCCACGGTTCCGGCGCCCGGCAGCGTGAACACCCGGTCGAGATACAGGCGCGTCGCGCGGTCCGATCTGCGCTCGACGACCGGCACGCGGCCCAGGGTGGCGCGAAGCTCGTCGAGGCCGGCACCCGTTTTCGCCGACACTGCGACAACCTCGGCGCCTGGCACGAGCTCGCGCGCCTCCTCGAGTGCGAGCTCGAGCGTCTCCTCGTCGACCGTGTCGGCCTTCGTGACCGCGACCACGCCGTGCTCGACACCGAGGAGCCGGAGCACGGCCAGATGCTCGAGCGTCTGCGGTCGCGCACCCTCCTGTGCGTCGATAACGAGGAGGAAGAGGTCGATGCCGGTCGCGCCCGCGATCATCGTCCGGACGAAGCGCTCGTGGCCGGGCACGTCGACGACCGAGAGGCGTCGTCCGTCGGGAAGCTCGAGCGGTGCGTAGCCGAGGTCGATCGAGATGCCGCGGCGCTGCTCCTCGGGGAGGCGGTCGGTGTCCTTGCCGGTCAGCGCGCGCACCAGCCACGTTTTGCCGTGGTCGATGTGGCCCGCTGTGCCGACCGTCAGCGGCATGCGCGAACGGCCTGGGCGGCGAGGTCGACCTCGCCGTCCGTG
This sequence comes from Actinomycetota bacterium, assembly GCA_046765815.1. Lineage (GTDB taxonomy): Bacteria > Actinomycetota > Thermoleophilia > Gaiellales > Gaiellaceae > PALSA-600. The sequence goes on from JBKPRG010000073.1 coordinate 37,002, forward strand.
AGCGTGCGGCAGTCGAGCAAGAGGCGGCCGTCGCGGAGGATGCCGACGACCGTCGGTTCGCCGAGACGCAACGGACGGGCAAGCGACTCCTCCACCGCGCACGCGAACGACGGCAGCTCGGCGAGCGGCAGCGCACCGCCGCCGACGCGCGCCACCGTCTCCTCCACCTCGCCGCCGACGGCCGCGGCGAGCCGCTCCGCGCGCGCGCGGACGACCGACGGCTCCTCGTGCAGCATTCGCAGGACGGGAACCTCGCGCAGCGCGCGCTCGGGCTCGAGATAGAGCAGGAGCGTGCCTTCGAGCGCCGCGAGCCCGAGCTTGTCGATCCGCAGCGCGCGGTGCAGCGGGTGGCGGCGGAGACGCTCGACCAGCTCGTCGCGGCCGACCACGACGCCGGCCTGCGGGCCGCCGAGCAGCTTGTCGCCGCTGAAGCACACGAGATCGGCGCCGCCGGCGAGCGCCTCGCGCGCGGTTGGCTCATCCGGGATGTCGACGAGCGCGCCCGAGCCGAGATCGTCGAGGAGCGGGACGCCGAGCCGCCCGGCCACGGCCGCCAGCTCGCCCAGGCTCGGCTGCTCGGCGAAGCCGACGACGCGGAAGTTCGACTGGTGCACGCGCAGGACCAGCGCGGTCTCTGCAGTGGCGGCGCGCTCGTAGTCGGCGGCGCTCGTCCGGTTCGTCGTCCCGACTTCGACGAGGCTGGCCCCGGAACGCGCCAGCACGTCGGGGATGCGGAAGCCGTCGCCGATCTCGATCAGCTCGCCGCGCGAGACGAGCACCTCGCGGCCCTCGGCGAGCGCGGCGAGCGCGAGCAGCATCGCCGCCGCGTTGTTGTTGACGACGATCGCCGCCTCCGCGCCCGTCAACCGCCGCAGGATCCCGGTGACGTGGTCCTGGCGCGAGCCGCGCGTGCCCGAGTCGAGGTCGAGCTCGAGGTTCGAGTAGCCGCGCGCGACCGCCGCCACGCGCTCGGCCGCGGCGGCGGCGAGCGGAGCCCGGCCCATGTTCGTGTGGACGATGATCCCCGTCGCGTTGAGCACGCCACGCAGCGCGGGGGCGCGGACGGCGCGCAGCTGCTCGTGGAGGCGCTCCGTCAGGTCGCCCGGCTCGCCGCCGGCGCGGATCTGGTCGCGTGCCCGCGCCAGCACTTCGCGCGCCGCGTCGATCGCGAGCGGGTCGCTGCTCGCCTTCGCGAGCTCGTCCACCGAGGGGAGGTCGCGAAGCTCCATCCCCTGACGTTAATCCACGGAGCGAAACCACCGGCTCTCCGGAGCCGTTGCTTCACTGTCAGCGTGAATCGCAGCGCCATTACCCTCGTCGTGCTCTTCGTCCTCGCGGTCGGCGTCGCCGGCGCGCGCGCGATCGAGTACGACGGCGACGCCAAGCCCGGCGTCACGGTCCTCGGCGCCGACGTCGGCGGGAAGTCGGGCCGGCAGATCGAGGCGGCGATCAGCGCCTGGTCGGCCCGACCGGTGACGATCCGCGCGGGCGGCCGCTCATTCCACGTCCGGCGCGGTTGGCTCGTCTCGGTCGACGCGCACGCGACGGCGACGCGTGCGCTTGCCGCCGGTACGCCGCTGGCGCTCGTCATGCCCTCGCACGAGTCCGTCGAGCCGGTGCTCGCGCGCGCCGGCGAGGCGGGCAACGTGCTCGAGCAGATCGCGCGCGCAGGCACCACGCCGCGCAACGCAACGGTGACGCTGCAGGGAACGCACGTCGTTGTCACCCCGGCACGCATGGGCCGTCAGCTCGATCGCGCTGCGCTGCTCGATCTGCTTGCGGGTGACGCGAGCACGATCGACGCGCCGTTCACGGACGTGCGCCCTGCGATCCTCGATCCGGCGGCGAGGAGCGCTGCGTCGACCGCCGAGTTGCTGCTCGCGCGGCCGATCGCGATCAGCTACCACGGCGCGCGCCTCGGAGTCCTCACGCAGCTCCAGCTCGCGCACGCGCTCCTGATCAGACAGAGGACGCACCGCTTCGCAGTCCGGTTCGATCCCGACAAGCTCGCGCGTGCCGCGCGGCCGCGGCTCGGCCGGTGGATCCACCGCGCCCACAACGCGCAGTTCGCCGTCTCGGGTGACAGCGTGCGCGTCGTCCCGGCGCGTCCGGGCCGCGACGTCGACCCGATCAAGCTCGTCACGGCGGTGACCGGCGCGGCGCACGGCACCCACGTGGCGCGCATCGAGCTCGGGCAGCGCGACCCTGATCTAACGACCGCCGAAGCGAAGGCACTCGGCATCCGGCACAAGCTCGTGTCGTTCACGACGCAGATGGGCGTCTCGTCCTCCAACCGGATTCACAACGTGCACCTGATGGCGGACTTCATCGACGGCACGGTGATCAAGCCCGGCGAGGTCTTCTCGTTCAACGACGTCGTCGGCGAGCGGACGTCCGAGCGCGGCTTCCTCGAGGGCCAGATGATCATCGGCTCGCTCGTCCTGCCGTCGATCGGCGGCGGCGTCTGCCAGACGGCGACGACGCTGTTCAACGATGCGTTCGACCTCGGCCTGCCGATCCTCGAGCGCACGAACCACAACCTCTATCTCTCGCACTACCCGATGGGGCGCGACGCGACCGTGTCGTGGGGCGGTCCGGACTTCCGCTTCCGCAACGACCTGAAGGACGGCCTCCTGATCAAGGCGTCGTACACCGACTCGACGCTGACGTTCACGTTCTACGGCACGTCCGAGCACCGGCGCGTCGTCTCCGAGACGGGCCAGCCGACGCGATGGACGAGCCCGTCGATGAACTACGCCGTCGATCCGAACGCGCCACCGCGCTCGGTCAAGGTCGTCAACGGCACCGGTGAGAAGGGCTTCGACGTGAGCGTCACGCGCACGGTCTACAACGCGCGAGGCAAGCAGCTCCGGCACGACGTCTTCCGCTCGCACTACATCCCGGACAGCCCGACGACGGTCTACGGCCCCGGCAAGACGCCGCCGGGCCCGTACATCGTCCTGCCGAAGAGCGTCTAGCGAGCTACTGCGCGTCGGCCTTGCGCGGCTCGGCGGGCACGTCCGCGCAGCGCCGCTCGTAGCACTCGAGCACGACCCGGACGGCGTCGTCGGCGTTGTCGGTGACGTGAAGGAGCTCGATGTCGTCCGGCGAGATCATCCCGTCGTCGAGCAGCTCGCCCCGGATCCAGTCGACCATCTCGCCCCAGTAGTCGGAGTCGAAGAGGACGACCGGGAAGTGCTGGATCTTGCCGGTCTGGATGAGCGTCAGCGACTCGTACAGTTCGTCGAGCGTGCCGAAGCCGCCGGGGAAGATGACGAAGCCCTCGGACGGCCGAACGAAGCAGACCTTGCGCGCGTAGAAGTGGTCGAAGGTGTACTCGATGTCGAGGTACGGGTTGTGATGCTGCTCGTGCGGCAGCACGATGTTGAAGCCGACCGAGAGGCCGCGGCCATCCCGCGCGCCGCGGTTCGCGGCCTCCATCACGCCCGGGCCGCCGCCGGTGACGACCGCCCAGCCGGCCTCGGCGAACTTGCGCCCGACAACCCGCGCATCCTCGTAGGGAGCGCTTCCCTCGTGCACACGCGCCGAGCCGAACAACGCGACCGCGGGGCGGTCGATGAGGGCGACCTTCTCGAACCCGGCCCGGAACTCGGCTGCGATCTTGGCGACGGACGCGTCGATCTCGGAGGTGCCGAGGTCGAGGATCTTGCGATCGTCGGTGGAGCTCACGTGACGCGACCGCGCGGCACGTGCGAGGCGACCATCCCGACCGCGAGCGCGACCGCGGTCGCGGCGAAGAGGATGTAGACGAAGGTGGCCTTGCCGCGGCCGCCGCCCCGATACAGGTAGCGCGCCGAGCGCCACACCGCGCCGCCGTCGAGGATGCCGACCGGCAGCAGGTTGATCAGGTTGATCAGGAAGCCGATGTACGCGAGCGCGAGCATCAGGTCGGAGCCGTTCGCCTTGCCGATCACGTAACAGACCAGGGACGCGAACCCGCCGAGGATCGGGCCTGCGATCGCCACCCGCGCTGTTTGCCACGGATTGCCGCGCGTGTAACGGACGTATGCGCCGAGGAACGGGATGAACACCGGGAGCTGGGGGTGCAGGCCCTCGCGTTTCGCCTCGATGAAGTGACCGAGCTCGTGCACCAGGATCAACAGCACGAAGCCGATCGCGAACTTCCAGCCCCAGAAAAGCGCATACAGCCCGACTGCCACGAAGATGCTCGAGAACTTGACGAGGATGAACGAGAACTTCGCGAGCGCGATCACCGCCGCGACGAGCGGCCCGAACAGGCGCTTGCCGAGCCCGCGCCAGTCGCGTCCACGCGGGTGAATCGGCTCGTAGTCGCGGAGGTCGTAACTCACCGGCTCACTGTAGCCCTGTCTCCGGTTCGCGCTAGAACCGGCGATCTAACTACCCCGCCCGATCCACTCCTCGCCGCCCTCGTACACCTCCTTCTTCCACAGCGGCACGCGTTCCTTGAGCTGATCGATCGCGTCGCGGCAGGCGGCGAGCGCGTCGGCGCGGTGCGGAGCCGAGACCGCGATCAGGACCGACGTCTCGCCGATCGTGACTCGGCCCGTACGGTGGTGCACGGCGACGGCGCAGAGGTCGTAGCGCTCCTCGAGCTCGCGCGCGATCTCCGCCATCACCTGCTCCGCCATTCCCTCGTACGCCTCGTAGTCGAGGTGCACGACCTCGCGGCCGCGCGACGTCGCGCGTGTCGTGCCCGTGAAAGTGGCGATCGCGCCCGCGCGCTCGTCGCGCACTTCGTCGACGACGCGGTCGAGCGACAACGGCTCGTCGCTGAGCAGGAACGCGCCGCCGGAGACGGGTGGGATCACCGCCACCTCGTCGCCGTCCGCGAGCGCGTGCGTCCGCTCGGCGTACTCCTTGTTGACGGCGTAGAGCAGCCCCTCCGGCTCCGCGCCGAGCCCGAGCGCGTTCCAGACGTCGGCCACGGTGGACGCCTCGATCTCCCGCTGGGACCACCCCGCGTGCTCGCGCAGGCCGGCGAACAGGCGGACGCGCACGGTCACGGGCTGAGCATACTTTCGCCGTGGCGGCGACCGATCGGCGCGAGACGGAATCAGGGATCGAGGTAAAGCCGGTCTTCACGGCGGAGGACGCGCCGGCGGCGCTGGAGCTGCCGGGCGAGTTCCCGTATACCCGCGGCCCGTACCGGGACATGTACCGCGGTCGGCCGTGGACGGTGCGGCAGTACGCGGGTTTCGCCTCCGCGGAGGAATCGAACGCGCGCTACCGGTACCTGCTCGCCCACGGACAGACGGGTCTCTCGATCGCCTTCGATCTGCCCACGCAGCTGGGCTACGACTCCGACGACGAGCATGCGCTCGGCGAGGTCGGGCGCACGGGCGTCGCGATCGACTCGATCGCCGACATGGAGGTCCTGCTCGACGGGATCCCACTCGACGAGGTCTCGACGTCGATGACGATCAACGCGCCGGCGTCGCTGCTCCTCCTCCTGTACGAGCTCGTCGCCGAGGCGCAAGGCGTGCCCGGCACCGCGCTCCGCGGCACCGTGCAGAACGACATCCTCAAGGAGTACATCGCGCGCGGGAACTACATCTTCCCGCCGCGGCCCTCGATGCGGCTGACGACCGACCTCTTCGCCTACTGCGCGGAGCGGATCCCGGCGTGGAACACGATCTCGATCTCCGGCTACCACATCCGCGAGGCGGGCTCCACCGCGGTGCAAGAGCTTGCGTTCACGCTCGCGAACGGGATCGCGTACTGCGCGGCCGCCGTCGAGGCCGGGCTCTCGCCAGACGAGTTCGGCGTGCGCCTGTCCTTCTTCTTCAACGCGCACAACGACTTCTTCCAGGAGGTCGCGAAGTTCCGCGCGGCGCGGCGCCTCTGGGCGCGGATCATGCGCGACCGCTTCGGCGCGACGAACCCGAAGGCGCTCGCGCTCCGCTTCCACGCGCAGACGGGGGGCTCGACGCTGACCGCGCAGCAGCCGGAGAACAACATCGTCCGCGTCGCCGTGCAGGCGCTGTCTGCGGTGTGCGGCGGCGCGCAGTCGCTGCACACGAACTCGTTCGACGAGGCGCTCGCGCTGCCGTCTGAGCGCGCCGCGACCATCGCGCTGCGCACGCAACAGGTGCTGCAGAACGAGGCCGGAACGACCGGCACGGCGGATCCGCTCGGCGGCTCGTACTACATCGAGGCGCTGACCGACGAGCTCGAGACGCGCGCCTGGGAGCTGATCGAACGCGTCGACTCGCTCGGCGGTGCGGTGCAGGCGATCGAGCAGGACTTCATCCAGAGCGAGATCGAGAGCGCGGCCTTCAAGTGGCAGCAGGAGGTCGAGGCGGGCGAGCGCGTGATCGTCGGCGTCAACAGGTACGCGGCGGCGGAGGAGCAGCCGATCGAGCTCCACACGATCGACCCCGAGGCGGAGCGGCGCCAGCGGGAGCGGACCGCCCGCGTCCGCGAAGCGCGGAACGCCGAGCAGTCCGCGGCGGCGCTCGACGCCGTGCGCGACGCGGCGCGCGGCACCGCGAATCTGCTGCCGCCGATGCGCGAGGCGCTTCGCGCGCGCTGCACCGTCGGCGAGATTTGCACCGTCCTGCGCGACGAGTGGGGCACGCACGACCACTAGCGCCATGGATCTCGAGGGGTCGTACGACGCGACGGCGCTGAAGCCGCAGGGGCAGTGGGCGCTCGCGTGGCGGCGCCTGAAGCGCGACCGGGTCGCGGTCGCGTGCGGCTGCTTCCTCATCCTCGTCGTGCTGGCCGTCGGCCCGGGCGCACCGCTCTACGGGAAGCTCGTCGGGCACGGCCCGAACGAGTTCTTCCCCTACGCCGTCAGCGTCGGGCTGCGGCCGGCCGGTCCGGTCACCGTCACGTGGGACACGCACGAGGTCGTCGGCGACGACCCGTTTGCGTTCAAGCATCCGCCGCCGCCAAAGGGCACGGGCAAGACGTTCCTGCTCCTCGGCGCGGACAGCCAGCTCGGCCGCGACGAGTTCCTGCGCATTCTCTACGGCGGCCGGGTCTCGCTGGAGGTCGCCGCCGGCGCCGCGCTCGTGGCGCTCCTCGTCGGCATCGTCCTCGGCTCGCTCGCCGGCTACTTCGGCGGCTTCGTCGACGCCGTCATCTCGCGCTTCACCGACCTCGTGATGGCGTTCCCGCTGCTCCTCTTCCTCGTCATGATCGGCAGCCTCTTCTCCTACGGCCTCACGCGCTGGACCTTCGGCGGGGCCCTGAACCAGGGCGTGTTCCAGCTGATCCTGATCATCGGCCTCTTCACCTGGTTCTATCCCGCGCGCATCGTGCGGACGCAGGTGCAGTCGTTGCGCCACCGCGAGTTCGTCGAGGCGGCGCAGATGGTCGGCGCCCGCGACTCGCGCATCATGCGCACGCACCTGCTGCCGCACGTCCTGCCGCCGCTGCTCGCGTACGGGACGCTGCTGATCGCGACCAACGTGATGATCGAGGTCGGCGTGACGTTCCTCGGCGCCGGCATCAAGCTGCCGACCGCGAGCTGGGGGAGCCTCCTCGCGCAGACGTGGGGCTCGATCCTCAACCCGAACCCGTACAACCCGGCGACGACGCAGCCGTGGCTCACGCTCTGCCCGTCGATCGCGATCTTCCTGACCGTGTTCGCGCTCAACCAGTTCGGTGAAGGACTGCGCGAGGCGACCGATCCGCGGAGCGTCAGGTGACCGGGTTCGTCCTCAGGCGCGTCGGCATCGCCGTCGTCCTGCTCTGGATCCTGTCGGTGATCACGTTCGCGATCTACCTGAAGGTGCCGCAGGACCCGGCCGGCTTCCTCGTCGACATGCAGCACTCGTCGCCACAGCAGATCGCCCATGCGCACCATGTGCTCGGCACCGACAGGCCTGCGATCGTGCAGTACGGCAAGTACATGGACAGGCTCCTGCACGGCGACTTCGGCACGTCGTGGGCGACAATCAGCTTCTTCGGCGGCAGTACCGTCGGGTCGCCGGTCGGGCCGATGATCTGGCGCGCCGCGCTCGTCACCGCCTCGTTGCTGCTCGGCGGCTTCGTCCTGCTGCTCCTCGTCGCCGTGCCGCTCGGCACGTTCGCCGCGACCCGCCCGCGCTCGCTGATCGACCGGCTCTCGCTCGGCCTCGGCGTCGCCGCCATCTCGACCCATCCGCTCGTCGTCGGCCTGCTCCTGCAACTGTTCGTCGGCAACCGCTGGCAGCTGCTGCCACCGTCTGGCTACTGCACGATCTCGAAGCCGTCGGAGGCGGCAATCCAGGATGTCGCGCGCAACGCGCCGACCGGGACACCGCTGCCGTGCGGCGGGATCGGCCACTGGGCGTGGCACCTGATCCTGCCCTGGACGACGTTTGCGCTCTTCTTCGTCGCGCTGTACATGCGCATCGTGCGCGCGCGCATGCTGGAGGTTCTCGACGAGCCGTGGGTGCGTACCGCGCGCGCGAAGGGCGCCTCCGAGTTCCGGATCATCCGCTCGCACGCGTTGCGCAATGCGATCGCGCCGGTCGTCACGATGGTGGCGATGGATGCCGGCACTGCGATCGGGATCGCGATGTACGTCGAGACGGTGTTCGGGCTGCCCGGGCTCGGCCGCACGCTGATCCGCGCGCTCGCGGGGCTGCAGGGCTACGACCTGCCGGTGATCCTCGCGGTCACGCTCGTCGCCGCCGCCGCGATCATCTTGCTCAACCTGATCGCGGATCTCGTGCTGCTTGCGATCGATCCGACCGTCGCGCGCCGCGGCGGGCGAGGGCTCTTCCGGCTTGCGAGCAGGGCGACGTGAAGATCCTGCTCGTCTCGCAGATGTACCCGGGGCCTGACGACCCCGATCTCGGCTCGTTCGTCGCGCAGCAGGAGCGGGCGCTCCGCGAGCGCGGCCACCTCATCGAGCGGGCCGTGCTCGACCGCCGCACCGGCGGCAAGGCACGCTTCCTCGAGCTGCGGCGGCGCGTGCTCGCGGCGTCTCCGCCCGACGTCGTCTGGGCGCACTTCCTCGTGCCGTCGGGCCTCTTCGCCTCGACGGTGGACGCGCCGCTCGTCGTGGTCGCGCACGGGCGCGATGTGCGCAACGTCGGCGAGCTCCCGGGCGTCGCGTCGTTGACGCGGCGCGTCGTGCGCCGCGCGTCGACGGTGATCGCCGTCTCCGAGTACCTGCGCCACGAGCTCGAGGACCGCGTTCCGGACGCTCGCGGCAAGACGGAGGTCGTCGACTCCGGCGTCGACCTCGAGCGCTTCGCCGAGCCGACGCCTGCAGCGCTCCTCGAGTCGCCGGCCTTCGTGCACGTCGGCTCGTTGACGCCCCGCAAGAATGTGCTGCGGCTCGCGGACGCGTTCGCGCTCGTCGGCCGGGGCTCGTTGACGTTCGTTGGCGACGGGCCGTTGCGGTCGCAGCTCGACGGGCTGCCCGGCGTTCGCGTGGTCGGGCGCGTCCCGCACGACGACGTGCCGGGCTGGCTCGCGGCAGCCGACGTCGTCTGCGGCCCGGCGCTGATCGAGCCGTTCGGGCAGGCGCTCCTCGAGGCGCTCGCCTGCGGCAAGAGCGTCGTCGCGACCAGGATCGGCGGGCCGCCCGAATTCGTCCCGCCCGGCGCAGGCGTGCTCGTCGACCCGCTCGACGTCCGCGAGCTCGCGCGGGCGCTCGACACGGCGGCGTCACTGCCGGCGCCGAACGAGGCGGCGCGCGAGGCGGCCGCCGCGCACGACCTCAGCCGGCAGGCTGCTCGGGTGGAGGAGATCCTCCAGCGAGCCGCTCGAGATCGGCGAGCCTGACCTCGATCAGCGGGCGGATCGTCGCCTCGAACCCGTGCTCGGCGGCGAGCGCCAGCGCCTGCTCGTAGGTCTGGCGGACCTTCTCAGGCGACACGCCCTGTTTGAGGCGGTTGTCGCCGATCACGATCAGGTCGTGGATCTTCTGGCGCGCCTCGTCCGGGTTCACGAGGCCGGAGGCTACAATCCTGGCCGCGATGCTGCCGGTCTTCGCCGTCATCCACGTCATCCTCTCCGCGTCGTTGGTCGGGCTGATCCTCATGCACTCGGGCCGCGACACCGGTCTTGCGGGCATGGGCTTCACGCCTCAGTCGCAGGGCGGCACGCACATCGTCGAGCGCAACCTGACCAGGCTGACGATCGTGGTCGCGGTGCTCTTCTTCGCGAACACGGTTCTGCTCTTCCGCCTGCTTCAGTAGCCTCACGCCCGTGCAGTTGACGGGCCTCCACCACGTCACCTGCGTCTGTTCGGACGCTCGGCGGACGCTCGAGTTCTACCGCGACGAGCTCGGCTTCTCGCTCGTCAAGAAGACGGTCAACTTCGACGACCCGCACAGCTACCACCTGTACTTCGGCGACGAGGTTGGCTCGCCCGGGTCGCTGATGACGTTCTTCGAGTGGCCGCGCTCCGAGCCCGGCCGTTTCGGTCGCGGCACGCTCGAGTCGATCGGCCTGGACTCGCCGTCGATCGGGCTCGAGACCGAGCTGCTGGATCCGGACGGGCTGCGTTTGCGCCTGCAGCCGGGCGACCAGCCGCGCCTCCGGGACGTTGCCGTCGTGGGCAACCGCGATCTCTATGTCGGGTTGTTTGCGGACGACGGGCCGCTCGACTTTGCGCCGGCGGTCGAGGAGGCCGCGCTGATCGGGCCCGGGATGACACACCACATCGCCTGGCGCACGCCCGGCGACGACGAGCTCGACGCGTGGCTCGCCCGGCTCGAAGAGCTCGGGCTGCGGCCGACGCCCGTGCAGGACCGCAAGTACTTCCACTCCGTGTACTTCCGGATGCCGGACGGGATGCTGATCGAGATCGCCACCGACACGCCCGGCTTCCTCGTCGACGAGCCGCGCGATTCGCTCGGCGAGGCGCTCTCCTTGCCGGCCTGGCTCGAGCCCGAGCGCGCGACGCTCGAACGGGAGCTGGCGCCCATCGGGTGAGAGGCAGGCGGCTACACTGTGCGCGCTCTCAGGCGCTGGTGGCGGAATTGGTAGACGCGCTAGGTTGAGGGCCTAGTGGCCGCATAGGCCGTGGAGGTTCAAGTCCTCTCCAGCGCATCAAGCCGTCTCTGTCGAGGCGGCTTTTCCTTTTGGTTGACGCTGTCCGCAGGAGTCTCTACCCTGGTGGCGAACACACGTTCGTCCCCGTCTCTCGACCCCTCGGAGGAGCCGACCGTGCTCACCGCCCGCCAGCAGGAAATCTGGAACTACCTCGTCGAGTACGTCGATCGGCACGGCTACCCGCCGACCGTGCGCGAGATCGGCGAGGAGGTGGGGCTCGCTTCCCCGTCGACCGTACACGCGCACCTCGCGAACCTGGAGCGCGCCGGCCTGCTGCGCCGCGACCCGACCAAGCCGCGCGCGCTCGAGCTGATCGGCCGCGAACGTCCGCAGGCCGTGCCGCGCGAGAGCCGCGACGAGCAGGCCGACGTCGCGCGGCTGCCGCTCGTCGGCCAGATTGCCGCGGGCGGGCCGATGCTCGCCGAGCAGGACATCGAGGACTACGTGCCGATGCCGGCGGCGACGAAGGGCGACTTCCTGCTGCGCGTCAAGGGCGAGTCGATGATCGAAGCGGGCATCCTCGACGGCGACCTGGTGATCGTGCAGCGCGCGCAGGACGCGCGGAACGGCGACATCGTGGTCGCGCTCGCCGGCCACGACGAGTCGGCGGACGAGGCGACGGTCAAGACGTTCTACCGCGAGCGCGGCCGCGTGCGGCTGCAGCCGGAGAACAGCGCGCTCGAGCCGATCTATGCGCAGCACGTCCAGATCCTCGGCCGCGTGGTGGGGGTCTTCCGGGAGCTGTGACCGTCGCGGACCTCCACCGCACGCTCGACCAGGAGCTCGTCGCGCTGCTGCGGGGCGCGTCGCTCGAGTGCCTCACCTGCGGCGAGTTCGTCATGCACGCCCGCGGCGGCACGGTGTTCTGCCCCGAGTGCGGCTGCCAGCTCGGCGACGAGAATGTGCTGGAAACGCCGGTAGAATTCAGCTCGCAGGCCGGGTGACCGCGGTCTGCCGCTTCGGCGGCGGGTCGAGGAAAGTCCGGACACCGCAGGGCAGGACGCTGGCGCAAGCCAGGCGGCGAAAGCCGACGGAAAGTGGAACAGAAAGGACACCGCCGCCCGCGCATGTGCGGGCGGTAAGGGTGAAACGGTGGGGTAAGAGCCCACCAGCGTCGCGGCGACGCGGCGGCTCGCCAAACCCCGTCCGGTGCAAGGCGAACAGGGCCCGCAGACGCTGCCCGCCGAGGGCCCGGGTAGCTGCAGAGAGGGATGGTCACCCTCGACAGAATCCGGCTTACAGGCCTGCTACGAGAAAGCCCCGCTCAGCGGGGCTTTCCCACCTTCTATCCGCGCGCGTACTCCTCCGCCGACTTCGACTCGAACTCGAACCCGACGAACGTCTCGTCGCCGACGACCCATGCATCGTGACCGGGCTCGATGATGTACGTGTCGCCGGGGGCGATGTCCAATTCGCTGCCATCCTCGTGGGCGACGTGCAGCCTTCCGGAATGGGCGACGCCCACGTGGCGCGCCTGGCAGCTGTCGGTCCCCGCGACCGGTTTCACGCACTCCGACCACTTCCAACCCGGCTCGAACGTCATGCGGGCGGCACTGGTATCGCCCATCCGCACCACGTCGACCTTCGTCTTGTCGGGTGTGCGTGTCTCGTCGGGGGAGTCGAAGCTCCGCTTCTCTACTCCGGACATGAACCCTCCTCTAGTCCGCTCAACCGGACCCGATCCTAACGCGGAATCTTGACCAGCACCCCTTCGTTCGTCTCAAATGGAGGTCGTCCGTTCACAAGGGAGGCATGAGCAGTGACTGAAGCCGAGGCCAGACACCGGTGGTTCGTACTCGCAGTCGTCGGTGCCGCGTTCTTCATGACGATTCTCGACGTTGCGATCGTGACCGTCGCGATCCCGTCGATCCAGACCGACCTGCACATCGCGGAGTCGACAGTGCAGTGGACGCTCACCGCGTACGCGATCACCTTCGGCGGCTTCCTGCTGCTCGGCGGACGCGTGTCGGACCTGCTCGGGCGGAGGATCGTGTTCGTGGGCGGGCTGATCCTGTTCACGGCCGCCTCGCTCGCGTGCGGACTGTCGAACAGCGCCGGCGTGCTGATCGGGGCGCGGGCGATTCAGGGCGTCGGTGCGGCGATCATCTCGCCGGCGGCGCTGTCGATCGTGACGACGACCTTCCCGGAGGGCGCGGACCGCAACAAGGCACTCGGCATCTGGGGCGCGCTCGGCGGTTCCGGCGCGGCGGTCGGCGTGCTGCTCGGCGGCATCCTGACCAAGTACCTCGGCTGGGAGTGGATCTTCTTCGTCAACGTGCCCGTCGGGGTGATCGTGCTCGCGCTCACGCGCCCGATCGTGCCCGAGAGCCACGCCGACCTCGGCCACAGGCGCTTCGACGCCACCGGCGCGATCACCGTCACCAGCGGTCTCGCGCTGCTCGTCTACGCGATCTCGAAGGCGCCCGACGTCGGCTGGGGCACCGGCCGGACGATCGGCCTCCTCGCGCTCTCCGGCCTGATCCTCCTCGCGTTCGTTCTCTGGGAGATGCGCGTGACGGCGCCGCTGACGCCGTTCTCGATCTTCCGGATCCGCACGCTCACCGCGGCGAACATCGTCGGGCTGCTGCTGGGTGCCGTGATCTACGCCAACTTCTTCATCCTCACGCTCTACGTGCAGCAGATCCTTGGCTGGTCGGCGCTGAAGACGGGGCTGACCTTCCTCGCCACCGCGGGTACCGCTGTGATCTGGGCCGGCGTCGCGCAGGCGCTCGTCACGAGGGTCGGGCCGCGACCGATCATGGTCGCCGGGCTCCTGATCTTGGCGGTAAGCGTGCTCGGCTACACGCGGCTGCCCGTCCACGGCCACTACTGGCCGGACCTGCTGCCGCTCTACCTGACGTTCTCGGTCGGGATGGTGTTCGGGTTCGTCCCGGTGACGATCGCCGCCTTCATCGGCGTGCCGCACCAGCACGCCGGGCTCGCGTCAGGTCTGATGAACACGACCCAGCAGGTCGGCGGCGCGATCGGAGTCGCCGTCGCCTCGACCATCTTCACCTCGAGGGCGAAGTCGGGTCACTTCACGCCTGCCGCGTTCACGTCGGGCTATCACTGGGCCTTCGTCGCCCTCGTCGCGTTCGCGCTGGTCGGCGCCGTCGCCGCCTTCGTCATGCTGCGCGGCGTGCGAGCGCCTGCGCCAGACGCCCAGCCGGCAGGCGCCGCGATCTAAGGCGGCGCAGCGGTCACCGCCGACGGCTTCCCGCCCGACCTGCTCATCGAGCTGCCGTCGGGCGGGGGCCGCGGCGTCCGGGAGCGCCTCGAGCATGCGTTGCGCGTGGCGATCCAGCAGGAGCGCCTGCGCGGTGGCGCGGTGCTGCCGCCGTCGCGGGTGCTCGCCGCCGACCTCGGGGTTGCGCGCAGCGTGGTCGTCGAGGCGTATCGCAATCTCGCCGCGAACGGCTACCTCGAGAGCAAGCGCGGGGCGTGGACACGCGTGCGCCCGTACGCCCAGGCCGAGCCGCCGCACGAAGACTCGCCGCCCGACTACGAGGAGCAGCTGTTCTTCGGCTGGCGTCGCCCCTCGGGCGCGCAGATCAGGCTCCTCGGCGGGCTCCCGGACCCGTCGCTCTTCCCGCGCCGCGAGTGGCTGCACCACTACCGGGCCGCGCTGGCCGAGCTTCCGCAGTCGGCGCTGAGCTACCCGGACATCCTTGGTGCCGAGCCGCTACGGCTGGCGCTCGCTGATTACCTCGGTCGTGCGCGCGGAGCGGTTGCGGCACCGGACAGGATCGTCGTCTGTGGCGGCTTCATGCAGGGGCTGACGCTGGTGTGTCGCGCGCTGCATCGCCGCGGCGCTCGCCGTGTGGTCGTCGAAGAGCCCTGCCATGTCTGGCACCGCGCGGCGATTGCCGCAGCGGGGCTCGAACCGGTGCCGGTCCCCGTCGACGAGCACGGGCTGGACACCGCTGCGCTCCCGGACGCCGACGCAGTCCTCGTCGCTCCGGCGCACTCGTATCCCAGCGGCTGCGCCCTGGTCGGCGACCGACGCCGTGCGCTCGCGGCCTGGGCCGAGAAGACCGGCGGAGTGATCATCGAGGACGACTACGACGCCGAGCTTCGCTACGACCGCAGCCCGATCGGCGCCCTCCAGGGTCTCGCACCTGACCACGTTGTCTACATCGGCTCGGCGAGCAAGACGCTCACTCCCGCCCTGCGGTTGGGCTGGCTCGTCGCGCCCGCGCGCCTGATCGAGCCGCTCGCGCGCGAGAAGCACAACGACGACATGGGCTCGAGCCTCCTCGAGCAGCACGCCTTCGCCCGCTTCGTCGCCGGCGGCGCGTTCGCTCGCCACCTCCGCCGCATCCGGCCGATCTACCGCGAGCGCCGCGACGCGACCGTCCGCGCTGTCGACACCCTCCTCCCGGAGGCACGCCGGCACGGCGAGGCCGCCGGGCTGCATCTCTACGTCACGTTCCCCGCCGGCGTCGACATTGGCGCCGTCGCGGCGGCGGCGTACCGGCGAAACGTGCTGGTCGAGCTCGGCTCATGGCACTGGGCTGCGCCCGACCAAGCTCGGCCGTCGCTCGTGCTCGGTTACGGCGGCGCAACCGAGCCGCTCATCCGGCGCGGGCTGGCTGTGATCGCGGACGTGCTCGAAATTGGTCTGCCTCGCCCGCGGTCGATTGGACGTTGACACGGACCAGCCGCAGCGGGCAGGGTGGCCGCAAGCCCAGATGCAAAGGAGGAATCGTGAGTGTCAACAAGGTGGCGAACGTGATCATCCCGGCCGACGACCAGGACCGGATGGCCCGGTTCTACACCGAGACTCTCGGGCTCGAGAAGCGCGTCGACGCGTCGTTCGGCGCCGGCGATCGGTGGATCGAGGTCGCGCCGCCCGGCGCGGAGACGCCGATCGCGATCTGCCCTCCCGGTCCGGGTGTGACCGCGGGCGGCAAGGACACCGGCATCACGCTCGAGAGCGACGACGTCGACAGGTACCACGCGCAGCTGAAGGCAGGCGGCGTCGATGTCGATCCGGAGATCAGCCGCTTCGGCGATCCGATCCCGCCGATGTTCTGGTTCCGCGATCCGGAGGGCAACAAGCTGATGGTCGTGCAGGGCGCCTGACGCGGCGTCACGCCGCTCGGCGAACGAGCGCGCCCAGCCGCGCGGCGTGATCGGCGGCAGCCGGGAGGTTGCGCGCGTCCGTTGCGGCGCGTAGGTCGCGCAGGCCGGTGTCGAGCTGACGCAACGCAGTCGCTCGAAGCGCGCCGGTGAGGCGGTCGCGCAGCCATTCGAGCGTCGCGGCGTCGCCCGCGACCGCCTCGAGCAGGTGATCGGCAACCTGCTCGACGACGCGATCCGCGCGGCGGCGCCGGCGGGGACGGTGCGGCTGACGACGTGGCGAACGGCAGTGAAGGCGGCGTCGCCGTCAGCGACACCGGCCCCGGGGTGCCGGCCGCGGCACGCGAGCGCATCTTCGAGCGGTTCTCACGCGAGGATCCGGCCCGCGGTGCGGACGGCGGTGCGGGCCTCGGCCTTGCGATCTGCCGCGACATCGTGAACGCCCACCGCGGACGCATCTGGGTCGAGGACAACGATCCGCGTGGCAGCCGGTTCGTCGTTGCGTTGCCACTGGACCTCGTCGAGACCTAACGCCGCTATGCTTGGTTCCGCCAAGCGCCAATCGATCCAAGGAGCAGAGATGCGCGCTGCGTTCATGTCCATCGCGAAGGGCTTTGTGACCTATTCGGAGGGTATGACGCTTGCAGCAACGAACGCTGAACCTTGGGATCTTGGCGCATGTAGACGCCGGTAAGACAACTCTCACCGAGCGGCTGCTCTACGCGGCCGGTGTCATCGACGAGCCCGGCAGCGTCGACGACGGCAGCACACAGACTGACTCGCTCGCGCTCGAGCGGCGCCGCGGCATCACGATCAAGTCCGCGGTCGTCTCGTTCGCGATCGACGACGTTACTGTCAACCTGATCGACACACCCGGCCACCCCGACTTCATCGCCGAGGTGGAGCGCGTCCTGAGCGTGCTCGACGGCGCCGTGCTCGTACTCTCCGCCGTCGAGGGTGTCCAGCCGCAGACGCGCATCCTGATGCGCGCGCTGCAGCGGCTGCGCGTCCCCACGCTCCTGTTCGTGAACAAGATCGATCGCCGCGGCGCCGACGACGAGCGCGTGCTGCGGGGCATCGCGGAGAAGTTGACGCCGGCGATCGTTCCGATGGGATCGCCTGCAGGTCTGGGCACCCGAGCCGCGACGTTCAGCGTCTCGGTCGACGCCTCTGATCTGGCGGCGTCCCTGGCCGAGCGGAACGACGCGCTGCTCGCGGCGTTCGTCGCGGACACGCGCGTTCCCGAGGCCGGCTTGCACGATGAGCTCGCGCGCCAGACGAGGGCGGCCGTCGTGCATCCGGTGTTCTTCGGCTCGGCGATCACGGGCGCCGGCGTCGACACACTGACGCGGGGCATCGCCGAGCTGCTGCCGACGGCGACGCGCGACGCGGACGCGCCTCCCTCGGGCAGCGTCTTCAAGATCGAGCGCGGCCCGGTAGGCGAGAAGATCGCCTACGTCCGCATGTTCGCCGGCACCGTTCGTGTTCGCGACCGGTTGCGCCTCGGCGACGGCGCCGAGCGCAAGGTGACCGCCGTCGCCGTGTTCGACGACGGCCCCGCGGTTGCGCGGCCGGCGATCGCGGCCGGTGAGATCGGGAAGCTCTGGGGGCTGCCGGAGATCCAGATCGGCGACCCGATCGGCGAGCCGCATCGCGCGGTCGAGCACCACTTCGCTCCCCCGACGCTAGAGACCATCGTCGAGCCGCACAGTCCGAGGGAGCGCGGTCCGCTGCGGGCGGCGCTCGCGCAGCTCGCGGAGCAGGACCCGCTCATCAACGTCCGCCAGGACGACGTGCGCCAGGAGCTCTCCGTGTCGCTCTACGGCGAGGTGCAGAAGGAGGTCATCCAGGCCACGCTCGCGGAGGAGTACGGCCTCGACGTCGGCTTCCGCGAGACGACGACCATCTGCATCGAGCGGCCCAGCGGCGTCGGCGAGTCGGTCGAACGCCTGCGCGCGGACTCGAATCCCTTCCTCGCCGGCGTCGGCCTGCGTGTCGAGCCGGCGCCTGTGGGCGCGGGCGTCATGTTCCGGTTGGAGGTCGAGCTGGGATCGATGCCGATCGCGTTCTTCCGGGCGGTCGAGGACACGCTGCGGGAGACGCTGGGGCAAGGCCTCTACGGCTGGGAGGTCCTCGACTGTGCGGTGACGATGACCCACTCCGGCTACTTCCCGCGCCAGAGCCATGCGCACCAGGGCTTCTCGAAGAGCATGTCGAGCACCGGGGCCGACTTCCGCGGGCTCACGCCGCTCGTCGTGATGGCGGCGCTGCGCGAAGCGGGCACGACGGTGTACCAGCCGATTCACCGTTTCCGGCTCGACGCTCCGGCAGCGGTGGTCGGCCCGCTGCTGCCCGCGCTCGCGCGGCTGCGCGCCGCCGCGGGCGTGCCCGACGTCCGCGGCTCGTCGTGCACGATCGAAGGCGACATCGCCGCCGCGCACGTGCACGAGCTTCGGCAGAAGCTGCCCGCGCTGACGAAGGGGGAAGGCGTCCTCGAATGCGTCTTCGACCGCTACGAGCCCGTCACCGGCGCCGTCCCGTCCCGCGCGCGATCCGATCACAACCCGCTCAACCGGGAGGAGTACCTGCTGCGAGTCGCGGGCCGCGTCTGAGATCAGGCGGCAAGCCGAAGGCGGCCGTCGGCGACGTGCAGCCGTGCTTCCTGCCCCCAGGCGAGCGTGAGCCGGTCGGACTCGATGCCGTCGCCGAAGGCGACGAGGCCGTCGGTCTCGGCGACGACGCGCAGCTCGTCATCCGGCCCGAGCTCCCCCTCGACGAGCGTCGTGCCGGTAGCCGGCGAGGGCCAGGCCTCGCGCACGAACCACGCGATCCGGTCCTCGTCCGGCCGAGGCAGCTGCAGCCCCGAGTGCGACTGCTGCCAGATCGAGCGGCACCAGCCGGTCGCGCCGGTCCCGGTCGACGCGATCAGCCCCGAAGACGATTGCCGTTCGCCGGCTCCTCCTGCGAACAGCCGGTACCGGGCCGATTGGTGGCTGGGGTGGCCGACGAAGATCTCGTTCA
Source organism: Actinomycetota bacterium (assembly GCA_046765815.1). Lineage (GTDB taxonomy): Bacteria > Actinomycetota > Thermoleophilia > Gaiellales > Gaiellaceae > PALSA-600. The sequence goes on from JBKPRG010000073.1 coordinate 56,109, forward strand.
GCGCGACGAGCCGCTGGCCGTCGTCCAGCGAGGCCTCGACCATCGTCCGCAACTCGAACGGTGCCGAGCCCGTCGCCACGGCGGCGAGCAGGGTCTCCACGCTCGACGCGGGGTGGGGGACGAGGATGCCCGGGTTGCGGCCCGGCTCCGGGTCGATGCCGATCACGGGCTGTCTGTCGAGGTACTTCGCGACGTTGGCGACGAGCCCATCCTGGCCGACGACCACGATCACGTCGTCCGGCGCGAACAGAAAGCGGTCGAGATCGGCGCGCTCGACGTCGGCTCGGCGCCAGTCGAGCGGGATCGCGTGCGCGACAGTGGCCAGCGCCTCCTGCAGCGCCCCGTGCCGCTCGTCCACCTCGTCGATGCTCCGGCCGCGCGAGGCCAGGAAGAACTCCGCCTGGCCTCGCGTCCCGTGCCGGGACAGCAGCTCGTCGAGCTCCGTCCTGCGGTGGACGGTGACGATGCGCGGCGCCAGCGTCATCGCTTCCCCGCCACCTGCGCCAGCGCGTCGGCGAGGACGTCGGGGGCCAGCGTCAGCCGCTCGATCTCCGGCAGGTTGCCCGCCAGCTCCTTCAGCGCCAGTCCGAGGAGGATCGGCGGCTCGAGCTCGCCGTACGCCGCGACTCGGGCGCGCTCGGCGTCTCCTTCTGCCTCTCCCACCAGCCGCACGCGGTCGGCGTCGGCAGCAGACTCGACGCGCGAGGCCGCGGCAGCGTCCTCGGCGCGGCGCCGCTCGTTCTGGCCGCGCTGGGCGATCAGCTGCTCCTCGCGCCGAGCGAGCTCGATCTGGTTGTGGAGTTCGTTCTCGGCGATCGCCCGCTCGTTCTCGACCGCCAGTGCGCGCCGCTCGAACCTCGCCCGGTCGGCCTCCTGCTGGACGAGCTCCCGGGCGGGAGTGCCGAGCGCGCGCTCGAGCTCCGCTTCGGGGCGGATCGGGCCGACGCGGACGGCGACGACCTCGACGCCGATGTCCGCGAGCCGCTCGTCGGCGCGCAGCCGGTCCTCGATCCGCTCGCGCAGCAGCGGCGGCGCCTCGACGAGCGCGTCGGCGAGCGACAGCCGTGCGAGCAGCTCGAGCGCGTGCTGCTGGACGAGATCGGTCAGCAGCGAGGCGAGCTGTTCGAGGGGCGTCGCCCGCCACTGCCCCGTTCCCGGGTCGATGCCGAAGTCGATTCGCTCCGCCGCCCTGCCCGGCTCGGCGATGCGATACGTGACCGTGGCTTGCACGACGGCGTCCTGGAAGTCACTGGTGCGCGCGTGGAAGAGCAAGTGCAGTTCGCGGTCGTCCACCGGCGCTTCGCTGAGCACGGCGGAGAGCGGGCGGAACCAGAACGACTGGGCGACGCCCTCGTGCACGACTTGTCCCTGCCGTGTGTGTCGGATGTACGTCGTCGGTGCCCCACGGAGATGGCGGATCAGTGGATACGTGTTGATGTCTGCCATACGATCACTCCTTGTCGTCAATTAGACGATAACAGGAGATCACATTATCGTCAAGCAGACGATATAATTGAGCGATGGCCGTTGCCGTGACCGTCGACCTCGTGGTCTTCACCGTCAGGGACGAGCAGCTGTGCGCGCTCGCCGTGAAACGCGGCGGGCCGCCGTTCAAGGGGCGATGGGCGCTGCCCGGGGGCTTCGTCGAGGAAGACGAGGACCTGCTCGACGCAGCGCTGCGCGAGCTCGCCGAGGAGACGGGCTTGGTCGAGCTCCCGGTTCACCTCGAGCAGCTGGCGACGTACGGCGCCCCGCGGCGCGATCCACGCCAGCGGGTGGTCAGCATCGCCTACCTGGCGCTGGCGGCAGAGCTCCCGGATCCGGCCGCAGGTTCCGATGCCGCGGCGGCTCGCTGGCGGCGGGTGGACGAGTTGCTCGGGGCGCGCGCACGCCTGGCGTTCGACCACGACGAGATCCTCGAGGACGGGCTCGAGCGGGCGCGCGCCAAGCTCGAGTACTCGCCGCTCGCGACGGCGTTCTGCGCGCGGGAGTTCACCGTCGCCGAGTTGCGGCGCGTCTACGAGGTCGTGTGGGGGCTCGAGCTCGATCCGCGCAACTTCCACCGCAAGGTGACCGGGTCGCCGGGGTTCCTCGTCCCGACTGGGCGGAGCACGACGCGAAACGGCGGCCGGCCGGCGCAGCTCTACCGACGCGGCGGGGCGACCGTGCTCAACCCGCCGATTACGCGCTAGCAGTATTTCCGGCGGCTAATTCACGATCATTCGTTAGATCTTCGTTTGGATCGCTTGCGCTTTCGTAGATCTTCATCTATGGTCTCGCAGGAGTCTGCCATGAAAGTCACGACCATTCATCTGAATACCTCGATGTTCCCCGCCGAAGCGACGCCGCTCGCGTGGCTCTTGCCCTGCCGGCAAGGCACCGACGCGCGCCGGTCAGGGTACGTCCGAGCCCTCGCTGGGAGGCTTGCGAGCTAGTTCCTTCAGCCGTGTAGCCAAGCCAGTCGAGGGCGACCCAACGGGGTCGCCCTTTTCGTATCTAGGGCGACTGATCAACGTCAGAAGCAAGGTGATGCTCAGCTTGAACAAGCGCTAGATCGAATCGAGGCCCCGCCTGAGAGAGAAAGACCCTCTGCGCGTTGCGCTGGAAAAAGACGCTGGCAATTAGCGTGTGCTTTAGCTTGCACTTTTTCGGCGAACGTGTCGAGGCTCGGGCTCCAAAGCTCCTCCACGTAGGACGACGACCGTCGCGGACATGCGCAACCGGCGGCCGGCGATCCAGGGTCGAAGGGTAGGCGAGTGGCATAGAAAACAGAGTCATGCAATGAGCGCTCCGGGATCGTCTAACGGGCAGGACGCCACGCTCTGAACATGGAGATCGAGGTTCGATCCCTTGTCCCGGAACTTTGCACGGGCGAGTAGCTCAACAGGAGAGCGCTTGTCTCACAAACAAGAGGCTGCTGGTTCGAGCCCGGCCTCGCCCATCTCAGGCGGATAGCTCAGAGGTAGAGCACCTCTCTGATAAGGAGGAGTGCGTCGGTTCGACTCCGACTCCGCCTACCTCGGGTGGCCGTAGCTCAGCCCGGTAGAGCGCCCGTCTGAAACGCGGGGCGTCGCAGGTTCGATCCCTGCCGGTCACATCTGGCTCCGTTGCTCAATCGGCAGAGCTCCCGCCTCTTACGCGGAGGGTTGTCCAGCCTGGGGCGAAAGCACTGTCGCCTGCCGGAGCCACTCTCGGAAGGACTGCCACCGGCGCGGTATCCCGTCTCGAAAACGGGTGGGCCTGCGGGCCTTGGGGGTTCGACTCCCTCTCCTTCCGCTCTGCGATCCGGCGTGGTCGAGTCGGCAAGACGCGCGACTGTTACTCGCGAGAGGCAGGTTCGAGCCCTGCCGCCGGAGCTGGATGAACTGCATGCCCCCGTGGTCGAACGGCGATGACGCCGGGCCCTCAACCCGGAAGCTGCGGGTTCGAGTCCCGCCGGGGGTGCTCAGGAACGACGACTGGCTGTGGGGGAGTAGGCCACCCCGCCGGCTTCGGGCGCCGGAGACCGCAGGTTCGATTCCTGCCGGCCAGACTGCGCGGTAGAGGAGGGGCTGTCCTCGCGAGCCTCATGAGCTCGAGAACGTGGGTTCGAATCCCACCCGCGCTACTCAGGAATGGCCGGTCGACGGGCCGGCCAAGGAAGTGACGGAACAACGGCTGGTGCAGAGCGCGGGCCGTAACGTGCAGCTGGCTTCGACAAGCCTCCGGGGCCAACCGGTGAGGAGGTGGCGGCGCAGACATGCGCTGGCAGGAGTGCCGATGGGCAACAGTCTGGCTCCGGAGCCGATATGACGGCAACGTCTCTGTCTCCGGTTGCGGGGAGCCGATCCCGCCTTCCAACTCCCTTCGGGGGCGTAGCTCAGATGAGCAGAGCGCTCGCTTGTCAGGCGAGAGGCCGCCGGTTCGAGCCCGGTCGTCCCCGCTCCATGGTGGCCGTGGTGTAGCGGCGGCACTCGGGGTTGTGAGCCCCGCGGCGTCGGTTCGAGCCCGGCCGGCCACCCTCATGCGGACGCTGAGCACCGGCGAGCTCAGCAGGCTGTAACCCTGTCGCCTCGTGCTGTGGTGGTTCGACTCCACCCGTCCGCACTCGCTCGGGGATGTAGCTCAACCGGACAGAGCACCTCGCTTGCAACGAGGCAGATGTCGGTTCGACTCCGACCGTCTCCACTTCCCGTTCTCGGCCTCGGCGGGAGCCATGTCATCGGAGGCCGCTGGAAAGGAACACCGATGTCCAAATCGTTTCACGACGAGTCGGCGGGTCGTGAGCTCGCCGCGACGTGGGAGGTCGACCTCGACTACCTCACGGTTGCCCGCTTCGCGCACCTCGTCGTGGAGCGGGATCTCGAACACGTGAGCGCGGCGTCCTGGGCGACCGAGCGGATGACGCTCGAAGGATTGTTCGACTACGCGCTCTCGACGCTCCGCGATCGTGCGGAGCGGGCGGCCGTCCTCGACCTCGACGGCGAGGTCGGCGACGAATGTCTCGTCCACCTTGCGCTCGAGCGCGGACGTGCGCACATCCGGTGTGCCGCCCGGACTGTCGATGCGCTGGCCGCGGCCAAGAGGTGGCTGCAAGAGCGCTATCCGATCTCGCAATGCGAGGAAAGGCAGGAAGTCGAGATCGGTTTCTGGACGCACGATCAACGGGCACGTCGTCTCTCGCGAATGATCGCGACTCCGGCGTGGTCGGAGATCGCCGGGAACTATCCCGCGCGGGTCTCGGCGATGCTGGCGTCGATCGTCAACAGTCGCTTCGACGACGAAGACGCGGGACGCTTGATCCTCTGGCACGGCGCGCCGGGCACCGGAAAGACACACGCGCTGCGCGCGCTCGCATGGGAGTGGCGGAAGTGGTGCAACTTCCACTACATCACCGATCCCGAGACGTTCTTCGGCAGAACACCGCAGTACATGCTCGACGTCCTGCTCGACGAGGACGATGACGATTCCGGGTGGCGCCTTCTGATCCTCGAGGACACCGGCGAGCTGCTCGCGCTCGACGCGAAGAACCAAACCGGTCAGGGTCTGTCGCGGCTGCTGAACGTCGTCGACGGCTTGATCGGGCAGGGACTTCGGGTTCTCGTCCTCGTGACGACCAACGAACCGCTTCGCACGCTCCATCCGGCGGTGTCGCGTCCGGGGCGCTGCGTCGCGCAGATCGAGTTCGTCCCCTTCTCGCCCGAGGAGGCCGATGCGTGGCTCGAGCGTCACGGCCGCCAAGGCGACGGATCCACGCTCACGCTCGCGTCACTCTTCGGCGGACCGAACGAATTCGATCAGCCGGAGCGCCGTCGTGTCGGCTTTGTTCAGTGAATGCCTCCGTAGTGTCAACGGCAAGCACGCGCCCTTTGTACGGCCGAGGTGCGGGTTCGACTCCTGCCGGGGGCTCCTGACACGCCCGTAGCTCAGGGGACAGAGCGCTGCTCTGCGAAAGCAGAGGACGCTGGTTCGATTCCAGCCGGGCGTACTCTGCGGACGTAGCTCAGTGGGAAGAGCACCGGGGCGCCACTCCGGGGAGGCCCGTTCGACCCGGGTCGTCCGCTTCGCAAATCCGTGGTGTAACTGGGAGCACAGCGAGCTCCAACCTCGCGGGCCCGGGTTCGAATCCTGGCGGGTTTGCCTCTGCACGATCGTCGCGGGCCGAAGCGGCTCGGTTATCTGAGGGAGCGGCGACGCATCTGCGTCCCGCTGCGGTTCGACTCCGCGCTCCGATCGCATCCCACGACCGCGACGTCTTCTTCTGCTGCGGGCCGGAACGGCTCCGGTTATCGACTCGTAAATCGAGAGGTCGCGGGTTCGAGTCCCGCCCGGAGCGCT
>JBKPRG010000074.1:0-52034 GCA_046765815.1 Actinomycetota bacterium
CGGGCCCTCCATCCGGAGAGGACGGAAAGCTTCCTCCGAAAACTGAAAGAGGAGGAGTGAAATTGGGCTGGGTCGTCATCACGGTGATCGCCGTGATCATCGTGGCCGTCGCGTTGATCTGGGGCTTCAGCACCGCCGACCGGGACGGCAAGGCGCTGGGCGGCGGCGGCGCCGCGCTCGTGCTCGTGCTCTGGATCGCGGCGAGTATCTTCATGTCGCTGCACAGGCTCTCGACCGGGCAGGTGGGTCTCGTCTACTCGTTCAGCGGCAAGCTCACCGGCAGCAAGGAGAACGCGGGCATCGTCTGGCTGGCACCGTGGCAGCACATGCGCCGCGAATCGGTGCAGGTGCAGAGCGAGCAGTTCGAGCTCGGCACCGACAACGCGGCGGTCTCGAAGGACCAGCAGCCGATCTACGCGCGGCTCGTCCTCAACTACCAGGTCGATCCGAAGCACGTCGTCGACCTCTATAAGGAGGTCGGGCCGAACTGGAAGGCGAAGCTCGTCGAGTCACGCGTGCTCCAGGACTTCAAGGAGGTCACGTCGACGTATCCCACGACCGCGATCACGGCCAGCCGCGAGCAGCTGCGCGTCGACACGCGTGATCGGCTGCGCAAGGAGCTCGGCCCGTACTCGATCGACGTGACGGACCTGTTCGTCTCCAACATCGGCTTCTCCCAGGCCTATACGGAGGCGATCGAGCAGAAGCAGGTGCAGGTGCAGGAGGCGGCGCGCGCGCAGGCCAAGGTCGCACAGGTGAAGGCGGAGGCCGAGCAGACGGTCGCCGCGGCGGAGGGCCAGGCCAAGGCGAACAAGATCCTCACCAACTCGATCAGTGACAAGCTGATCAGGCTGAAGTCGATCGAGAAGCTGAACCCGCAGGTTCAGGTGATCTACACGACGCCGAACACGTCGATCTTCGTCCCTGGCACGGCCGCGGCCGGCAAGTAGCGATGGGTATCCGCCTCCTCGATCTGATCCTCGGGCCGCTCGTGACGGTCCTGATCGGGGAGTTCCTGAGGCGGCGCTGGGTTCAGCGCCGGCGTCGCCTGCGCAGCGAGGACTACGAGCACATGAAACAGCTCGAACGCGAGAACGAAGAGATGGACGAGATGCTCGAGCGCATGCGCAGAGGCGAGAGCCGTTGGAAGTGACCCGCGAGCTCGAGGACCCCGAGGTCGGGGGCTTCCTCCAGCTCTGCTCGGACCGCCGCTACCACCGCAAGATCATGGTCGCCTTCGAGCAGGAAACGGGGCTCGGAGTGACCGAGTACTACGTCGAGGCCCGCCCCGGCGGCGCGCCCTCATGGGGCGACACGACGCGGATGGGCAGGTTCGCGTACCGCAACGGCGCCGCGCACATGGGCTGGGCCGGCCACGGAGACATCTGCCGCGGCTTTCGCGGCGCATCGAACCTCGAGTTGCGCCGGAAGCTGGAGAGCACTGCACGCCGCCGCGCTGGTGACTTCCCGCGTGCGGTGCACTACCTGCTCTTCGGCGAGGGCGGAGAGGTAGAAGTAGTTCGGTTATAGGTCGCGGCCGAGGATCACGTGCTCGCCGATTTGCTGGAAGCCGAGCCGGCGGTTGATCGCCCGCATCGCGGCGTTCTCCTCGGCGTTCGACGTCGTGATCCGCGACACGCCCTTCGCGGCCAGCGCGCGCAGCGCGAATCGCTTCGCGGCCGTCGCGAGCCCGCGTCCTCGGTACTCGGGGTTCGTGCCGGTACCGGCGTGCGCGGCGCGGTCGCCCGCAACGTTGACGTACGCGAAGGCGACTGGCAGGTCGCCGTGCAGGACGAGCGCGCTCGCGGAGCGGTCGAGGTCGGGGTCGTTCCATTCGTTGAGCCAGTCCTCGTAGCGGAAGTCGTCGAGGGGAACCGGCCGCGGCTCGTCCAGCATCGCGAGCCGCGTGAGCTCGAAGACCGCCTCGGGCTGATCGAACTCCCCGATCGAGACACAGGTGAACCCTGGCGGCAACGACGGCGCCGGGACGTCGTCGAGGTTGCGGGCGATCAGCGGGCCGGTCAGAAGCCGCTTCCAGCCGCGGGCCGACGCCCACCGCTCGCCTTCATCCGTCCAGCGGATGAACGACGTGGCATTGGTCGCGCCGATCTCGGCGAGGTGCGCGAGCAGCGCCTCGTGGAGCTCCGAGCCGATGCCCTGTCGCCGGTGCGAAGAGGTGACCCGGACGTTCAACCAGGCGGCGCCCGGAGTGGTCGTCGTGATGTTGAGACCCGCGTTGCCCATCCCGACAACCAGGCCGTCGACCTCAGCGACGAGCCCGAGCGCCCGCTCCCGTGGGTTGAGGTGCCGCCGGTAGTGCAGCCAGCCTGCCTCCGAGAGGACGCTCGAGTCGTCGGCCTCGAGGCGGAGCGCCACGACCGCGGCCGCGTCGCGATCTTCCTGCTCGCGGAGCACGAGCCCGAGCCTACTCTTACGCCATGGTTCAGGAAGCCAAGCTCGAGCAGACCGATCACGGGCTCGTCCCGATGAGCGACGGCTGGTTCGTCCTCAATGCGCGCGACGCGCGCTGGCGGTCGAGCGAAGGCCGCGGCTCCTACTGCCTCTTCGAGGGCGATCCCGAGTTCCCGCAGTACGCCGTCCACCTCATCACGCTCGGCCCAGGCGAGGTGATGGCGATGTACCACTGGGAGGCCGACCAGGAGGACTTCTTCGTCGTCGCCGGCGAGGCGCTCCTGATCGTCGAAGGCCAGGAGCGGCCGCTCGAGCAGTGGGATCTCGTGCACTGCCCGGCAGGCACGAAGCACGTGATCGTCGGCGCGGGGGAGGGACCGTGCCTGGTCGTGGCGATGGGTGCCCGCTACGACTCGACTGGCCCCAACTGGGGCGCCTACACGGTCGACGACGCCGCAATCCGGCACGGCGCGGGGCTGGAGCGGGAAACGAGCGATCCGCAGGAGGCGTACGCGCGCTTCCCGCCCCGCGTGAGCAAGTCCTACGCCGAGGGCGGCTGGCTGCCCTAGGAGAGGGTCACGGCGCCGGACGGGGCCGAAACGGTGACGCGCTCGTTCCACTTGCTGAAGACCACGGAAGCGCGAATCGTGCCTTCGGTCGCGACCTCCGAGACCGGGAGCGGCGTGCCCGCAGCGCGGACGTAGAGGGTCGCGGTCGCCGTGATCCCGTTCTGGGTCTCGCGGCCGCGGATCCCGATCACCCGCTGCCCCTGCATCGTCGACGTGCCCAGCTTCGTGAGCGGCGGCGACAGCTGCAGCTCGTCGATGTTCGAACCGAGGCGCACGGCAGCCGCAACACCGTTGAAGGCGCTCGACGTGTGTGGGATCCGGACCCATTTGCCCGCGTACTTCGCCGCCTGAGCCGAGAAGCCGACGTAGCTGGTGAGGGCGAACGCATCGCCTTTGATGTACGCCGTGTTCGCGACCACCCGCACTGTCACGTGGCCCGTGTGGCCCCCTGCTCGATAGGTGACGTACTGGACGCCGCGGTCGGCCGCGGCGTCGCCGACCGTCGTCGAGCCGATACTCCCGGCCGAGGCCGTGCCGACGTAGTGGACCGAGTGCTGAGCGCGCGCCGCCTTTAGCGACGACGACACGAGCTGCGCCGGCGTCAGAGCGGCGACGGCGAGTAGGACGGCGAGCAATCTCACGCGCGGGAAGCCTAATAGGATCGCGTCATGTCGTTCTCCGGCGCGCTGATCCAGAACGCGATCTACATCGCGCAGGAGCCGCCCGAGTGGCCGATCGCGGCGGAGGACTGGGAGCGCGCGGCCGAGGAGAAGCTCGACGACGGCGCGTTCGGCTACATCGCGGGCGGTGCCGGCGCCGAGCAGACGATGCGCGCGAACCTCGAGGCGTTCCGGCGCTGGCGCATCCGGCCGCGCATGCTCACCGGCAACGCTTCGCGCGACCTCTCGGTCGAGGTACTCGGCATGCGCTGCCCGGCCCCGTTCATGCTCGCGCCGGTCGGCGTGCTGTCGATCGCGCACGAGGAGGCGGAGGTCGGCGTCGGCCGGGCTGCGGCGTCCTCGGGCGTGCCGTTCATCGTCTCGAGCGCGGCCACGAACTCGCTCGAGGAGGTGGCGGAGACCAACGCGCCGCGCTGGTTCCAGCTCTACTGGGGCAACGACCGCGAGATCTGCGCCAGCTTCGTCAAGCGCGCCGAGGACTCCGGCTACAGCGCGATCGTGCTCACGCTCGACACGCTGACGCTCGGCTGGCGTCCGCGCGACCTGCGCGGTGCGTACCTGCCGTTCCTCAAGGGCGAGGGCTGCGGGCAGTACTTCAACGATCCGGTGTTCCTCGGTCGCCTCGAACAGCCGCCGTCTGAGGATCCGCTCACCGCGGCCGCGATGATGTTGGCGAACTTCCCGAACGTCGGCCTGACGTGGGACGACGTCGACTGGCTGCGTGGGCAGACGTCGCTGCCGCTGCTCGTGAAGGGCGTGCTGACCGCGGCGGACGCCGAGCTCGCGCTGCAGCACGGCGTCGACGGGATCATCGTCTCGAACCACGGCGGCCGTCAGGTCGACGGCGCGGTCGCCGCACTCGACGCCTTCGTCGAGGTGCGCGACGCGCTCCCCGACGCGGTCGTGCTCGTGGACGGCGGCATCCGGACTGCCGCCGACATCGTCAAGGCGATGGCGCTCGGCGCCGACGCGGTGCTGCTTGGGCGCCCCTATGCGTACGCGCTCGCAGTCGGCGGCCAGCGCGGGGTCGAGGAGCTGATCCAGAACCTGACGGCCGAGCTCGACCTGACGCTGGCGCTGGCCGGCGCGCATTCGGTGAAGGAGCTCGACCGCTCATGGCTGAGCGCGGCGTAGTCCTCGTCGAGCGCGACCGCGTCGCCCTCGAGCAGATCCGCGTCGACCCGCCGGGACCCGGCGAGGTGCTCGTCCGCATCGACGCGACCGGCGTGTGTCACAGCGACCTGCACGTGATTCAGGAGGACGGCTGGCACCACCCGTACCCGGTGCTGCTCGGCCACGAGGGCGCCGGCACGGTCGAGACGCTCGGCGACGGCGTGACGAGCCTCGTCGCCGGCGACAAGGTCGTCCTCGGCTGGAAGGCCCCATGCGGCACCTGTTCGTCGTGTACGCGCGGCGAGGTGCGCCGGTGCACGCGGCCGATTGCCGCGGCGGGGCGGCTCTTCAGGCTCGACGGCTCCGAGCTGACTCCGGTGCTGGGCATCGGGACGTTCGCGACGCACACGGTCGTGCCGGCAGCCGCGGCGGTGCGTGTCCCGGCGGAGCTTCCTGTCGAACAGGCATGCCTGATCGGCTGCGCGGTTGCGACGGGCGTGATGTCGGTGCTCGAGACGGCCAAGGTGTGGCGCGGCGCGCGCGTCGCGGTGATCGGTTGCGGCGCCGTCGGGCTCTCGGTGATCCAGGGCGCGCGGCTCGCGGGCGCGAGCGAGATCCGCGCGATTGACCTCGACGAGCGCAAGCTCGAGCAGGCGCTCCACTTCGGCGCCACGGACACGGGGGAGGGGCCGGTCGACTTCGCGTTCGACGTCGTCGGCCGTCGGTCGACGTTCGAGCTTGGGCTCTCGCTGCTCGCAGGCGGCGGCGCGCTGACGCTGATCGGTCTGTCGCCGGCGGGCGAGACGGCGGAGCTCGAGCTGCCGCGACTCTTCGCAAAGAGGATTCGCATCCTCGTATCGCACGGCGGCGACCACCTTCCCGAGCAGGACTTCCCGAAGCTCGCGCACTGGGCGCTTCAGGGGAAGCTCGACCTTGCATCGATGGTGACCCGCGTCGCCCCGCTCGAAGGGTGGGCCGACGCGCTCGACGCGATGACGGGCGGCGACGTGATCCGCACCGTGCTCACGCCCTCGGAATAAAAACCAGGCATCGGTGTCAGGCGTATTGCCCGGCAACGACTCCAAGGAGGCTGTAGATGGGACGGAGATACCTGGTACTCACACTTGCGGCGGTGGTCGCCGCATCGGTTCTCGCGGGGGGCGCGCTCGCCCGCCGGAGCGCCACGCCGACGCTCGTCGGCACCGTCGGACCCGGCTTCACGATCACGCTCAAGCAGAACAGCAAGGCCGTGAAGACGCTGAAGGCCGGCACCTACACGCTCGTCATCCACGACAAGGCATCGATCCACTCGTTCTCGCTCGACGGCCCGCGCGGCTACGAGAAGGACTTCACGACGGTGCCGTTCGTCGGCACGAAGACGTTCACCGTCAAGCTCAAGGCTGGAAAGTACAAGTACTACTGCCCGCCGCACGAGCCGTCGATGTTCGGCCGCTTCACGGTCACGTAGGATCGATTTGTGGATCTTCGCGATACGCCGGAGGAGGCAGCCTTTCGGCAGGAAGTACGCGAGTTCATCGCAGCGAATCTGCCGGGCGGCTCACGCGAGCGAGGCGCCCGGCGGTTCGAGGACGCCGACCGCGAGTGGAGCCGCCGCCTCGGCGAGGCCGGTTACGCCGGGCTGACCTGGCCGAAGGAATACGGCGGCGCCGACGCGCCGTACAGCCACCAGGCGATCTTCCTCGAGGAGCTGGCGCGCGCGGAGGCGCCGTCGCACCTCGGCGTGATCGGGATCGGCATGGCCGGGCCGACGATCATGTCGTGGGGGAGCGACGCGCAGAAGGAGCGCTACCTGGCGAAGATCCTGAGTGCCGAGGAGATCTGGTGCCAGGGGTTCTCCGAGCCCGACTCCGGCAGCGATCTCGCCGCCGCGCGCACGAAGATCGAGGACAGGGGCGACCATTTTCTCGTCAACGGCCAAAAGGTCTGGTCGTCGTTCGCGCACATCGCCGACTTCTGCATCCTCGTCGGGCTCGGGCTACCGGACGCCCCGAAGTACAAGAACCTCACGTATGTGATCGTCGACATGCACGCGCCGGGCGTCGAGGTGCGCCCGCTCGTCCAGATTACGGGCCAGCCGGAGTTCAACGAGATCTTCTTCACCGACGTGCAGGTGCCGAAGGAGAACCTTCTCGGCGAGATCGGCGGCGGCTGGCAGGTCGCGATGACGACGCTGCTGCACGAGCGCGGCACGCTCGGCTTCGCACTCTCGGCGACGCTCGACGCCGCGGTGCGCAAGCTGATCGCGCTCGCGAAGGAGCGCAAGGTGACCGACCCGATCCTGCGCGACCGGATCGCGCACGAGTGGGTCGAGCTCCAGGCGCTGCGCTACACGAACTACCGCTCGCTGACGACGCTGCAGAAGACCGGCATCCCGGGGCCCGAGGGCTCCGCGTCGAAGCTCGTGTGGTCGGAGAACAACCAGCGCCTGACGAAGCTCGCGCTGGAGATCCTCGGCACGCACGCGCAGCTCACGGACGGGGGCGGCTACGCGTCCGGCTACTGGCAGTACCAGCAGCTCCGTTCGCGCGGCAACACGATCGAAGCCGGGACGAGCGAGATCCTGCGCAACATCATCTCGGAGCGCGTGCTCGGGATGGCACGCAGTCGATGACAACACCGGCGCGCTAGTGGATTTCTCGTTCACCCCCGAGCAGGAGGACCTCCGCCGCGAGGCGCGCGCCTTCCTCGAGGCGAACCCGACGCCGACGATGGAGCAGCTGACCGAGCTCGGATGGGTCGGGATCCTGCGCTCGGACGAGTTCACGTTCCTCGACGCGGCGGTGCTCTTCGAAGAGCTGGGCCGCGTGCTGTACGAGGGGCCGTTCGCGCTCAACGAGATCGCGGCGCAGCCCGGCGACGAGGTGTGGTCGATCGAGATCGACGGCTTCGTGCCGCACCTGGCCCAGGCGCAGCGCGTGCTCACAGCGGACATGCACGCCGCGCCTGCGGACGGTGAACCGGTCGCGACTGTCGACGAGACGCTCGGCCTGGGCCGGCTCTCGCGCAACGGCAACGTGCCGGCGGAGGGCGAGTGGCCGGATGTTCGGCGTCGTCTTCTCGCGGCACTCGCGCTCGAGGCGGTCGGGATCGGCTCGAAGGCGATCGAGCTGGCCATCGCATACGCGAAGGAGCGCGAGCAGTTCGGCAAGAAGATCGGCACGTATCAGGCGGTTGCGCACTCACTCGTCGACGGCTACGTCGCGGTCGAGCTCGGGCGCTCGCTGGCCTACTGGGCGGCATGGACGGTCGCCGTCGAGGACGCGCAAGTCGATCTCGCCGTCGCGGCGGCGAAGTCGCAGGCATCGGAGGCTGCCGTGCTTGCATGCGAGAAGTCGATCCAGACGCACGGCGGCATCGGCTTCACTTGGGAGCACCCGCTGCATCGCTACTACAAGCGCGCGCTCTGGCTCGAGGGCGCCCTCGGGTACGGCCGGGAGCACCGCGCGGAGATCGCCGCATCCCTTCTGTCCTCGTAACCGGAGCCTCGACCGGGATCGGCGAGGCCACGGCCCGCCGGATGCTCGAGCGCGGCTGGACGGTGCACGCCTCCGTTCGGCGCGCCGGCGAGGCGCCGGAGGGGACGCGCGAGCTCGTCTTCGACGTCACAGAGCCTGAGGGGATCGCACACGCGGCGACGCAGGTCGAGCAGCTCGACGGGCTCGTCGACAACGCGGGCATCGCCGTCGCGGCGCCGCTCGAGTTTCTCCCGCCGGACGAGCTGACGCGCCAGCTCGACGTCAACGTCGTCGGCCAGCTGCGCGTGCTACAGGCGTTCCTGCCCGCGCTGCGTGCGTCGCAGGGGCGGGTGGTGCTGATGGGGTCGGTTGCGGGCCGCTCCGCGCTGCCGTTCCTTGGTGCGTACGCGATGTCGAAGTTCGCGCTCGAGGCGATGGCCGACTCGCTCCGGCTCGAGCTGGCGCCGTGGGGCGTCCACGTCTCGCTGGTGCAGCCGGCCACGATCGCCACGCCGATCTGGACGAAGGGACAGCGGAACATCGAGGACTTCCCGCCCGAGGCGGTGGAGCTGTACGGCGTCCGCGTGCAGCGGTTCCGGCAGCTCGCCGCCGAGCGCTCGTCGAAGCACGCGAGACCGGTCGCCATCGTCGCCGATGCGGTCGAGCACGCGCTCACGTCGCCGAAGCCGAAAACGCGCTACCTCGTGGGGACGGACGCGAAGCGGCGTGCCGGCGTTCAGATGCTGCCGGACCGCTGGCGCGACAGGCTCCTCACGCGCTTCCTCTTCGGCAAGTGAAGGCGCTCAGCTTGACGGTGCGGTTCGCGTGCGAGCTCGCGGCGCTCGTCGCAGTCGGGTGGTGGGGATGGACGGTGACGCCGGTGCTGGGCGTGGCGCTGCCGCTGCTCGTCGCGGTCGTCTGGGGCGCGTGGATCGCGCCGAAGGCGCGGCGGCGGTTGGCGGACCCGGTGCGGCTCGTGCTCGAGCTGCTCATCTTTGCAGGCGCGACCGCGTCGTTCGCCGCCGTCGGGCAGTGGGTGGTCGCGATCGTGTTCGCGGTGGCGGCCGTCGGTACTGCGATCCCGTACCGCGAGGCTTAGAGTCTCCCTATGGGCTACCACGTCAGCTCGATCGATCAGCTCGGCGAGGGCTACGGCTTCCGGAAGGTGCGTGCGGCGCTCGGTATCACGGCCTTCGGCGTCAACGCGCTTGTCTTCCCGCCGCACTACGACGGCCCCGCGCACTACCACGACACGCAGGATGAGCTGTACTTCGTCCACCGCGGCACCGCGACCATCGAGATCGACGGCACGGAGCACGTCGTCGGGGAGGGCGGGCTCGTGCACGTCGAGTCGACGACGCCGCGGCGCATCTGCAACAGGACCGACGAGGATCTCGTGTTCCTCGTCGTCGGCGGCAAGGGCGGCTACGTCGAGCGCGACGGCCAGGTCGTGAGCCCGGCCGATCTCGAAAAGCGCATCGCGATGTCGCGAGGGGAGTTCACATGAACGGCCTGATGATGGACATGCAGCTCACGGTGCCGATGCTCCTGCGCCGCTCCGAGACGTACTTCGGCGACAAAGAGATCGTCACGCGGATGCCGGATCGCAGCTTCCACCGCACGACGTATGCAGAGTCCGGTCGCCGGGCGCGCGCGCTCGCCGTCGCGCTGCAGCAACTCGGTCTCGAGCGCGGCGACCGCGTCGCGACGCTCTGCTGGAACCACGGCGTGCACCACGAGGCCTACCTCGGGATCCCGTGCGGCGGCTTCGTGCTGCACACGCTGAACCTTCGGCTGCATCCCAACGACCTCGCCTACATCGCCACCCATGCGGGCGACCGCGCGGTGATCGTCGACAAGAGCCTCATGCCGCTGCTCGACCAGTTCGTCGGACGCACGAAGATCGAGCACGTGATCGTAGTCGAGGACGACTACGAGAGCCTGCTCGCAGGCGCCGATTCGGACGCGTGGCGCGACCCCGAGTTGGACGAGAACGAGGCGGCGGCGATGTGCTACACGAGCGGCACGACGGGGCAGCCGAAGGGCGTCCTGTATTCGCACCGCTCGACGATGCTGCATACGCTCGGCGTCGCCGCGGGCAACCCGATGGGGCTCGGCATCTACGAGCAGGATGTGATCCTGCCGGTCGTGCCGATGTTCCACGCGAACGCGTGGGGCTACCCGTACATCGCGACGATGATCGGCGCGAAGCTCGTCTACCCGGGGTCGTTCCTCGACCCCGAGAGCCTCCTCGAGGACTTCGTCGCCGAGGGCGTGACGTGGACGGCAGGCGTGCCGACCATCTGGCTCGGCATCCTCGGCATGCTCGATGCGGAGCCGGACCGCTGGGATCTCTCGAAGCTGAAGGGGATGCTCGTCGGAGGCTCGGCTGCGCCGCGCGCGATGATCGCCGGCTTCAAGGAACGCCACGGCATGAACGTCGTGCACGGGTGGGGGATGACCGAGACGTCGCCGGTCGCCTCGACCGCGCAGCTTCCGGGTGACTTGAGCCGGGCCGAGCCGGACACGCAGTTCGACTACGTCGCGATGCAGGGCCTCCCGCTGCCGCTCGTCGAGCTGCGGCACCGCGACGCAGAGGGGAAGGTCCTGCCATGGGACGGCGAGTCCATGGGCGAGCTCGAGATTCGCGGCCCGTGGGTCGCGGGTGCCTACTACGACACGCCGGAGCAAGCGGATCGCTGGACTGACGACGGCTGGTTCAAGACCGGCGACGTCGTCTCGCTGCACCCGCGCGGGTTCATCCAGATCAAGGACCGCTCGAAGGACGTGATCAAGTCCGGCGGCGAATGGATCTCGTCGGTCGAGCTGGAGAACGCGCTGATGGCGCATCCCGCGATTGCGGAGGCGGCCGTGATCGCCGTGCCCGATGCGAAGTGGGACGAACGGCCGCTCGCGGTCGTCGTGAAGCGTGAAGGCGCCGAGGTGACGAGCGACGAGCTGCGCGACTTCCTCGCGCCAGACTTCGCCAAGTTTTGGCTGCCCGATCGCTACGAGTTCGTGGCAGAGATCCCGAAGACGAGCGTCGGCAAGTTCCTGAAGACGCAGCTGCGCGAGCAGTACGCGAAGGAGCCCGTGACGCAGTGATCAAGACCGTCTGGCTCGACAATCCGCCGGTCAACGCCGTCAACGCCGGGATCATCGAGACGCTTTGGTCCGAGCTGGAGTCGCTCGACGACGACGTGCGCGCGGTCGTGCTGCGCGGGCGCGGCGATCGTGCGTTCTCCGCCGGGGCCGACATCGCCGGCTTCGTCGGCAGCGGATCGGACAGTGACCGGCCGGCCGGCATCCAGCCCGCGGCAGACATGATCGAGCGCGTCCCCGTGCCGGTTGTCGCGGCGATCCACGGCTACTGCCTCGGCGGAGGCCTCGAGATCGCGCTCGCGTGTGACTTCCGCATCGCGCACCGCGAGGCGCAGCTCGGCTTCCCCGAGGTCAACCTCGGGCTGCTGCCGGGCGGCGGCGGCACGCAGCGGGCGCCGCGGCTGATCTCGCCGGGCCGCTCGCGCTGGCTGATCATGTCCGGGGAGCGAATCGACTCCGCGACCGCATCGCAGTGGGGCCTCGTCGAGTTCGTGGTCGACGACCTGGAAGAGGGGATTTCCCGCTACGTCGAGCCGCTCGCGAAGCAGTCGCCGCATTCGATCAGGCAGATCAAGCAACTGCTGGCCGCGACACGCGACGAACGGAGCGACGAGCGCGAGGTCGAGGCGTTTGTCGCGTGCCTGCAGTCCGAGGACGGCCAGGAGGGAGTGGCTGCGTTCCTCGAGAAGCGCGAGGCGCGCTGGACCGGACGGTGAAGGCCGTCGTCCTGCACGAGGTCGACGGGCCGCTGACAGTCGAGGAAGTCCCAGCGCCGGCCGGCGAAATTGTCATCGACGTGCGCGCCGCCGGCGTCAACTTCGCCGACGTGCTCGTTCGGCGCGGCCGCTACCCGCAGATGCCCGAGCTGCCGCACGTGCTCGGGACGGAGGTCGCCGGCGAGCTCGCCGGGCGCCGTGTGCTCGCGCTGACACGCGCCGCGGGCGGGTACGCGGACCGCGCCGAAGTCGACCCCGACTGGACGTTCCCGCTGCCCGACAACGCGTCCTTCGCAGCGGGTGCCGCCTTCCTCACGACCTACTGCACCTCGTACATCCCGCTCCACTACCAGGTGCGCGTGTTCTCGTCGTCGACGGTGCTCGTGCACGCTGGCTCCGGTGGCGTCGGGAGCGCCGCGATCCAGCTTGCGAAGCGGCTCGGCGCGACCGTGATCGCGACCGCGAGCACGGAGGAGAAGCGGGCGTTCGCGCGTGAGCTCGGCGCCGACGACGCGCTCGGCTACGACGAGATCGACGACCTACGCGTCGACGTCGTCATCGACCCGGTCGGCGGCGAGCTCTTCACACGCTCGCTGCCGCTCGTCAATCCGCTCGGCGCGATCGTCGCCGTCGGCTTCGCCGGCGGGCCGTGGAGCGATCCGAGCGTGCAGTGGCTCGTCGGCCGCAACGTCTCGGTCGTCGGCATCTACCTCGGCCGGTTGATGAAGCTGCAGCCGGCGTTCGTGCGCGAGTGCGCGCTGGAGCTGCTCGCGCTCTGGGCACAGGAGGAGATCGACCCGGTTGTCGGCGCGCGCTTCCCGCTGGCTGACGCAGATGCGGCGCATGCGCTGATCGAGTCGCGCGGACACATGGGCAAGGTCGTCCTCGAGCCGTGAAAGCGCTGGTCACCGGCGGCGAGGGTGGGATTGGGCGCGCGATTCGCGCGCGGCTCGAGGCGGAGGGCTACGAGGTCGAGCCGCTCGACGTGAAGACCGGCTTCGACGTCAGCGACCCCGCGGCGTGGGAGCACGTCGGACCGGTCGATCTTGCGTGCCTCAACGCGGGCGTGCTCACCGGCGAGCTGTCGTACGAGAGCTATCGGCGTGCAGTCGCCGTCAATGTCGACGGAGTCGTGCTCGGGGTCCTGCGGCTGCGCGACGTGATGGACAAGGGCGCGATCGTCGTCACCGCGTCGTTGGCGGGGCTGACCGGGATGCCGAGCGATCCCGTCTACTCGCTCACGAAGCACGCGCTCGTCGGCTTCGTGCGCAGCATGGCGCCCCACCTGGAGCCGATCCGGCTCAACGCCGTCTGCCCGGGGATCGCCGACACCGCGATGATCGACGCGGAACGGGCCGCGCTCGAAGCCGCCGGCTTCCCGCTCGTTTCGCCCGATGAGGTCGCCGAGGCCGTTTGGCTCGCAGCGACCAGCGAGGGGACGGGCGAGTGCTGGTTCGTGCAGCCGGGCCGCGACCCCGCGCCGTTCCAGTTCCCGAACCTGCCCGGGCCGCGGCGCGACGGCTCCAGGGTCGGCCGTCCGCCGAGATAGGCACGGCTAGCGCTGTGACTCGAACCGAAATGTGCCTGGCACCTCTGAAGGTGCCAGGCACCAGTGACAGGCGCGCGCGAGTTGCCGGCCGACTACCACTCGGCACCGCTGCAGGAGTCTCGGTTCCGAACCCGTGGCCGTTCAGGTAAGCCGCGCAGCCGCCGCCGACCCGAGTCTCTTGTGCACACCGGACGCCACCGTCAGCAGACGATGACAGTGAGTTCAGGAATGTCCCCGAAGAGCGCGCCATGTCCTCGGCGATCCGCTGGAGTGTCCGGCTCCACAGCGATCTGTCCCCGCACCGGCCAGCCGCCGCATCCCGTGATGAAGTGGCGTAGGGTGGATAGCACGACAACGCTCCGAAGAGGAGGAGACAATGGTCTTGGCAACGGCGAAGATTGGGGATTTCGACCGCTTCTGGAATACCTTCTCAACCAAGGGCGCTGAGAAGCGAAAGGAGCACGGTTGCAAGGGGTCGCACGTCTTTCGGGATCCAAATGAGAGCGACCGCGTTTGGGCGATCTTCGACTGGGACGAGGCCGGCTGGCAAAGCTTCACCTCGGACCCCGAGGTCCCGGCGATCTTTCAGGAAGCCGGGTTTACGCAAGGTCCGCCCAAGTCGGCGGAGTTCCTCCGCCAGCACGACGCCTAGAGAGGTCCGCGCGATTCCAATGAGTCCTTCGACTTACCGCGGACTGAGATCGGGCCGAACAGCGGGGCAAACAAGGGGTTAGAGAACCTCGCCGCCGTCGGCTGCGCGAGTGTTCGGGAATGAAGCCCGACGGCTACCGCGAGCAGCTCTGGCCCCAGGGCAGCCGTGACCAGTACGGCGGCCGCGCTCGCCGGAAACGCTCGGCCGTCGCATATACCTGCTCCGGATCGGATGTCTCCTTCTCCACACTCGCGCCGTAGCGCGCTGCGAGGTCCGACACCGGATACCGCACTTCCGGGCTTACGTGCGCGCCAACCATCAGGACCACACACGGCGCATCGCCAGCTCCCACGAAGGCATGCTCCGTCCAGGGAGGTGAATGGAAGAAGTCCCAGGCTCGAAGGAGCCGCTCCTCGCCCTCGACGAGCAGCCTGCACTCACCGACCAGAACGACGAACGCCTCCTGATTCGCCTCGGCGTGGTAAACGCCGCTCTGGCCCGGCTCGAGGACGGTCACATTGATCCCTAGCTGCGCGAACTCGATCGGAGACTCGCCGTACTCGTTGGCGAACCAACACGCCGCACCCCTCGTCTCCGACGAGAACCACTCGGCATCGCGCACGTTGACGACAAACCAACCCTCCGTGACGGGGGCTAGCCCGGAGCCGGCGTCCTCGAGCCTCGCTTCGTTCACGCAGCAGATTCTCGCAGTCCAGCCGGCGCGACTCGAGGTCGGCCGCTTCGGCGATTGACAGCAGGCGGCCCTCGGTTCGCGCCCGGGCAAATGACGGTCCATCCGCGCGCAGAACGAGAGCTTCGTACTCGTTGCGGCTGTCCTCCCACCCTCGGACAGGCCCGGAGGTCTCGTTGCTCTCGATAGCGCCCCAGAGCCGGCCCGCCTGTTCAGCGTCCCCGCGTTCTGCCGCGATCACAGCGAGCTTGGCGGCGACGAGCATGATGCTCCTGCGGTTGCCGAGGCTCAACGCGAGGTCCAGCGAGGCGCGCGGGCGTGTCTTTGGGCGGGATCGAGATTCCCGCGCTGCAGTTCGAGCTCAGCGGCTCCGTGGAGCTGAAGGTAGGCGCCACCAGGTCCAGTCGACCTCACGCGCAATCGCGGCGCTCTCGAGGGTCAGTTCGATCGCGCGCGCAAGGTCGCCGTTTTGGCGAGGCTTCTCCGCTAGGTATGCGAGATCCAGACCGCGAATCTCCGATATCGCGTCGCGGCGAACATGATCTCGACGGGCGACGGAGCAGCCGCCTGGCCGTTGCTCGAGGACTCACTTCAAACATTTCGGGACCTCGGCCTCCGTCGCGGCGAGGCCCAGGTGCTCGTCAGCGATGGAAGTGAACTGCTCGAGGCTCTGCCCGTAGGCGAGGGCTGCGCGCTCGTTCGCCCGGTGCAGCCGCGCACAGGATCGGGCTAGTTCAGCCCGGGGTCGAACGGCATCGACTGCAGCAGGTCGAAGGCGCCGCCCTTGCGGTGGAGCACCGCGCGCCAGAGCTCGTCCGGGTCGTCGGCGAACGGGTCGTCCGGCTCGGCGTCGACGACGATCCACGACGGCTCGGCCAGCTCCTCCTCGAGCTGTCCGGCGCCCCAGCCCGAGTAGCCGGCGAACAGGCGCAGGCGGGTGATCTCGAGCTCCTCGGGCTGGGACTCGGCGTGCATGAAGCCGATGCGCTCGAACACGGTCGCGGCGGCTTGATCGACGTCGTCGAACTCGGCGAGCACCATGAACGCGAGCGGCTGCACAGGTCCGCCGACGAACACGGGGTCGTCCGAGCCGGGAAGTCCATCAAGTGCCGGCACGGCTTCGGCGGCCGCCACCTCGGACGGCCGGCTCAGCACGAGTCCCATCGCGCCGTCCTCGTCATGGTGCGTGATCAGGACGACCGTCTTGCGGAAGTTCGGGTCGATCAACGCCGGCGACGAGACCAGCAGCTTTCCCTGCAAGTAGTCCACCTCAGACGAAATGCCACTCTTCGCCGCTAGCAAACGCCTTCAGGATCCGTTTTGCGACGACTTGGCGGTGAACCTCGTCCGGACCGTCGTAGATCCGACCTGCGCGCGCGTGCATCAGCATCCCGGCCAGCGGGGTCTCGTCGGTCAGGCCGCGGGCGCCGTGAACCTGGACTGCGCGGTCGATCACGTCGTTCAGCGCCCGCGCGGCGAAGAACTTGATCGCGGACACCTCGACGCGCGCCTCGTCGCCCGCGTCGATCTTGTGCGCGGCGTCGAGCGTCATCAGTCGGCACGCCTGGATCTCGGCGTAGCTGTCGGCGATCCAGTTCTGGACGGTCTGCTTGTCGGAGAGCGCACCGGTCGACGTCTCGCGGGCCAGCGCGTACGAGCACATCAGCTCGAACGCGCGCTGCATCTGGCCGAGCCAGCGCATCACGTGGTGGATCCGCCCCGGGCCCAGCCGCTTCTGCGCGATCAGGAAGCCGGCGCCCTCGGCCCCGAGTGCGTTGGTGGCAGGCACACGCACTTTTGTGTAACGGACCTCGCAGTGGGTCGACCAGCCCTTGCCGGCATGGCCCATGACCGTGATCGGCTTCACGATCTCGACACCGGGCGTATCGGCCGGGACGATGATCTGCGTCGCGCGCGCGTGCGGGGCGGCGTCCGGGTCCGTCACGGCCATGACGATTCCGAACGCGGCTCCATCGGCTCCAGACGAGAACCACTTGTGACCGTCGATGACCCAGTCGTCGCCGTCCTTGACGGCGCGGGTGCGGAGCGTGGTCGGGTCGGAGCCCGGCACCTCGGGCTCGGTCATCGAGAAGAACGACCGGATCTCGCCGGCGACGAGCGGTGCCAGCCACCGCGCCTTCTGCTCCTCGGTGCCGAAGAGATGGAGGATCTCGGCGTTGCCCGCGTCCGGTGCCTGGCACCCGAACACGAGCTGCCCCCAGACGGAGCGGCCGATGTGCTCGTTCAGGTAGGCGTAGTCGAGGAAGCCGGTGCCGGTGCCGCCGGCCTCGGGCGGCACGTGGGGCGCCCACAGCCCGGCGTCGCGCACCTCGTCCTGCAGCTCGCGGAGCAGTGCGTCGGCGGCGTCGTCCTGCCGCTCGAGCGTCACCTCGTTCGGGATCACGCGCTCGGCCATGAAGGTGCGCACGTGCCCGAGCCGCTCGGTAGGCGGACCCCATGCGATCGCGGTCACCGCATTAGCATCGCATGGAATGCGTCTCGGCTTCTATATGGGGTATGCGCAGCCGGGGACGAATCCGCTCGAGCTGATCGAGCTCGCACGGGAGGCGGAGCGGCTGGGCTACGACTCGGCGTGGACGGCCGAGGCGTGGGGTGTCGACGCGGTCACGCCGCTCGCGTGGCTCGGCGCGCTGACGACGACACTGAAGCTCGGGACGGCGATCATGCAGCTCCCGGGCCGGTCGCCGGCCAACACGGCCATGACCGCGGCGACGCTGGACATGCTGTCCGGCGGGCGCCTGCTGCTCGGGCTCGGAACGTCGGGGCCGCAGGTCGTCGAGGGCTGGCACGGCCAGGAGTGGGGGAAGCCGCTCGCGAAGACGCGCGAGTACGTGTCGATCGTGCGCGCGGTGCTGCGGCGGGAGCGGCTCGAGCACCACGGCGAGCACTACGACATCCCGGTGCAGGGCGGAACGGGGCTCGGCAAGCCGCTACGGCTGATGGCGCGGCCGCTGCGCGCCTCCATCCCCATCTATCTCGCTGCGATCTCGCCGAAGGCCGTGGAGCAGGCGTTCGAGATCGCCGACGGCTGGCTGCCGATCTTCTGGTCGCCGGAGCAGGCGCGCTCGGTGTTTCCCCTGGAGCGCGCGCGCGACGGCTTCGACGTCGCGCCGAGCGTGCCGGCGCTGCTGACCGACGACGTCGCGTCCGGGCGGGACGTGCTCAAGGAGTACTACTCCTTCTATGTCGGCGGCATGGGCGCCCGCGGCAAGAACTTCTACAACGACCTCTTCGCGCGGTACGGATACGAGGCCGAGGCGCGCGAGATCCAGGATCTATTCCTCGGCGGCCAACAACGCGAGGCAGCGACGAAGGTGCCCGACGCGTTCGTCGACGAGGTGGCGCTCGTCGGGCCGGTCGAGCGCATGCGCGACCGGCTGGCGGCATGGCGCGAGTCGGGCGCGACATCCCTCCTCGTTTCCACGCGCGACGAGGCGACGTTGCGCGCCGTCGCGGAGGCGGCTAGCTGATCGTCTCGCGCGCGGTCGCGGCGAGCAGCGGCACCGCATGCTCGAAGACCGCCGCGCGCGTATCCTCGGGAGCGAGCTCGCCGCGGATGTAGCGGCCGTAGATCGCCTCGCAGAAGATGGTCGCCTTCCAGAGGGCGAGGGCCTCGAACCAGGGCAGCGGCTCGACATCGCGCCCGCTCTGCGCCACGTAGCGCGCAACGAGCTCGTCGCGCGAGGGGAAGCCCGGCTCCGCGGTGCCGGGCGTCGTCCCGAGCGGGGTGAGCCGGCCGCTCGGCTCGCTGTAGGTGGAGAGCAGGTAGCCGACGTCGGCGCGCGGATCGCCGATCGCACCCATCTCCCAGTCGAGCACGGCGATGATCCGCGTCGGGTCGTCGCGGGCGACCATCATGTTTCCGAGGCGGTAGTCCCCGTGGACGACTGTCTGGCCGGCCGGTTCCGGGAGATGGGCGGCGAGCCAGGCGCCGACCGCGTCGGCGTCGGGGAGCTCGCGCGTCTTGTTGATCTCCCAGAGCTGCGTGAACCGCCTCACCTGGCGCTCGAGGTAGCTGCCAGGCCGCGCGAAGGCGGCGAGCTCGGGACGGCGCACGTCCGCGGAATGGATCTCGACCAGCGTGTCGACGAGATCGAGACCGAGACGCCTTCGTGCCTGTTGGCCCTCGAGCCCCGGCGGCAGCGTGCCGGTGATCACGTGGCCGTCGAGATACCGCATGACGTAGAACGGCACGCCGAGGACTGATTCGTCGTCGCAGACGGCGACGATCTCGGCGAGCCGCGTGAAGCCCGCGGCGCGGATCGCGTTCTGCAGGCCGGCCTCGCGGACCATGTCGTGCGCGGACGGCGGCAGCGGTGGCCGCGGCGGCCGGCGCAGCACGAATTGCTCACCGCCACGCTCGACCAGGAACGTGAAGTTCGATCCGCCGCCGTCGCCGATGCGGGTGAACGTCGCAGGCCCCGCGCCGAGCCCGTGCGCGTCGAAGAAGGCTTCGACCCGGTCCTCGACGATCAGGGGCGCGAGCTGCACCGGTGCCAGGCACCCTAACCGCCGCGGTTCTACGGCCGGCCGGTGTAGATCCGCGCGCACGTCGTGCCGGGACGCAGGCAGATGACGCCTCGCCGGAGCGACGAGCGATCGAGCGCGAGCTTTCCGCGCAGACGGTCGCCCCCCGCCCGAGTCACCGTCACCGAGGCTGTCCCGCGCACGAGCGCCGCGACCTGCGCCCGCGTGAGCGTGAGCTTTCCGGACGCATGCGACGCACACCCGGTGCAGAGCGTTCCGATTGGCTCGACAGACGCCGTCACGCGGCTGTCGCCACGCAAGTCGAGGAACCAGCGGGCGCTGAAAGCGTCGCCCGACGGCGTTCGCCACCCAAGGACACGGACACCGCGGTCGAGCACCACGACCGCGCGCTCGATCTCGATCTGGAACGTCCCGGTCGAGAGCGTGGATCGCACGACGAGATGCGGCGCCTTGCTGTGCGACACCAGCGCGCCGATCTGGCCCGACGCCGCCAGGACGCCGAATGCGGCGGCCGACAAGGTGGCGGCGAGGAACACCGCGGCCTGGCGGCGGCGACGACGAAGGCGGGCTGCGCGACTCCGAACCTCCTGCCACGAGATGCCGTCGGAAGCCGTCGAGGGCGGCACGAGTGCGTCGAGCGCTGCCCTCAGCCGCAAGTCACTCATCGAGCATCCTCCGCAGCGTCGTTCGCGCGTCCCAGAGCAGCTTGCCGACCGTCCCCGGGGAGATTTCGAGCACGCGGGCGATCGCGTCGTAATCCATGTCGGCGTAGTAGTGGAGGAACAGTGCGAGCTTCTGCCGCTTCGGCAGCCGCGCGACGCACCGGCGGACGCGACCATCGTCGGCGAGCGGGTCTGACGTCTCCGTTGCAGGCTCGTCGCGGTGGAGCAGGAGCTCCTCGACTCGCCGGCGCCGCCGGCGGCTGAGTGCGGTGTTGACGACGATGCGCCAGACCCACCCGACGGGATCGCCGGAGCCGCGGTACGAGCGCTGCCGCAGGATCGCGATCGCGAATGCCTCCTGCACGACGTCCTCGGCGGCTTCGGCGTCGTGCACGATCGCGCGCGCCACGCGGCGGAAGCGGGGCCCGTGCTCGCGGTAGATCGTCTCGAGCGTCGGCACGGCAGCCGCCGCCTCGAGCTTGCGCAGGTGAAGGGCGTCAGTCGGCGCGATCGTCACGATCGATCGACGCCTCGAGCGGCCGGATTCTTCATGCGCATGAAGATCGGGCGTAGCCGGTGCGTCGTTTCGTGCGTGAGACTCATGTCGTATGCCGCCGCGCTTGCCGTCCTCTTTGTCTTCGTCGCGGACACGCTCGCCTCAGCGCCCAAGCTGCACGGGAACAACTTCTACGCCAACTGCCGGTTCAGCCACACCAACATGGACGATCCAATCGTGTATCCGGGTGAGCCCGGAAGATCTCACCACCACACGTTCTTCGGCAACGCGTCGACCGATGCGAGCTCGACGCTGGCGAGCCTTCGCCGCGCGAAGACGACGTGCAAGCCGGCCGCCGACAAAGCCGCCTACTGGGTCCCGACGCTCTACGTCGGCACCCGCGAGATCAGGCCGCCGAAGGCGCAGTTCTACTTCAACCTCCGCGGCTACGACCAGATGCATGCGTTTCCGGCCGGGCTCGAGGTCGTGGCCGGCGACGCGCACGCAACGCGCCCGCAGAGCACGAACGTCGTCTACTGGGCGTGCGCCTCGTCCGAGATGTTTCGGTCGGGGCCGCTGGCCAGGCCGCCGCGTAGCTGCGCCGACGTGCCGGTGAAGCCGAAGAAGGGGTTCTTCAGGGCGTGCGCCACCTGTCCGTTGGTGCCGCTCCGGTCCCGGCGTCCGACGACGCCGCTGCACCTCGAGCTGCACGTCAACTTCCCGGACTGCTGGGACGGGAAGCATCTCGACAGCCCCGACCACCACAGCCACATGGCGTACAGCCGCAACTACGCGTGCCCGCCGTCACACCCGGTCAAGGTGCCGCTGATCAGGCTCAACGTTCGCTACTCGCTCACCGGCGGGCTGGGAGTGCATCTCGCGTCGGGCGGCGTGCTCACCGGGCATGCCGACTTCTTCAACGCCTGGAACGAGGGCTTCCTGAAGAAACTCGTCGACACCTGCTTCCACGACCGCCCGTGCGATCCGAAGGCGATGTCCCATTAGCCGCCGGCGATCGCGGCCACGCCGGCAAGCGCCACGAACACGCCCCCCTGCTGCGCCCGCGTCAACCGCTCGCCGAGGAGCACGTGCGCGAGTAGGACGGTCACGACGGGATAGAGGGATCCGAGCACGGCGACGAGCGAGAGCAGCCCGCGGCTCGATGCGACCGCGAACAGCGCGTTCGCGGACACGTCCGCCAGGCCCACGGCCGCGACGGCAGGCACCGCGGCCGGTGCCAGGCGCAGGGGGGCGCGCATCGCCCCGGCCAGCACGAGCAGCACCGCCAGCGAACCGATGCGCGCCCCGACGAGAGTCGAGAGCACGTCGCCCTCGCGGCTGCCGAGGCCGAGGAAGTAGACGAACACGCCGAGCGCAACGGCCGCGAACACCGCGAGCGCAATCGCACGGCCGCGCTCCGGCGACGACGCGCGCCGCTCCTCGACCGACGCGAGTACTGCGCCGGCCAGCGCCGCGACGGCGCCGACGAGTGCGAGCGCCGACGGTCGGTCGCCCGCGGCGAGCGCGATCGCGAACGGCACGACGGCGCCGCAGGCGGCGAGCGGCGAGACGACACTCATCGTCCCGATCGAGAGCGCGCGGTAGAACGCGGCCAGCCCAGTTCCGCCGCCGACGCCCGCGAGCACGCCCAGCGCGAGCGACCGGCCGGTGACCCCCCCGTACACGCCCAGCGCCACCAGCAGCGCGACGAACCCGGCTGCCTGCGAGACGATCGTGACGGCGAACGTGGGCAGGCGCTTCGTCAGCGAGCCGCCTGAGAAGTCCGCCGCGCCCCAGACGACCGAGGACGCCAGCGCGAGTGCCAGGCCCGCGAAGCTCAGCTGAGCCGCTCGACCAGCATGGCCATACCCTGGCCGCCGCCGACGCACATCGTCTCGAGGCCGATCGTCTTGTCGAGCGACTCGAGGTCGTTGAGCAGGGTGTTCATGATGCGCGCGCCGGTCATCCCGTACGGATGGCCGAGCGCGATCGCGCCGCCGTGCGGGTTGAGCTTCTCGCCGAACGGGTCGACGCCCAGCTCGCGGCACACCGGCAACACCTGCGCAGCGAACGCCTCGTTGAGCTCCATCACGTCGACGTCGTCGATCGTCATCCCGGCGGTGGCGAGAACCTTCCGTACTGCCTCGATCGGGCCGACGCCCATGATCTCCGGTTCCACGCCGGACACGCTCGAAGCGATGATGCGCGCCCGCGGTGCGATGCCGAGCTCGCGCGCGCGGCGGGCCGACATCACGACCACCGCCGCGGCGCCGTCGTTGAGCGGGCACGCGTTGCCGGCCGTCACCTTCCCGCCCGGCTTGAACGCAGGCTCGAGCTGCGCGAGCTTCTCGAGCGTCGATCCGCGGCGCGGCCCGTCGTCGGCCGCGACGCCGTCCCACGGCGTGATCTCGCGCTCGAAGAAGCCCGAATCCTGCGCGGCGACGGCGCGCTCCTGCGAGCGCTGCGCGAACCGGTCCATGTCCTCGCGCCACACGTCCCAGCGCTCCGCGACGTTCTCGGCCGTCAGCCCCATCGGGATATAGACGTTGGCGATCGGCGCGTGGTCGCCGAACAGTGCGGGGTGGATCTCTTCCTCGCTCTTCGGATAGCCGTTGACCTGGCTGATCGACTCGACGCCCGCGGCGACGAACGCGTCGCCCTCGTCGGCGCGGATGGCGTGAAAGGCCATGCGGATCGTCTGCAGGCTCGAGGCGCAGAACCGGTTGACCGTGGTGCCTGGCACCGTCGCGGGGAGCCCCGCGAGCAGCGCTACGCGGCGGCCGAGGTTCATGCCCTGCTTCTCCTGCGGAAAGCCGCAGCCGACGATCACGTCGACGATCTCCTCGTGTGGCAGCCCGGGCACCTTGTCCAGCGCCGCCTTGAGGGCGAACGCAGCGAGGTCGTCGGGCCGCACGTCGACGAGCGAGCCCTTGCCGGCGCGCCCGATCGGCGTCCGGGCGGTGGAGACGATGACTGCATCAGCCATGGACATTCATGGTAAAGGGCCGGCTCGTGCCGGCCCTTTACCTAGAGAGGATCAGGCGCCGCGGCCGTTGATCAGCTTGCCGATCGGCTGGAACGTGTTGTTCGTGTAGCGAACGAGCACGACCTGAGAGATCGGGAACTGGTAGTTGCCCTTCGTGTGGATGTCCACCCCCGGAAGCACGAACGGGTTCGCGTTCTTCAGCTTCTGCGTGAAGGCCATGGTGCGGGCAGCCTTCATCAGTCCGGCCCGCGTCAGGTTCGTGCCGGCCGCCTTCAGCACCTGCTGAATCGTCCACGCCTTGGCGAAGCCGTACATGTTCAGCGTGTCGTTCGCGTTCGCCTTCGGGGCGTACTTCGCCATCAGCTTGCGGTAGAGCACCATGCCGGGCTGCTTGTTGTAGGCCGGGTTCGACGGGTCGAGCAGGTAGTTCACCGTCAGCGTGCCGTTCGTGAGATCCGACCCAGACTTGGTCGCGATCGTCAGGAACGGATCGGTCGCCGAGACCGAGTTGGTGATCACATGCGCCGGGTGCCAGCCGAGCTTCGTCGCGATGACGTACGACTGGATAGTCGGCGTCGGCGTCGCGAAGAGCACGAGCGTGTCGGCACCGGACGCCTTCAACTTGGCGATCTGCACCGCCGGCGGCGTCGTCGCGCTCAGGTCGTACGGCTCCGCATCGATGATCAGCGACTGCTTGGCGGCGAGCCCTGAGCGCAGGCCGCGCAGATAGTCGTTGCCGTAGTCGTCGTTCTGGTAGAGCACGCCGAGCTTCGCGGTCGGGAAGTTCTTGACCACGTACTTGCCGTAGATCGCGCCCTCGGCCTCGTAGTCCGGTTGCCAGCCCAACGTCCACGGGTACGTCGTGTAGTCGCGGTCGAAGGTCGTAGCCCCCGTCGAGACGAAGAGCTGCGGCACCTTGTTGTCGTTCAGGTACTGCCGCACGGCCGTCTGCGGCTCCGTTCCGAGCCCGCCCACGAGCGCGAACGCGTGGTCCTGCTCGACGAACTGGTGCGTGATCTGGACGGTCTGGGCGGGGTTGTACCCGTCGTCGGAGTACTTGAAGACGATCTGGCGGTGGTTGACGCCACCCCGTGCATTGACGTACGAGAAGTACGCCTTCATTGCCGCAGGAATCGGCGCGTAGCCCGACGCCGGACCGCTCAGGGGGAACGTCCCCTCGAGCAGGATCGTCCTGGCGGTCACGCCGGGCGTTGCCGTCGGCGCAGCCCCCGCAGTCACCGTGACGGCGACCGAGACCAGCAGCGCTACGGCCAGGGGCAGGAACGTCCTCTTCATCGAGTCCTCTCCTTGGAGGTCACCTGGGGGTTCGTGGGCTGACTATACGAGCCTTACGTTCGATTGAGAAGGACGGTTCTCAAGCGTCGAGTAAGGCCCGCGATCCCGGACGGAGCGAGGTAGAGGACGGCCAGCAGGATCGCCCCGTAGACCACCAGCCCCGAGCCGGGAGCGCGCGTCTCGATGTGGTGGACCTTCGAGAACAGGTCGAGCAACGCTGGGCTCCAGCTGATCTGGATGAACTCGACGAAGACGGCGCCGAAGATCATTCCGTAAAGCGAGCCCGCGCCGCCGATCACGATCCCGGTGAGAAGCAGGATCGAAAGGGCGATCGGGAACGTGTCCGGGTTGACGTAGGTGATCCCGATCGCGAACAGCCCTCCGGCGACCCCGCAGTAGAACGCCGAGATGCCGAACGCGGCGGTCTTGATCGCCGCGGTCGAGACGCCGTTCGCGGTCGAGGCGATCTCGCTGTCGCGGACCGCGCGGAGCGCTCGGCCGAACCGGCCGCGGACGATCAGGTACGAGGCGGGCAGCATCACGAGCGCCACGACCCAGCACACGGCGTAGAACCAGACCGACGGGTGCACCCCGATGCCGAACTCGGAATGGAGTTGCGGGAGGTTCTTGCCCACGTTGCCGCCGGTGAAGTGCGGGAAGCGCTTCAGGATGCCGATGAACGAGAGCGGGATTGCGAACGTGGCCAGTGCCAGGTACGGGCCGGCGAAGCGCGTCGCGGGAAGGCCGAAGGCGAGCCCGCACAGGCCGGCGACCAGCCCGGCGACGGGGATCGTCCAGAGGTCGCGCCAGCCGTGATCGACGACGAGGATCGTCGTCGTGTAGGCGCCGATGCCCATGAAGGCGCCGTGGCCGAGCGAGATCTGGCCGGTGAAGCCGGTCAGCATGTCGAGCCCGAGCAGAGCCACGAGGTACACGGCGACGAGGCCGAGCTGGTACGTGCGGTAGTTCGAGAGCACGAGCGGCGCGAGCACGACCGCGGCGACGAGCGCGGCGAACGCGATCGTTCCCTCGAGCCGTTTCACACGCGCCTCACAACGACGCGTCCCAGCAGGCCCGCGGGGCGGACGAGGAGCACCACCAGCAGGACGAGAAGCGCGACCGGCAGCTGCAGCTCGGTGGTCACGAAATGGACGTACTGGCCCAGCAGCGCGAGCAACACGCCGAGCGCTAGGCCGCCGACGACGGCGCCGACCGGGCTCTCGAGGCCGCCGAGCACGGCGGCCGCGAAGGCGTAGATCAGCACCGCCTGCATCATGTTCGGCGTCAGGAAGACGGTCGGCGCGACCATCATCCCGCTGACCGCGCCGAGTGCCGCCGCGAAGCCCCATCCGAGCGCGAAGAGCCAGTTGGTGCGCACGCCGAGGAGCCGCGCCGCGTCGCGGTTGAGCGCGCCGGCTCGCATCGCGAGGCCGAGCTTCGTGAAGCGGAAGAACGCGCCGAGTATGACGACGCCGCCGAGCGTGACCACGAGCGTGCCGACCTCCTGATGACCGATGTGGACGCCGCCGACGACCCAGGAGGTCGGCGCGAACGGGCTCGGGAAGAACTGGATCTGCGGCGACCAGATCCACGTCGCGAGGCCGTTCAGGACGATGAACAGCCCGATCGTGCCCATCACCACCGTCAACACGCTGGCGCGCTCGAGCGGCCGGACGACCGTGCGATGGAGGCCGACGCCGCCGAGGAACGCGATCACGAGGGTGATGCCGAACGCCCACCAGTAGCCGAGACCGTGGTGCGTGATCAGCGCCCAGGCGATGTAGGTGGTGAACATCGCCATCTCGCCCTGGGCGAAGTTGATCACCTCGGTCGCCTTGTAGATGAGGACGAGCGCAAGCGCGAGCGAGCCGTAGATCGATCCCTGCGCGAGCCCGGTCACAAGGGTCTGGAAGAACTGCTGCATCACGTCAATAGCCCAGGTACGCCGTCCGCACGGCGTCATTCGCCTTCAGCTCGTCGGCAGTGCCGGCGAGCGTCACGGAGCCCGTCTCGAGCACGTACGCGCGGGCCGCGGCAGTGAGTGCGATCACCGCGTTCTGCTCGACGACGAGGACGGCGAGGCCTTCCTTCTGGTTGAGGTCGGCGACGACGCGGAACACCTCGCGCGTGACGAGCGGCGCGAGCCCGAGCGACGGCTCGTCGAGCATCAGGAGGCGCGGGCGCTGCAGAAACGCGCGGGCCAGCGCGAGCATCTGCTGCTCGCCGCCCGAGAGCGTGCCGGCCTGCTGGCTCTTCCGCGACTCGAGCCAGGGGAAGTACTCGAGCACCATCGTGAAGTCCGGGCGGCCGCGGCGCATGTACGCGCCCATGCGCAGGTTCTCCCAGACGGACAGTTCGGCGAAGATTCCGCGTCCCTCCGGGACGTGAGCGATCCCGGCGCGCGCCACCGCCTCGGGGCCCTGGCGTGCCAGGCGCCGCCCGCCGATGACGATGTCGCCCGTCCGCCGCACGGTGCCTGACACGGCACGGAGGGTCGTCGTCTTGCCGGCGCCGTTGGCGCCGAGCAGCGCCACCACCTCGCCCTCGCCGACCGTGAGCGAGACGCCCTGGAGCGCGACGATCTGCCCGTAGCGGGCCGAGACGTCGTTGAGCTCGAGCAACGGCGTCATTGAGGCGAGTAGCTTCTCATGCGTGATCGAGATCGAGGAAGGGATCCGCAGGGTCACGTTCTCGCTGCCGCTCGGGATCGATCACGTGCACTGCTACTTCCTTCGCGCGTCGAGCGGCGGCTGGATCCTCGTCGACACGTCGCTCGGCTCGCGCACGCCGGCCGAACGGTGGGGGCCGGTGCTCGAGCAGCTCGATGCTCCCGTCGAGCGGATCGTCGTCACGCACATGCATCCCGATCACGTGGGCGGGGCGCGCGACGTCGCCGAGCTCACGGGCGCGCCTGTCCTCCAGGGACGTGACGACTACGAGCAGTGCGTGCGGGCGTGGGGCGAGTACGACCCACAGCGGTTCATCGGCTACTGGCTCGCCCATGGGGTGCCTGACACCGAGGCGGAGGCGCATCTCCGCGAGTCGGTGCGCCTCGTCGACGCTGTGCACTGGGTGCGCGACCCGGAGCTGCTCGACGACGGTGACGAGGTCGACGGTTGGCGGGTCGAGGTCCTGCGCGGCCACGCCGACGGCCACATCGTGCTCGTGCGGGACGGCGTGATGATCGCCGGCGACACGATCCTGACCGAGATCACGCCGGCGATCGGGCTCTATCCGCGCTCGCGGCCAGATCCGCTCGGCGACTATTTCGCCACGCTGGCGCGGATCGAGGAGCTCGCGCCGCGGGTTGCCTATTCAGGACACAAGGCGATGGTGGACGACCCGGCCGCCCGGGCGCGCGAGATCCGCGCGCACCACGAGGACCGACTGGCACGCACCGTGGCGGCGCTCGACGGACACCCGCAGAAGGCATACGACGTGTCGCTCGCGCTCTTCCCGGGCGACCTGCCGCCGTCGTTGCGCCGGTTCGCGACCGCCGAGTCCCTCGCGCACCTCGAGCGGCTCGTCAGGGACGGCCGGGCTGGGCGAGAGGAGGAGGGCTACCTCAGGGCGTAGGCGGCTGCGGGCACTCGGGCGCCGCAATCCGGAGGACTGCCTTGTCGCCGGTTGACCCGACCGCGCGGATCATGGACGCCGTGCAGTAGCGAAAGGTGATCGTCGGGAAGCGGGCGACGAAGCCGCCGCGACTCCCGGTGAGGATGCGCCGGCTCGCCGAGGTCTCGGC
Organism: Actinomycetota bacterium; assembly: GCA_046765815.1. Taxonomy (GTDB): domain Bacteria; phylum Actinomycetota; class Thermoleophilia; order Gaiellales; family Gaiellaceae; genus PALSA-600. The sequence continues at coordinate 28,655 of JBKPRG010000074.1, forward strand.
GCTGACGGTGACGCGCACGCGCTCGTGAGCGGCGAAGCCCGTGCCGCGGAGCGTCAGTGGGCTGACGTTCGTGATCCGGATGTGCGGGCTCCCCGCGGTGGCTGTGGAGGCGATCACGAGCCCGATCAGGACCGCTATCAGCAGCCGTTTCACGGCGCGCTTTTGTACCCAAATGCAGGAATTTGAAACGTCCGGTTCCTCCTTGACAGGCGCCGACGAAAGGCAGATAAACCAATATCGTCCTGCTCAAGGACACGGTGATATCACCTCCGTGCGGGCGAACAGATAGGGGAGACACAAAGTGTCGAAACGACTTCGCGCCGTTGTGGCGCTCGGCCTCGTGCTCGGAGTGGCGGTTGCGGCGGGCCTGCTGCTGGCATCGTCAGCCACCCGTCCGCTCGCTCACCAGAGCGGCGAGGAACAAGGGGGTCTCGCGTTCCAGCGACACGTCATGGACTCACCTGGGGATCCGAATCGGGAGGGCCCGGCCTCCTATCCGGATCAGGTCGCTGAGCTGAATGCCTATCCGGGCGATGCAGTCACCGCCGAGCAGATCGCAGGCGCTCAGAGCGCGGGCGCGTCGCTCGCGTCGCGCGGCGTCGGCAAGGGCAAGAACTCGACCACGTCGTGGTACGCGCTCGGCCCGACAGACGCGGTCTATCCGGCATTTCTCAATCGTCACGGCAGCCGGTATGTGACCTCGGGACGCATTACCGCGCTCGCGATTTCGCCGACCTGCACGAATCAGCAGTGCACGATCTGGCTGGCTGCGGCAGGCGGCGGCGTGTGGCGTACGGACAAGGGTCTGAACGGAAACGCCGGCTGGGTCAACGTTTCTGACGGGTCGTTTGCGTCCGGCGCGATCGGCGCCCTGACGTACGACGCGGCCCACAGCACGCTGTACGCTGGGACCGGCGAGGACGCGGCCGCCGGTGACGCCGAGGCTGGCGTCGGGATCTACAAGTCGACCGACGGCGGCTCGACCTGGACGCCGCTCGCGGGCAACGCGAACTTCCTCAACCGTTCGATCCAGCGGATCGTCGTTGACCCGCACGACGCGACCGGACAGACGCTGTACATCGCCGATGGTCGCGGCGTGCACGGCATCTCCTCGACGACCGCGGGCGCGGTTTCGCAGGTCCCGGGCGCTCCCGGTGTCGGTGTCTGGAAGTCGACGAACGGTGGTGGCAGCTTCACGCTGCTGGCGCCGCAGACGGTCGTCCTCGGCGCCTTGCCGGGGCAGACCTTCCCGTCCAGCTTCGGCTCGACGCGCGGTGCAACCCAGGTCGCGGTCGATCCGACGCACGCAGGCGTGATCTACGCCGGTGCCTACAACGTCGGCGTCTGGCGCTCGCTCGACAACGGCGCCACGTGGACGAACATCCACCCGTGTGCAGTCGACCCGCTGGCTGCCGACGGCACGTGCGGTGCGGCGGCCGACCGCAGCGAGTTCGCGCTGGCGACGACACCTGACGGCCACACGCGCATGTACCAGACGGAAGGCGACAGCGGTCCCCCGACGGACGCCAACAACCACGTCCACGGTGACCTGTTCTACAGCCGGTTCTTCATCGCGAACGCGGTCGAGAGCGGCTCCCCGACCTTCACCGACAAGACGAGCGCGGGCTTGACGTTCCACACCGACAGCGGCGGCAACATCGTCGCCGACCCGTCAAGCCCGGGTTATGCGACGTACAACTTCTGCACGGGGCAGTGTTGGTACGACCAGGGCGTCTTCAGCCCGGCCGGCCATCCGAACATGCTCTACATCTTCGGGTCGTACGTGTACGGCGAGGCGGGCAACGTCTCGAACGCGCGTGGGTTGCTCCTCTCGACGGACGGTGGCACTACCTTCACCGACCTGACGGAGGACTCCTCGCACGTGCCGGACGGCCTGCATCCCGACCAGCACGCGCTGGCCGTCAACCCCAACGACCCGTTCCAGTTCTGGGAAGGGTCTGACGGCGGGATCATGCGGTCCGACGGCGGGCTTGCCGACACGTCCGCGCGGTGCGATTCGCGCGGGCTCAGCAACACGCACGGCGAGCTCGACCGCTGCCGGCAGCTGCTGTCCGCCGTGCCCGCGCAGCTCGTGAGCCTGAACAGCGGTCTCGGCACGCTGCAGTTCCAGAGCCTGTCGGTGAACCCGGCCGACTCGAAGAACATCCAGGGCGGGACGCAGGACAACGGCACCTTCGAGACGCAGGGCTCGAGCGTCGTATGGCCGCAGACGATCTTTGGCGACGGCGGTGTCTCGGGCTTCGACTCGGCGGACCGTCACGTTCGCGTCCACACGTACTTCGGTGCGCAGATCGAGGTCAGCTTCCAGAACGGCGATCCGCCGTCCTGGGACTGGATCTCCGATCCGTTCAACGAGACGTCGCTCTTCTACCTGCCGGTGCTCACCGATCCGGTGGTGTCGGGCACCATCTACACGGGCCTGCAGCACGTCTGGCGCACGCTTGACGACGGCGGTCCGCGGGACTACCTCGACTCGAACTGCAACCGGTTCACCGGTGCGTTCGCGCCGGGAACCGTGTGCGGCGACTGGGTCAAGCTCGGCGATCCGACCGCGAACGGCCGTCTGACCTGCAACTCCGCAGCGGCGTCTACGCCGACCTGCCCGTACGGCAACTTGCGGAGCGGCGGCAGCCTCAGCTGGCTCGCCCGCAGCTCGTCGAATGCGAACGTGCTCTGGGCGGCGACTTCGACCGGGCGGGTCTTCATCTCGACGAACGGGAACTCGGCGGATCAGGCGTCCGTTACGTTCAAACGGCTGGATGCGACTCCGACCACCCCGGCGACACCTGACACGCTCACGCCGAACGCCCCCGGGCGCGCGGTCTCGAGCATCCAGGTCGACCCGGCCAACCCGAACCACGTGTGGATCTCGTATCTGAGCTACAGCGCGATCACGCCGACGACGCCGGGTCACGTCTTCTCGGTGACGTACAACCCGGGCACCGGGACGGCGACCTGGACCTCGCTCGACGGCTCGGGAGCCGGCGCGCTCGGCGACCTGCCGATCAACGGCGTGGCCGTCGACACGAACGGCGACGTCTACGCGGCGCATGATTTCGGCGTCGCGAAGCTCACCCACGGCACGACGACGTGGACGAACGCAGCGGCCGGCCTGCCCGTCGTGACGGTGGCGGGCCTGACGCTGAACGCAGGCGCTCGCCAGCTGCTCGCGGCCACACACGGCCGCGGGGCGTACCAGCTGACGCTGCCTTAACCCCTCGCCGGAAGGGCCGCCCGCGAGGGCGGCCCTTCCACTTGCGGCCGATACGATTACGCGCGTGAAGCCGCTTCGGATCGGCGTTCTCGCCGTGCAGGGAAACTTCCGCGAGCACGCAGCGATGCTGCGCGGGCTTGGCGCTGACTCGGTGGAGGTCCGGAAGCCCGAGCAGCTCGACGGCCTCGACGGGTTGGTCATCCCTGGGGGCGAGTCGACGACGTTCATGCGCCTCATGCGCCTGTACGGACTGGACGAGGCGATTCGCCGCTTCGAGCGCCCGGTGTTCGGGACGTGCGCGGGGATGATCGTGCTCGACCGGAACCACCTGGGGTTGGTCGATCTGGCCGTGCGCCGCAACGCGTTCGGGCGGCAGGTGTCGTCGTTCGAGACCGATCTCGACGTGAGCGGAGAGGAATCTCCGGTGCGCGCGGTGTTCATCCGCGCGCCCTGGGTCGAGGACGTCGGCCCGAACGTCGAGGTGCTGGCTGTGGTCGACGGCCGGCCGGTGCTGGCGCGCGACGGGCGCTTCCTCGTCGCCGCGTTCCATCCCGAGTTGACTGACGACACGCGGCTGCACGAACGGTTCCTGGATCTCGTCAGGGAGGAGCAGGTTGTCCGGGCATAGCAAGTGGTCGTCGATCAAGCACAAGAAGGGGGCGGCGGACGCGAAGCGCGGCCAGCTCTTCTCGAAGCTGTCCCGCGCGATCATCGTCGCGGCGAAGGAGGGCGGCGGCGACCCGGCCAACAACCTGGCGTTGCAGAACGCGATCGAGAAGGCGAAGTCCTACTCGATGCCGAGGGACAACATCGACCGCGCGATCGCGAAGGGCTCCGGCGCGGATGCCGACGCGGACGCGTACGAGACGATCATGTACGAGGGCTACGGCCCGGAGGGCGTGGCCGTGATCGTCGAGGCGCTCACGGACAATCGCAATCGCACGGCGGCCGACGTTCGCCACCTCTTCGCTCGCAACGGGGGCAACCTCGGCGCGACCGGCGCGGTGGCGTGGCAGTTCGAGCGCCGCGGCGTCGTGGTCGTCCCGGGCGAAGGCGTCGACGAGGAGGAGCTGCTGCTCGTCGCGGCCGACGGCGGGGCGGAGGACGTGGAGCCGGACGGCAGCGTCTTCCAGGTCACGTCGGCGCCGGAGCAGCTGGCCGCGGTGCGGGCGGCGATCGAGGCGGCCGGGATCCAGGTCGACTCCGCGGAGCTGATGCTTGTCCCGAAGACGACTGTCGCGATCGAGGACGAGTCGAAGGCGCGCCAGGTGATGCGGCTGATCGACGCGCTCGAAGAGAACGACGACGTCCAGGACGTCTATGCGAACTTCGACATCCCCGAGCAGGTTCTGGAAGCCGTCGCGACGTAGGAACGTCCGAGCACGTCCCTAACGTGTCTTCGTGAAGGTTCTCGGCATCGATCCAGGGACGGCTGCGTGCGGGTACGGGATCGTCCACGAAAGCGAAGGGCGCCTCAGGGCCACGTGCCACGGGTGGTGGCGCACCCCCGCGGCGGCGCGGGTGGAGGAGCGTTTGCTCACGATCTTCACGGGCGTCCAGGAGCTGATCGCCCAGCACGCGCCGGATGCCGTCGCCCTGGAGGAGTCGTTGGTCGGCGCCGACGCCCGCATCGCACTCTCCGTCGGGCAGGCGCGGGGAGCCGTGCTCGTCGCCGCGTCGTCCGCCGGCGTCGCCTGCGCTGAGTACGCCCCGGCGCGAGTCAAGCAGGCGCTGTGCGGCTACGGCCGCGCGGACAAGGAACAGGTGGGCCGCATGGTGAAGGTGATCCTCGCGCTCGACGCGGTCCCGACCCCGAATCACGCTGCCGACGCGCTTGCGGTCGCAATCTGCCATGCGCTCGCGCCGCCGCTCCTTCGCATCGCCGGCTAGAAGAGGAACGTCCGTTCGGACGCGTAACGTGACGCCATGATCGCGCGCCTGCGAGGGCGGATCGCCGGCCGGGCCGGCACCGGCCTGATCGTCGATGTCAACGGCGTCGGCTACCTCGTCCACGCCGCACCGTCGGTGCAGCGCCTCGGCGACGGCGAGATCACGGTCGAGATCCACACGGTCGTCCGCGAGGATGCGCTGCAGCTCTTCGGGTTCGCGACCTCCGACGAGCGCCAGCTGTTCGAGCTCCTGCTCGGCGTCAACGGCGTCGGCCCGAAAGTCGCGCTCGCGATTCTGTCCGGCTCGACGCCCGCGGAGCTGCGGCGCGCGATCGCCCGTGACGACGTAAAGCGCTTCCAGGCGATTCCGGGCATCGGTCTCAAGACCGCACAGCGGGTCGTGCTCGAGCTGAAGGAGAAGCTCGCAGACACTGCGGGCGCAGTCGACGAGCTCCAGGCACGGGACGCGCTCGTCGAGCTCGGCTGGTCGGTTCTCGACGCCGAGCGCGCCCTCGCCGACGTCGACCCGGCCCTCAGTGTCGAGGAGCAGGTCCGCGCCGCGCTACGGAGGGCAGCGTGACCCAATTCCTCGCGCCGGTGCTCGCCGACGCGGAGGAGGAGGTCGAGCGGTCGCTCCGGCCGCGGACGCTCGACGACTTCGTCGGTCAGGCGCGCGTGAAGGAGCAGCTCGAGATCGCGCTCGAGGCGGCACGCGCGCGCGGCGAGGCGCTCGACCACGTCCTGCTTGCCGGGCCGCCCGGGCTCGGCAAGACGTCGCTCGCGCAGGTCGTCCGCAACGAGCTGGGCGTCGGCATCCGCCAGATCGCAGGGCCGGGGCTCGAGCGCAAGGACATCGCCGCGATCCTGACCTCGCTCGAGCCGCGCGACGTCCTCTTCATCGACGAAATCCATCGCATGAGCCGCGCCGCAGAGGAGATCCTCTACCCGGCGCTCGAGGACTTCCGTCTCGACATCGTCGTCGGTCAGGGCCCCGCCGCCCGGACGCTGACGCTCGACCTGCCGCCCTTCACGCTCATCGGTGCGACGACGCGCACCGGGCTCCTGACGACGCCGCTCCGTGATCGCTTCGGCTTGACGTTCCGGCTCGATCTCTACACAGCCGAGGAGCTGGCCGCGATCGTCCGCCGCTCGGCGCGGATCCTCGGCGTCGAGATCGCCGAAGACGCCGCGGAGCTCGTCGCCGGTCGCGCCCGCGGCACCCCGCGCATCGCCAACCGCATCCTCCGCCGCGTCCGTGACGTCGCCGAGGTTCGCCATGAGGGCGCGGTCACAACCGGCATCGCCGAGGAGGGGCTGACACTGCTCGAGGTCGACGCCGCCGGGCTCGAGCGGTTCGACCGCGAGCTGCTCCGCTGCATCGTCGAGAAGTTCGGCGGCGGCCCGGTCGGGCTCTCAACGCTGGCCGTTGCGGTCGGCGAGGAGGCGGAGACGATCGAGGACGTGTACGAGCCGTTCCTGCTTCAGCTCGGGTTCCTGCAGCGGACGCCGCGCGGGCGGATCGTCACCGACCTCGGGCGCACGCACGTCGGCGCGGCAGACCGCGACGCAACTCGGCTGTTCTGATCATGAGCCGAACAGCCTCCAGTTCCCCTCGGTGACGAGTTCGACAGTGCCGTCGACCACCTTGATGGCCGTGTCGTCGTCGATCGCATACGCCGGATTCGACAAGCCGGCTGCCCATTCTTCCGCCGCGGCCATGGTGTTCTCCGGTAGGTCTGGGTGGTCGACGTGCGGGAAGATCGAGAAGTCGACGATCCCCAGAGCTCTGTCCCCACCCTCGGGCGGGTTCCAGACCTTGAAGTCCTCACCGATCCGAGGGGTCATCACCATGCTCCCGGCGCTCAACCCGACCCAGACCGCGCTCAGCGAGGGCAGGAGGTCGGCCAGGCCCGACTCCAGCATGTGGTGAGCCAGGTACAGGGAGTCGCCGCCGTTCGCGAGCAGGACGTCGGTCTCCTCGACCGCAGGGACCCAAAGCTCCCTGTCGAGGGTGCGCAGCGCGGTGAGCTCGAGCACTCCAAGTGATTTCCACCCGAGCTCGCACATGGGCGTCGTGGCTTGTCCGGTGATGAACCGGTATGACCCGTGAATGCCGCGCGGGGCATGTGCGTACGACGCGGTGGGAATGCAGAGGGCGTCGCACTCGGCAATCGGCTTGCCCAGCAGCTCGAGCATCGCGTCCTTGATGGTGGGGTTCTTGATGCCGGCGGAGGTGAGAAGAAGTTTCAGGGCGTGCTCCTTCGCTCGCGGGTTGACAAGGGCGTCTCAGTGAGACTGCGCCGAGGCGCGCAAATCATCGGTCGCGCGGCCAGCATCGCCATCACGTCGAACCAGACGTAGCCCGACGCCACGCCGCTCGGCGGGTTGCCGTCCGGGATCCTGCGCCCCTACCGGCGCGTCACGGCGTAAACAGCTTCCAGTTGCCCTCGGAGATCACTTCGACGGTGCCGTCGACCACCTTGATGGCGGTCTCGTCGTCGATCGCGTAGGCGGGCACTGGGATCCCGGCAGCCCATCGTTCGATGTTGGCGAGGGTCGTGTCGGGCATGTCTTCGCGCTCGAGATGTGGGTAGAGCGAGAAATCAACCAGTCCCAGCGCTTGATCGCTGCCGGTGAGCGGCTCACTGTCGTCGTACGTCGTTCCGCCGAAGTCGGGGGTCGCCACCATGGCTCCGCCGCTCGTGCCGACGTAAACCAGCTCGGGCCGGAGCGACGGCAGGATCTCGGCCAGCCCGGACTGCCGCATCCAGTAGCACAGGTACATGGGACTGCCGCCCCATACCAGCAGCGCGTCGGTCTTCTCGATCTCACGGGTCCAGATCTCTTCTTTGATGCTCGGCAGGGCGGTGAGCTCCAGCACTCCTACTGACTTCCAACCCAGTCCGCACATGGGGCCGCCGCGCGTGCCGGTGATGAACCGGTAGACGTTTGAAGGTCCGTCAGGGAACGGCTGGACCCCCGTGGGAATGGCGAGCGCCTTGGACTCGGCAATCGGTTTCCCGAGGAGGTCGACCAGCGCGCGCTCGATGCTCGCGTTTCTGATGCCGCTGGATGTGAGCAGGAATTTCATGACTCGACTCTAGGTCAGAGTCCGCACCGGTGGGCGACCCGGGCGACGTCGGTCGAGCAGGGCGACGGCCCTGAGGAGCACCGGCGCCACGAGCAGCGCCATCACGTCGAACCACACATAGCCTGAGGCCACGCCGGAGGGCGGGTTGCCGTCCGGGATGCCGAGGCCGGGCAGGTCGCGCGCCCAGCGCCACGTGCCGATCGCGGTGCCGTAGAGCTCGAGCGTCGCCACGACGAGGAACACACCCGCGTAGATCGCGCGGTTCCGGCCGCGCCAGAGGAAGACGAGGAGGAGAGGGACGCCGACCGCGCCCGCGACATCGCGCCGCGGCAGGAGCGTGAGCCCCAGGAAACCCCACGTTGCCGCGCCGACGGCCGCGGTCGCGACAAGTGCGCGCGCGTGGCTTCGGGCAGCAGTCGCGAAGGACAGACCCGTGAGGTACACGAGCCCGTGCGCGGGCGGCACGAAGAGCGGCAGGTTGTGGAGCCGATAGTGGTAGACGCCCCAGATCAGTGATCCGGTGACCTCGCCGATCGTCGCGAAGCAGACAACGCCGAGCGCCTGCGCGCGCCGCTCGAGCGGTGCCAGGCGCAGCGCCACGAAGAGGACGCACCAGGTCAGCACCCCAAGCGCCAGCTGCTCGGGATAGCTCGCGAAGTGGTCGAGCGCGAGGAGAGCGGCGAGGTACGCCGCTCCGGCTACTGCTTGAACTGCAGGGCGTGCCACGACGGGACCGGCGCGAGCTCGAGCAGCGGCCGTCCGCCGCCCGGGTGCTGGTACGCGAACTCGTCGTCGCTGTCGTCCCACACGACCTCGAGCGCGCCCCGCTTGACCTGGTGGTCAAGCCATGCGCCCCGGAAGATCAGCTTCCGCAGCCAGTAGACGAGCGACTCGCCGCCGACGAGGGACAGCTGCTCCCAGTTACGGACGAGATACCGGCCGAGGCGGGACGCAGGCTCGTCGATGACGCCGTTCGCCGCCAGTGTCACCAGGTCGGCGACCGCCTCGTCGTCGAGCTCGGGCGAGGACACGACGCCGAGCTTCACGGCCGCCGCGACGACGCGTCCCTCGAAGTCGGTGGCGCCGAACGAGAACCGGTAGCCGAGGAACTCGACCACGTAGTCGTCCCCGGACGTGTAGTTCGCGTCGGGAGTCGGCAGGGCGTCAGGCACCCTTTCATCGTAGTGGTGGTCGCATCGAACGTCTCGCGGTACATCGTTCTCCTGCCGGCGCTGCTCGTCGGCCTCGGACTGGTGGGCGGCGTCCTCATCCTGCTCGGCCGCGCCTTCGCCGATACGGTCCGCGGGTCGCGGCATCCGCGCTGGGTCGTGGGCGGTTTGATCGCGCTCGCCGGCGCGGTCGTGCTGCTGACGTGGCTCGGCGTCGACCTGCCGAGAGAGTGATCTCTCAGAGAATGACGACGGGCGTGCCGACCGTGACACGCTCGAACAGCCACTCCGCCTCGGGGATCTGCATCCGGATGCAGCCGTGTGAGGCGCTGTAGCCGATCGAGGCGGGCGCCGTCGTTCCGTGGATGCCGACGCCCGCGGCGTTGAGCCCCATCCAGCGCGTGCCGAGCGGATTTGACGGGCCGGGCGGTACCGGCTTCAGCCCCCTGGCCCATGCGTCCTGCGTCGGTGGGTACCACCACGGGTTGCGCTGCTTGTCGACGATCTTCCAGATACCGGACGGCGTCGGATAGATCGCCTGGCCGGTCGCGACCCGGAACGTGCGCACGAGCGCCTGGCCGCGGTAGAGGCGGAGAGTGTTCGTACTGCGCGTGATCACGATCACGAGCCCGAAGGTGTCAGGCGTCAGCCGCGGCGCAACCGGATGCGTCAGCAGCGTCAGCGGTTCGCGCGTGCCGTCGCGCAGCACCTGCGTGAGCGCGGACGCCATCGTCCGACGGTCGACGGCCAGCCCGGCCTTCGCCGGCGAATACACGGGTCCGTTCCCCGTCGCGCCGATGACGGTCGAGTCGACCGCGGGGCGGTCGTAACGGTGTGCCAGGCGTCCGACGACGCCGGCGACCTCAGTGTGCGAGTACCGGACCGGCAGGGCGATGCGGCTGCCCGGCGTCGCGGCGAGGGCCGACGTCACCGCCGCGTCGATGCTGAGGCCTGCGCCGAGCTGCTCCGGCCTGATCCAGATGTTGCGGTGCTGGAACCTGACGCGGATCGACCGCTCGAAGGCGGACTCGACCCTGGCGCGCGCCGGCTCCGCGCTCAGCCCGCCGACCGCCACGCCGCTGATGCTCACGCGGAGCGGGATCGAGCGCGTCGGCGTCGAGGCGGGGGCTGCCGCGCACGCCAGTCCGGCGGCGGCGACGATCGCGACCAGCGTTCTCAGCAAGGGAGGGCATTCAAGCACCTTTCCAGGGACTTTTCGAGTAGCTCGATCGAGGGATTCCGTCCGGCGGCCGCCGTACCCTCGTCAGCCCGATGGCCTTCGGAACCTGGCAGCTCGCACCGTGCCCGCATCGCGACGTCGACGCGCTCGCGGCCGCGCTCGAGCTCGACGAGATCACGGCGTCCGTGCTCGTGCGGCGCGGCTACGGCGGCGTCGACGAAGCACGCCGGTTCCTCGAGGGAGCGCTACCCGGCCACGACCCGCTGCTCCTCGGCGACATGCGGGAGGCGGTCGAGACGATCGTCGCCGCGGTCGAGGCCGGCGCCCGGATCTGCGTGCACGGCGACTACGACGCCGACGGCATCTGCGCGACCGCGCTGGCCGTCCTGCTGCTGCGCGAGCTCGGGGCAGATGTGTCGTGGCATCTGCCGTCGCGCTTCGAGGAGGGATACGGCCTCAACGCGCAGACCCTGACCCGGCTCGCCGAGGAAGGATTCGACCTCGTCGTCACCGTCGACTGCGGCATCACCGCCGTCGAGGAGGTCGAGCACGCCACGTCGCTCGGGCTCGAAGTCGTCGTCACCGACCATCACCGCCCGGCGGAGACATTCCCGGCCTGCCCCGTCGTCGCGCCGCTCAAGGGCGACTATCCCTTCACGGGGCTCTGCGGCACCGGCGTCGTCTGGAAACTGGCCGAAGCGCTGCTCGGTGCCGGCCATCCGTTCCTCGAGCGGCACCTCGACGTCGTTGCTCTCGCGACGGTGGCCGACGTCGTGCCGCTCGTCGACGAGAACCGTGCGCTCGCGCTCGTCGGGTTGCGGCGGCTTGCGCAGACACAGAAGCCGGGCCTGCGGGCGCTGCTCCGCGTCGCCGGCGTCGATCCGGCCGTGCTCGACGAGGGGGCGATCGGCTTCCGGCTCGCACCGCGCATCAACGCCTCGGGTCGGCTGTGCAGGCCGGAGGCGGCGCTGCAGCTGCTGCTCACCGACGATGCGGCCGAGGCGAAGGAGCTCGCCGAGCAGCTCGAGACGCTGAACCGCGAGCGGCAGGCGGTCGAGGAGCGGATCGTGCGCGAGGCGGTCGACGAGATCGAGTCGTGGTCGGCAGCGCGGCGCAACCACCGCGGTTACGTCGTCGCCGGGGAGGGCTGGCATGAGGGCGTGATCGGCATCGTCGCCTCGCGCCTGGTCGAGCGCTACCACCGGCCGGTGGTCGTCGTCGCCGGCACCGACGGCGCATGGAAAGGCTCGGGCCGGTCGGTCGCGACGTTCGACCTGCACGGTGGGCTCGCTGCGTGCGCCCAGCACCTCGTGCGCTTCGGCGGGCACCGTGCGGCCGCCGGGCTGACGATCGAGGCACAGCAGGTCGAGACCTTCGCTGCCGCATTCGCGGCTCATTGCGACGGCGTGCTCAGCGAGGAAGATCTGCTGCCGGTCACCCAGATCGACGCGATCGTCCCGGGCGCGAAGCTGCACCTGGGGCTCGCCGGGGAGCTGGGCCGCCTCGCGCCGTTTGGCCTCGGCAATCCAGGAGTCACGCTGCTCGTCGACGGCTGCGAGCTCGCCGACCTGGGCACGGTCGGCGACGGCAAGCACCTGCGCTTCCGGGTGCGGCAGCGCGGACGCGACTCGGGCTCGGCAATCGCTTTCGGCATGGGCGGTCAGCTCGACCGGCTGCGTCGCCAGGGACGCTACGACGTCGCCTTCCGGCTGCAGGAGAATCGCTGGAACGGGACGGTGGCGCCGCAGCTGGTCGTCCGGCGGGTCTTCGACGCGGTCGACGGCTTCGACGAGCTGCGCGAGTGGCTGGCTGCGCAGTGGCGCGGCGGTGAGGCGTCGTGGACCGCCGACGCCCGCGCGATCTTCGCGGAGCTCGAGCTCCACGAGGGTGCCAAGCGGAGCCTGCTCGAGTCGCCGACGTTCCGCGCATTGCTCGAGCAGAGGCCGCCGCTGGCCGCCGCTGCTTGATCGAAGACTCGCAAGCGGTCGGCCGGTAGTCGCTACCTAGACTCGGCTCATGGTCGAGACAACGCATCTTTCAGAGGGCGCGCGCGAGGACGGCTGGAACGCGCTGCGCCGGCAGTTCGACATCAGGGCTTTCGGCGTCAACGCGTGGACGGCCAGGGAGGCCGACGCGGCGCTGATCTCCGAGCACGACGAGGTCCGCTCCGGTCACGAAGAGCTCTACGTGCTCGTGAGCGGCCAGGCGACCGTCACCGTCGACGGCGAGTCCGTCGAGGCGGTGCCGGGCACCGCGGTTTTCGTCCGCGACCCCGAGTCGAAGCGCAGCGTCACCGCCGTGGTGCCAGACACCACGGTGTTGGCGATCGGCGGCAAGCCCGGAGAGGCCTATGTGCCGCGCGCCTGGGAGACGAACGCGCTGGTCTTTCCGCTGTTCGGCCGCGGCGACTTCGATGAGGCGCGCCGCCAACTCGCCGAAGCGGTCGAGCTCTACGAGGACCGCGAGGTGCTGCTCTACAACCTGGCCTGCGCGGAGGCACGGCTCGGCGAGACAGAGGCGGCCCTCGAACACCTCGCGGAGGCGTTGGAGCGGAGCACGAGCGACCGGTTGCTCGAGCTCGCCCGGACGGACGAAGACCTCGACTCCCTGCGCGGCGAGTCGAGATTCGACGAGCTGATTGGAGCTACGACCGGCTGATCGCGACGCGGTTGCGACGCGGCTCGGGCACGCGACCCGTCGCCGTCTGGAGCTCCCTCAGCATGCGCGCAACCTGCGCGACCTTCCTGGCCTGTCGTCTGCGAGCAAACACGGGCTGACCCGTTCATCGGCCGCGCGCGGTCTCCTCCTAAACGCCCCGGGCGAGGGATATCCAGCGAAATCACCCGGGTACACTGGGCTAGTGGCGGTACTCGAACGGCATCAGGACCTCGTCGACGAGCTGATCGCCGAGGTCGAGGCGTACAAGCCCGACGTCGACCGGGCTCTCCTGACGCGCGCGTTCGACTACGCCGCCGCCGCTCACGCCGGCCAGACACGGCAGTCGGGCCAGGAGTTCATCTACCACCCGTGGGGCGCAGCCAAGATTCTCGCCGGGCTGCAGCTCGACGAGCCCACGCTCGCGGCGGCGCTGCTGCACGACGTCGTCGAGGACACGGGGATCGAGCCGGACGAGCTGCGCGCGGAGTTCGGCAACGAGATCGCGACGCTCGTCGAAGGCGTCACCAAGCTGACCCGCGTCCAGTTCCAGAGCCGCGAGCACGCCGAGGCGGAGAACTACCGCAAGCTGATCGTGGCGATGGCAGATGACGTGCGAGTCATCCTGATCAAGCTCGCCGATCGCCTCCACAACCTGCGCACGATCGAGTACCTCGGCAAGCAAAAGCAGGTGCAGAAGGCTCGGGAGACGCTCGAGGTGTATGCGCCGCTCGCCCACCGCCTCGGTATCCATGCCCTCAAGTGGGAGCTGGAGGATCTCGCGTTCCAGACGTTGCACCCGCGCAAGTACGAGGAGATCAAGCAGATGGTCTCCGAGCGCCGCGCCGACCGCGAGGAGCACGTCCGCGAGGCGGCGATGGTGCTGCAGAAGGAGCTCGACAAGGTCGACATCCCGGCGGAGATCTCCGGGCGGGCGAAGCACTTCTTCTCGATCTACGACAAGATGGCCAAGAAGGGCCGCGAGTTCAACGAGATCTACGACCTGACCGCGATGCGCGTGATCGTCGAGCGGTCGGGTGAGGAGGGGACGCGCGACTGTTACGGCGCGCTCGGCCTGATCCACTCGCTGTGGAAGCCGATGCCCGGCCGGTTCAAGGACTACATCGCGATCCCGAAGTTCAACGCCTACCAGGCGCTCCACACGACGGTGATCGGGCCGCAGGGCCGTCCGCTGGAGATCCAGGTTCGGACGCGCGAGATGCACGAGACCGCCGAGTACGGCATCGCCGCGCACTGGCTCTACAAGCGTGGCAAGAAGCAGAAGGACGTCGAGTGGATGGCCTGGGTGAAGCAGTTGATGGACGAGGGCACGACGGACGAGGCCGACCCGCGCGAGTTCATGAAGTCGTTCCGCACGGACCTGTTCGACGAGGAGGTGCACGTCTTCACGCCCAAGGGCCAGGTGAAGACGCTCCCGGCCGGCTCGACGCCGATCGACTTCGCCTACGCGGTGCACACCGATGTCGGCCACCGGACGGTGGGCGCGAAGATCAACGGCCGGATCGTGCCTCTGCACTACACGCTGCGGAACGGCGACTTCGTCGAGATCCTTACGTCGAAGCAGGGCCGCGGGCCGTCGCGCGACTGGATCTCGCTGGCAAAGAGCTCACGCGCGCGGAACAAGATCAGGCAGTGGTTCTCGCGCGAGACGCGCGACGAGACGGAGCATAAGGGGCGTGAGGCGCTCGAGCAGGCGCTGAAGGCGCAGAACCTGCCGTTTGCGAAGCTGCGCGGCTCGGCGACGCTCGCTCAGGTGATCCGCGACAGCGGCTACAAGAAGGCAGAGGACTTTTACCTCGCGCTCGGCTCCGGGAAGCTGCAGCCGGGTGCGATCGTCAACAAGGTCGTCCAGCGGCTGAAGACTGAGCAAGTCGCCGAGGAGGCGCCGGTTGTCACGAAGGCGCCGCGGGCCCGCGAGACCGTCTCGAGCACCGACATGGGCGTCGTCGTGCCGGGCGTGACGGACGTCCTGATCCGGCTCGCGAAGTGCTGCACGCCGGTGCCCGGCGACGCGATTGTGGGGTACATCTCGCTCGGCAAGGGCATCACGATCCATCGCGACGACTGCCCGAACGTGCGGGCGCTGCGGCGCTCCCCGGAGCGGTTCACCGACGTCGAATGGGATGGCGCGGTCGCGGCGAAGAGCTTCCGGGTGCAGATCGCCGTCGACTCGTGGGACCGCCCACGGCTGCTCGAGGACGTCGCCCGGACGTTCGCCGAGCACGGCGCCAACATCGTCAGCTACGGCGGCGTGGTCGAGGATCAGCTCGCAAGGAACCGCTATACGGCAGAGGTGGGCGACCTCAAGAGCCTCCGTACGCTGCTCACTGCGCTGCGGAACCTCGAAGCCGTCTTCGACGCGTATCGCGTTACCCCGTCCTAGCGTCACTCGAATGAGTGCCGGCCCCGTTTGGACATGGGGTACCTCGATCGGGGGATGGCGTCTCCAGCCGCCTCGTACAACGAGAGCAGGGGAGGCGGTGGTTGGACGCGCCCGCCCGCTCCGGCCGGGGAGAGTCGGGCGGGCGGGGCGCCACCCGAAGCGTCGCGTCAGGCGACCACGCTCTCGCCCTCGAACGCGGCAATTCGCTCCCGGAAGGTGCCAGGCACCGGCACGGCCTTCCGCTCGGCGAGGTCGATGCAGACGAGCGTTGCGGTGGCCGTCGCCATCAGCTCGTCGCTGCCGTCGTCGTCGACGCGATACGCCGCGTGCTCGTACGTGATGCTCGTCGTGCCGATCCGTGCAACGCGCACGAAGATCTCGAGGAGGTCGTCGAACCGCGCGCCGGCGAGGTACTCGACAGTCGTCGCGCGCATCGCGAAGTCGACCCCGCCGAGCGTCACCCGGCCGAGGTGGCGGTGGTACTCGGTGCGCGCAAGGTCGAAGTACGGCATGTAGCGCCCGTAGTAGACGACGCCCTGCGCGTCCGTTTCCGAGAACCCGACGCGCGTGAGGGCCGCGTACTTGAACGGCGGCCTGCGGTCGGTCGCGTGCCCGAGCTCGATCACTTGGCGATCCTAAGCAACTGGTACCTGGCACTTTCAAAGGTGCCAGGCACCTCTTTGGCGCCACTGATGCCAATCAGTCACCAACTCATTGCCGTGGGCTGCACAGAGCTACCCTCGCGTCATGTTCCGCCGGATCGTGATCGGCGGGTTGGTGACCGCATTGGTGCTCACCGTCTTCGTCGTCCATACACGGCGGAGCGGCCCAAAGCACGCGCCGGCGCCGCGCAGCGAAGCGGCCAAGACGTACCAGCAGCTCGCAGCCGCCAACTACCGGACGCTCACGCCGAAGCAGAGCACGCGGCTGCTCCGGTTCGCGACCGCCTTCCGGTCCTGCATGGCGGGTCGCGGAGTCGAGCTCGCCGCGCCGGACCCCCGTCCCACCAAGATCCTCCTCCACGTCACGACGAAGCCGATTCCGGCGACCGTCGGACAATCGACGGTTGCGTGTGGCGACCGGCTCGGTGGGCCGCCGCCGAACTCGTCGCTGCAGACGCCGGGATGGCAGACGGGGCTGATCGTCCTCTACTTGCCGAAGCAGTGCCTGCTCGACCCCACCGTCACGAGCGGATGACTTCGAGCACCTCGTCGCGCTTGCGCTCCATGAGCTCCTGTGACCGCGCTTCCAGATTCAGCCGCAGGAGCGGCTCGGTGTTCGACGGACGTACGTTGAAGTGCCAGTCGCTGTTCTCGATCGACAGGCCGTCGAGATGAGAAACCTCGCCGTCCATGCCGAAACGCTCCTCGAGCTCTCGTAACGTCTCGGGCACGTCGGCGACCGGCGTGTTGATCTCGCCCGTGATGAAGTAGCGGTCCCGGTACGGGCGCAGCACCTCGCTCAGCTTGCCGCCGCGCGAGGCAAGCTCGCACATCAGGAGGAACGGCACGGTGCCGGAATCGGCCTGCGAGAAGTCGCGGAAGTAGTAGTGCGCCGACACCTCGCCCGCGAACACGGCGTCGACCTCCCTCATCCGCTGCTTGATGAACGCGTGGCCGACCCGGTTGACGACGGGATGTCCACCCGCTCGCTCGATCGTCTCGGGGACGGCCCACGACGCGCGCACGTCATAGATCACGGTGCCGCCCGGCTCCTTCGCGAGGATCGACTGGGCGAAGAGCGCAGTGACGAAATCGCCTGGCACGAACTCTCCGCCGTCGTCGACGAAGAAACAGCGGTCGGCGTCGCCGTCGAACGCGACGCCGAAGTCTGCCCTTTCATCGCGGGTCTTGGCGACGATGAACTCGCGGTTCTCGGGCAGCAGCGGATTCGGCTCGTGGTTCGGGAACGTGCCGTCAGGCTCGAAGAAGCAGCGGACGACATCGAGCATCGGCAGCCGCTCCAGCACGGGCGGCAGCATCGCGCCGGCCATGCCGTTCGCCGCGTCGATCACGATGCGAAGCGGCTGCAGCGCAGCGACGTCGATGAAGCCGAGCACGCGCTCGACGAACCGATCCCAGACGTCCTCGCCGCGAACGGTGCCTGGCACTGCCTGGTGCCAGGCACCGGCGATGGCTCGGTCGCGCACATCCAGCAGGCCCGATTCGCCGCCCACGGGCATCGCGCCCGCGCGAACGATCTTCATGCCGGTGTACTGCTTCGGGTTGTGCGAAGCGGTGACGGCGATTCCGCCGTCGAGGCCGAGCTCGCCGACCGCGAAATAGACCATCTCCGTGCCGGCCAGCCCGAGGTCGAGGACCTCGGCGCCCGCGTCGCAGGCGCCACGCCGCACAGCCTCCGCCATCGTCGGCGACGAGACCCGCATGTCATGGCCGATCGCGACCCGCGCGGGCGAGAACTGCTCGACGAACGCCCGTCCGATGCGGTAGCCGCCGTCTTCGTCGAGCTCCGTCGGATAGATGCCGCGAACGTCGTACGCCTTGAAGGCGTCGGGGCTCAGCACGAGCCCACCTTAACCCGTGAGGTTTCGCACGTCCGGGCGGATAGTGGAGCAAGATCTGCCTGGAAGGAGGCACGCGATGAAGAAGCTCCTGCTCGTGACGGTGGCGGCGCTCGTCTGGGCCGCACCAGCAGGTGCCAAGGAACTGCTCGGCGCACAGCTGTGCGGCCCGGCCGGCTGCGCGACCGAGCACCACTCCGCCGTCATGCACGGCCCCGGCGGCCCGTTCGAGGGCGAACTGGTCACTCCCGCGGCACCTGGACCGTGGTATCGCGGCTACCTGCTCGCAGGCGACGGCGGCAAGGTGATGGGGAAGCTGCTCTTCTACTACGTCCCGTCGGCGCACGTGATCGTCCAGCCTGGACGCTACGGCCAGACGACGACGTGGACGCGGGCGGGAACGAAGCTCCTGCCTATGCTCGAACGGCTCTCGGACAAGGTGAAACCGTTTGGAGCGCCGCGTTTCGCGCAGGTCACGGTCGACGCGAAGAAGGTCAAGGACCCGCAGTCATACGTGCGCATCTGGACGATCGGCCGCAAGGCAAGCGACTATCCCCGCGGCGACGACCAGCGGCAGGTGATCTTCTTCACCGCCTCGCCGACGCCGTGGAGCGATGGGAACTACGTCATCGCGTATCCGTCGGATCGGCTCCTGATGCGCGACGGGCAGCTCGTGGCGATCACGAAGGACGTCGCCAACGCGATCGGCAACCGCGCGAGCATGCGGCCGGCCGACCCGTCGCGTCCGTGGCTGTGGGCGCTGGCGTTCGTCCCCGTAGCGGCGCTCGCAGGCATCAAGCCGCTGCGGCGTCGCCTGCGCTGAGACGTGGGGGAGAGCCTCGATGCGTACCGTGTGTTCCGGCGCGAGCAGGACGACTTCGAGGCTCTCTTCCGCAATCACTATGCGGAGATCGTCAGGTACCTGGCCACTCGGCTCGGCTCGCGCGAGGACGCGCTTGATCTGGCGTCTGACGTGTTCGCGGAAGCCTGGCGGCGTGTGCCGGGGCTCCAATGGCGCGGACGCCCGGTGCGTGCCTGGCTCTATCGCGTCGCGGCGAACATGGCGGCGGACGAGTTGAAGCGGCGCGGACGCCTGGCACCGCTCCCCGACGAGATCGAGACGCGCGATGAGTCGGAGGCGGTGCCCGATCGGCTCGCACTGGCCAGCGCGCTGCGCGAGCTGACGCCGGAGCAGCAGCTGGTGGTCCATCTCCGCCTCGTCGAGGGACTGCCCTTCGCCGAGGTCGCACCGGTGCTCGGCCGGAGTGTCGGCGCGTGCCAGATGCTCCTGCTCCGTGCCGGCCGGGCCCTTCAGGCGGCCCTGCAAGCAGAGGGGGTGCGGAGCCGTGGCTGACGACCTGCTGGCCGTCGAGCTCGACCGCGCGCTGGCCGGCGAGTCCACGAGCAGTGAGGCGCGGCGGCTCGCGTCGCTCCTGGTCGCCGCCAGCGAACCTGCGCGCTTCGACGTTGCCGGTGCCGAGCTCGAGCAGGCGCTCGCTCGAACCGCGCGCCCGAGGGCCCGGCGCCGACGCCCCGGCCTGGTGCCAGGCATCGCCCTCTCGGGAGCCGCGGTCGTAGCGGGGATCGTGGCGTGGCAGCTGCGGACGCCCGGCACCGATGTCCAGGCGCAGGCCGCGCGCGCCGTCGACGCGACGTTCTTCATCGTCGAGGAGGTCCGGCCGGCGACGCGCGGCGCGTTCCCGCGGACGACGATCTCCGGCTACGTGGATGGCCGCACCGGGCGTGTCCACGCGCGGATCTCGTCAACCTCAGGCGTGACCGCCGAGACCGTGGTCGCGAAGAACGGCACGGTCTCGCGCTGGGTGTCGTCCTCGAACACCGTCACGGTCGCGCCGTCGTGCCGCGAGCTCGAGGCCGCCTGCGCCGACCTCCTCGATCCGTTCGCGCTCTATGTCCGCGCGGTCGAGAGCGCCGGCGTGACCAGCCGCCGCGAGGGCGGGACCTACCTCGTGACGCTGCGCCGCGGCCACGTTGAGGAGACGGCCGTGATCGACGCGACGACCTACTTGCCGCGCCGGATCGAGTGGCACCAGAACGGACGGCTCTACTCGGTGACGCGTTTTGCGGCGCTCGAGCGCCAGACGTCCCCTGTCTCGCAGGATGCCTGGGAGCTCTCGCCGCATCCGGGTGCGCGGGTCCTGCAGCTCAATGCTCGTGGCCAGCGAGTTCGCGTGCTCTCCGTGGTGCCTGGCACCGTCCGGCGCGGCGATCTCTGGCTCGGCCCGTCGTATGAGGGACACGCTGCCCGGGTCGACGCGGTCAGGCTGACCGGCGGCTCGGCAACACGCATCTCCTACGGGCCGCTCGTCGTTTGGGACTACCGCGATGTGGCGCCGCCGGCGGTGGCGCAGAACCGCGTCCTGCCCGCCAAGGTGTTCGCGATCCCGGGCGGCGGCGTCGTGCACGCCTACTTCGGCGAGTCGACCGCCGTCGTCGCCGAGGCCGAGTTCGGCGACCGCAACGCGGCCGTCGTCAGCACGGGCGGCGACAAGGAAGCCGCCGTCCGGGCCGTGCAGCAGCTCAAGCGCCGAGGATCGCCTTGATCTCGTCGGTCGACTCGGCCGTCGGCGACTCGGAGATGACCGTCGCCGGCCGCTCGAACCGCGCGAGCGCCTCGCGCAGCGGCTCCGCCCGCAGCGTTCCCTCGCCGTAGGGCAGGTGCTTCGTCTCGTTCCGGTTCGCGAACTGGATGTCCGAGAAGTGGATGTGGAACGGCGCGCCGGCTTCGATCACCGCGTCCGCGCGCTCGAGCGCGTCGACGAACGGCTCGACCGACGTGAAGGCGCCGTCGGAAGTCGCGTGCATGTGCGCGAAGTCGATGACCGGGCGCACCCAGTCGAGCCGTGAGGCGATCTCGACGACATCGTCGAGGGAACCGAGCTCGCGCACGCGGCCCATCACCTCGATGCCGAAGGGCACTGCACGATCCTTGGCGGCGAGCCGCTCGCGCAGCTCGCCGAGCTGCTCGACGACCGAGTCGATCGCATCCTCGCGCGTCCTACTCAGTAGGAAGCCGGGGTGGAACACGACCACCTCTGCACGAGCGGCGACCGCGATGCCCGCCGAGTGGTCGAGCATTCCGACGGCCATGTTCAGCTTCTTGCCGCGCTCCGCATGGCCCATGAAGCCGGCGATCGGAGCGTGTACCGAGAGCACGATGTCGTTCTCGGCCGCCAGTTCCCCGAACCTGGCTGCGAAGTCGTAGTCCATCCAGAACCGGCCCTCGAAGTCGATTTCGCAGGCGGACAGCCCGCGCTCGAGGAGGGCCGCGACCGCCGCCTCCGGAGATTCGCGGGACGGGACCCGGGCCGGCCCGTAGTGCAGGGTGCCTGGCACCGGGCCACCCTACCGGGGTCCGTCCGACGGCCCTCCTACCCTGAATCGCATGGCCAATCCGACCCGCATCGACCTCCTCGAGCTCGACATCGACCTGCGCCTCGCCGATCTCTGGCGGGAGGCTGCCGGGATCACCGACTGGTCGCTCGACGTCGTCGCCGCGTTCATGCGCGCGGCGTACGGCAAGGGCTACTGCGACGCGCTCACCGAGGACTCGCCCGGCGCGCTCTGCTCGGAGCACGGCTACCGAGTACCGAGCCGGAATCACCAGCACGTCGAGACCTCCTAGCTAAACTCCCTCCGTGCCTGCACGGAGTCCCGCGCGGCTGATCATCGCGCTGTCGGTGGCGGCCGTCCTGACCGTCTTCCTGCTGTACACGGCGCTGCGGGGCACGTCGACGCCGCAGTTCACGCCGAGCCAGCTCGCCGGCCACGTCGGCAAGGTCTCGGCGGTCGGCGCCGTCGTCGGGCCGCTCCGCGGCGACTCGCACTCGCCCAGCGGGCTGCGCTTCGGCCTCAAGAACATCCAGGGCCGCAGCGGCATCGTCCCGGTCGTCTACCACGGCGACAACCCGCCGCCGCTCTTCCGGGTGGGCCGCCACGTCGTCGTCAGCGGCAGCTACGCACACGGACAGCTCGTCGGCAACGACATCCTGACGAAGTGCCCGTCCAAGTACGAAGCCGCGAAGCCGGCCGCATAAGCCGTGGCTGACCTCGGTCGCGCGGCGCTCGCGGTCAGCCTCGGGCTCTCGCTCTACGCGCTCGCGGCCGGCGGCTACGCGGCGGCGACGAACCGGCGACGACTTGCCAACTCGGCCCGGAACGCGCTCGTCTGCTCGTTCGGGACGACGCTGACCGCGGCCGTCGTCCTCGCGATTGCGCTCGTCCGGCACGACTTCTCGTTCACGTACGTCGCAGCGCACACGAACCGCACGCTGCCGACCGCCTACGCGCTGAGCGCCTTCTGGGGCGGGCAGGAAGGCTCGCTACTCCTCTGGCTGCTCGTGCTGACCGGCTTCGGCAGCCTCGCCGTGGCGCTCAACCGCCGGCTGCTGCGCGACCTCGTCGCCTGGGTCGTGCCCGTGCTGGGCGGAATCGGCACCTTCTTCGCGTTCGTCCTCGTCGCTGTCGCCAGCCCATTCGACACGCAGACGGCGCCCGTCGACGGCGCCGGCCTGACGCCGAGCCTGCAGAACCCCTACATGGTCGCCCACCCGCCGATGCTGTACCTCGGCTACGTCGGGCTCTCGATCCCGTTCGCGTTCGCGGCAGGGGCGCTCCTCTCCGGGAGGACGGACGAGCGCTGGATCGTCGCCACGCGCCGCTGGACGCTCGCGGCCTGGACGTTCCTCGGCTTCGGCCAGCTGCTCGGCGCGCACTGGGCGTACGTCGAAGTCGGCTGGGGCGGCTATTACGCCTGGGACCCGGTCGAGAACGCCGCGCTCATGCCGTGGCTCGCCGCCACCGCGTTCTTGCACAGCGTGATGGTGCAGGAGCGGAAGGGGATGCTGAAGGTCTGGAACATGGTGCTCGTCGCGCTCGCGTTCGAGCTGTCCGTCTTCGGCACGTTTCTGACGCGGTCGGGGGTCGTCAACTCGATCCACTCGTTCGCGAAGAGCCCGATCGGTGGCTGGTTCCTCGCGTTCGTCGTCATCTCGTCGCTCTTCTCGGTCGCGCTGATCGTTTACCGGCTGCCGCTGCTGAAGGCGCGCACGAAGCTCGAATCGGCGCTGTCCCGCGAGGCGACGTTCCTCTACAACAACCTGCTGCTCGTCGCGCTCTGCCTGACGGTGCTCTGGGGCGTCCTGTTCCCGATCGTGACGGAGCTGGTGAAGGGCGAGACGCGCACGATCGGCCGGCCGTACTACGACTTCTTCCT
>JBKPRG010000075.1:0-39076 GCA_046765815.1 Actinomycetota bacterium
GGCGCATGGCGGCAGGCTCACGTACGCGCCCGTGTCGCCGCACGGCGCGTCGTTCTCTCTGACGCTGCCGACGAGCCCGGTCTGACCTCCTCGAGCCGGTCGACCTGCGCAAGCGGCGGGAACAACCGGCCCCACACGACCGCCAGCACGACCGTCACCGCGCCGCCCAAGACCACCGCCGGCGTGGCGCCGAGCAGTGCGGCCGCCATCCCGGACTCGAACGCGCCCAGCTCGTTCGACGCGCTGATGAAGACGCCCTCGACGGCGTTCACGCGGCCGCGCAGCTCGTTCGGCGTCGCGAGCGCGCTCGCAGTGCTGCGGATGTTCATCGAGAGCATGTCGACGAAGCCGCTGACCGCGAGCGCTGCAAACGAGAGCGGGAACCAGCGCGAGACGCCGAAGACGATGATGCTCGCGCCGAAGATCCCGACAGAGAGGAAGAGCGTCCGGCCGGCGCGTCCGCCCAGCGGACGGTGCGTGAGCATGATCCCGGCCGCCAGCGCACCGATTGCCGTCGCGCTGCGGAGCACGCCGAGCCCGAACGGCCCCGTGTGCAGGATCGAGCGCGCGTAGAGCGGCAGCAGCGCGACCGCCCCGCCGAACAGCACTGCGAACAGGTCGAGCGTGATCGCGCCGAGCAGGATCGGCGTCGCTCGGATGAAGCGGATGCCGAGCAGCAGGCTCTCGAGCCTCGGCACCTCGCCGCGCACGCTCGTACGCGGCACCGGCACCGCCAGCATGAGCACGCCCGACGCAACAAGCAGCACGAGCGCGACGGCGTAGACGGCCTCGGGGCGGATCGCGAAGAGCAGCCCGCCGGCCGCGGGCCCCGAGATCGTCGCCACCTGGAAGGCGATCGAGCGCAGCGCCAGCGCGCCCGCGAGCAGCTCACCGGGGACGATCTCCGGCGTAATCGCGCGCGTCGCGGGCTGGCCGAACGCGCCCGTCACGCCGGTCAGCGCCGCCAGGGCGACAAAAGCCCACAATTGGCGCGCGCCCGCGAGCGTCACGACGAGCAGCAGCGCGACGACGATCGCCTCTGCGATCCGCGAGCCGGCAACGATCGCGCCGCGCGGCAGGCGGTCCGCCAGCTGCCCGGCCGGCAGCGCGAGCAGCGGCAGCGGGACGAACTCGGCGAGGCCGATCAGGCCGAGGTCGAAGGCGCTGCGGTGGATCGCATACACCTGCCAGCCGACGGCCACGGATGCCATCTGCGCGCCGAAGCCGGCGCCGACCAGGCCGAGCCAGAAGTTCCGGAACGGCCGGTGGCGGAGGGAAGGCGGGAGCGTAAGCACGAACGCCAACTCTGCACTCTCAGGCTTTTCCTAGGTCGCGCTCAGGTGGCCCTTCGGTGGGACGGGGAACCTGGGCGGCGGAAACCACGAGGAGGGTGAGATGACCTGGACGAGAAACCGCGTGATCGCCGGCCTGTGCGCGGCGACGCTCGCCGGCGGCGGCGCCGGCGCGACCGCCGTCGCGCTGACGCAAGGCTCGAGCGCAACCCCGACCGCAACGGCCGCGGCAACCACACCGGCGACGAACACCGCGTCGGCGACGACGCTGAGTGTGGCCGAGATTGCGAAGCGTGACACGAAGAGCGTCGTCGAGGTCGACGCGACGCTCAACAACACGCAGTCTCCGTTCCCAGGCAGCAGTTCGGAGTCGTCGGCGGAGGGCACCGGCTGGATCTACGACACGAAGGGCGACATCGTCACGAACCAGCACGTCGTCGACGGCGCGACGAAGGTCCGCGTCAAATTCTCCGACGGCTCGACCTACACCGCGACGGTCGTCGGCACGGACGTCTCGAGCGATCTGGCCGTCCTGCACGTCGATGCGCCGGCGTCGAAGCTCGTGCCGCTGACGCTCGGCGACTCGTCCGCGCTGCAGGTCGGCGACGGCGTCGTCGCGATCGGCAATCCGTTCGGGCTCGACAGCACCGTTACGAGCGGGATCGTGAGCGCGCTCAACCGCGAGATCTCGGCGCCCGACAACACCCCGATCGAAGGCGCCATCCAGACCGACGCCGCGATCAACCACGGCAACTCAGGCGGCCCGCTGCTCAACCTCGCCGGCAACGTGATCGGCGTCACGTCGCAGATCCAGAGCGACTCGGGTGGCAACGACGGCGTCGGCTTCGCAATCCCGTCGAACACCGTGAAGAACGCGGTCGACCAGCTGATCGCCGGCAAGACCGTCCAGCACGCGTTGCTCGGAGTCACCGTCAGCTCGGCGTCGAACGGGGCCACGGTCGGCTCGGTCGAGAGCGGCACCGGCGCCGCGAAGGCCGGTGTCAAGAGCGGCGACGTGATCACCGCCGTCGACGGCAAGAGCATCACCTCCTCGCAGCAGCTGCGCGCGGTGATCGCCGGGCACAAGCCGGGCGACACGATCACGCTAACGATTCGCCGCTCGGGCTCGACGAAGACGCTCGACGTGACCTTGGGGTCGCGCTAGGACGCGACAAAGGCGGCCGTCGTCAGCACCACCTGTCGGGTGCCGGCGGCGGCCGCCGTGACGGCGGCGAGGAGCACGTGGCCCGCGTCGTCGGCGCCGACCGTGTACGTCTCGGTCGCCGCGCCGGCGATTGCCGTGCAGGCCCGGCCGTTCGCGTTGCAACGGAGCCACGCGTACGAGAGCGTCGTGGGCTTGACGGTGTAGGCGCCGCCGATCACGCTCAGTGACTGGCCCACGGCAGGGGTTCCCGAAAGCGCGGGCTGGGCGCGCGCCGCGAACGTCGCCGATGCCGGGGCGACCAGGCCCGCGAGCGGTGAGTATGCGGCCGTCGTCCCGGTCGAGTCGGTCGCCCGGGCGGTCAGCGCGAGCGTGTGCCCGGCGTCGCCGGCGACCTGGCGATACGTGTTGCGCGTCGCGCCCTTGATCGTGCTGCAGTGCGCGCCGTTCGCGTCGCAGCGGTACCACTGGTACGCGTAGGAGATGCCGCCGCTGCCGGACCAGACGCCGGCGGTGCCCGTCAGCTGTCTGCCCGTCTGCAGCGTCCCGCCGATCGACGGGCCCGCCAGCGCGACCGGCCCCGGCTGCGCGCGCACGATCGCACTGGCGGTGCTGAGCACGGTCTGCCGGGCCACTGTCACGCCGGCGACGAGCACGTGCCCGACATCGGCGGTCGCGACCGTATACGTGTTGGCGCCGGCACGCGCGATGCGGACACACGCGCGCGCGTTCGCGTTGCAGCGCAGCCAGCCGTAGGCGGCAGGGCCCGCGGCCGCCGTCCAGCGCGGCGAGCCGACGGTCAGGGTCTGGCCGACGAGAGCTGAGCCGGTGAGGGCGGGTTGCGCGGCGGCGGCCACCGCCGCCGACGCCTTCGCTACGACCCCCGCGAGGGCCGAGTACGCGACGGCCGTGCCGGTCTGGTCCATGGCGCTCACCGTGACCGCCAGCGCACGGCCCACGTCTGCGCGCACCTGCGCGTAGGTGCCGAGCGTCGCGCCGTGGATCGAGCTGCACTTCGCGCCCACGGCGTTGCACCGGTACCACTGGTAGCGGTACGAGATCGTGCCGTGGCCTGACCAGCTACCGGGGTTCGCGGTGAGCTTCTTGCCCTGCTGCAGCGTGCCCGAGACGGTCGGCCGCGAGGTCGCGGTCGGACCGGCGAGGGCGAGGGAGGCGACGATCGCGAGAAAGATGCGCGCCATCTCTTACTACAGTAGGTCGTCCTGTGAACGGCAAAGTTGCGATCCTCGGCGCTGGGCGCCTCGGCCAGTCGCTGCTCCGCGGTTTTCTCAGCTCGGACTGGCGGACGCCTGACGACCTCGTCGCCACGGCGCGCCACGCCGAGCACCTCGACGAGCTGCGCGAGAAGTACGGCGTCGAGGCGACGACCGACAACGCCGCCGCGGTGCAGGGCGCGGGGCTCGTGATCATCGCCGTCAAGCCGCAGGACATGCCCGCCGTGCTCGCCGAGATCGCGCCGGTCGTGACGAGCGAGCAGACGCTGCTCTCGGTCGCCGCGGGCACGAGGACGGCGTTCATCGAGGGGCACCTGCCCGAGGGCGCCCGCGTCGTTCGCTCGATGCCGAACGCGCCCGCGCTCGTGCACGAGGGCATCGCCGGTCTGTGCGCCGGCGCGCACGCGCGGGACGAAGACGTCGCGCTCGCCGAGGAAGCCCTCAACCACCTCGGCGCGTCCGTGCGCGTCGACGAGAAGGACATGGATGCCGTCACCGCGCTCTCCGGCTCGGGCCCGGCGTACTTCGCGCTGCTGACGGAGGCGATGATCGAGGCCGGGCTGCTGCTCGGTCTCAGCCGGGAGGTGTCGACGCGGCTCGTCGTCCAGACGATGTTCGGCAGCGCGCTCCTGCTGCGCGACGAGCAGATGCATCCGGTCGAGCTGCGCGAGGCGGTGACGTCGCCTGGCGGGACGACGACGCGGGCGATCAGAGAGCTCGAGCGCTCCGGCGTCCGCGCTGCGTTCCTGAACGCGATCAACGCGGCGACCGAGCGCAGCCGCGAGCTCTCAGGCGAATGAAGGACGTTTCAACTGGTGTCAGACACATTCAAGGTGTCTGACACCTTTTAGGCGCTGGGTTCCAAGATGCCCAACGCAAGCAGGTCCTCGATCTCCTCCAGCGTGTCGCGCCGCAGCTCGGCCGTCTCGCGCTTGTCGAGCTCGAACGTGCGGACGACGCGGTCGATCGCGCGGCCGAGCGTGCGCGTTCCGTCGAGCAGCTTCACGACCTCGGCCACGTCGGGGTCGAGCTCATACTCGGCGTGCGTGCCCTCCTCGAGCGTGAGAACGGTGTTCCCCTCGCGCACGTGGGGCTCGACGATGTAGTCGACGCGCACCTCCCGCGCGAGCTTCAGAGTCTCGTCGAGCAGCCGCTCCGGGCGGTCGAGCTCGGCGATGCGCGCCTGCGCCGCAAGCGCCCGCAGGATCTGCGGCCCCGCGAACTCGAGCTCGTCGGGCTCCGCCGAGTCGAGGCGAATCGAGTGGGTCGTGCCCTCGCGCCGGTGAAGGAGCACGGCGCCCTCGCTGATCCAGCCGACCCCGATCCGCTCGAAGTACGCGGTCCACTCGTCGAGGGCCGCCCCGTACGCATCGGCGTCGTCGGCGAGATGCTCGTTCCAACCCGCGGCGTGCTCGAGCGGGTCGGCGCCCTCGAGCGCGATCACCCACGCGTCGCAGCCGGAGCCTTCGAGCCACTCTTCGAGCCGCTCGTCAGGCTCGTCTTCCGACTCGGCCACCCAGCTCACGAGCACGGACGCATAGCCGTCGACTCCGAGCGCGCGGGACGCGTGCTCGACGACGCGCCGTGAGAAGTCGTCCGCCGGAAGTCCGCCGTCGCGGTACTGCCAGCGCGACTCGGGCGAGACCACGTACGGCGCGTTGCACGTGATCAGGTCGAATTGTTCGCCGCCGACCGGATCGAACAGGCTGCCTTGCCGCGTCTCGATGTTCTCGATCCCGTTCAGCGCGGCGTTGATCTCTGTGAACGCGAGCGCGCGCGGGTTCACGTCGGTCGCGATCACGTGCTCGTGATGGCGCGCGGCCAGCAGCGCGTGGACGCCGTTGCCGGTGCCGACGTCGAGCGCGTTGTCGCCCCGGCGCCGCGGCGTGAGCGCAGCGAGCCAGGACGCCGTGGGAGTGAACGGTGCGACGAAGCCGACCGGGTCGTCGGCGCCGCGCGCGAAGCCGTCGAACGCCAGCAGCAGCTCCTCGACCGGCAGGATCCGGGCGCGCGGCCGCAGCGCGCCGCGCTCTTGCATCACGAGCCCGGTCGCGAGCAGCGCGTCGACGCCTTCCTGCGAGAGCGCCTCGACCACGGCGGCGAGCGGCATCGTCAGCTGCAGCAGGCACAGCCTGATCACGGTTGCGAGCGGCGAGGAATCGAGCCGGCGGTCGTGCACCGGTACGTCGGGTGCGTCGGTGCCCGGGCCGTCGTCGCCCAGCGAGTCGACGATCGCGTCCTCGTCGTAACCGGCGGCGCGCAGGGCGTCGCCAAGCGCCGCGGCTGCGGGCCGATCGGGCGTCGGGTCGAAGGGCTCGCTGCTCAGCGGAACGCGTCGTAGCCGGTGAGCGTCTGGCCCACGACGAGCGTGTGCACTTCGTGCGTGCCCTCGTAGGTCAGCACCGACTCGAGGTTGTTCATGTGGCGGATGATCGGGTACTCGAGCGTGATCCCATTGCCCCCGAGGATCGTGCGGGCCGCACGGCAGGCCTCGATCGCGCCGCGAACGTTGCCCATCTTCCCGAGGCTGACGTGCTGGGGCTGCAGCGTGCCGGCGTCCTTCATCCGGCCCAGGTGCAGCGCGACGAGCGTGCCGCGGTTGACCTCGAGTGCGATCTCCGCGAGCTTCTGCTGCGTCAGCTGTCGCGCGGCGATCGGCTCGCCGAACACGATCCGCTCCTTGGCGTACTCGAGGGCCGACTCGAGGCATGCCCGTGCGGCGCCTTCGGCGCCCCAGGTGATGCCGTACCGCGCTTCGTTCAGGCACGACAGCGGGCCGCGCAGCGAGGTCACGTCGGGGAAGCGGTTCTCCTCGGGGACGCGCACGTCGCGAAGCACCAGCTCGGAGGTGATCGACGCGCGCAGCGAGAGTTTGTGCTTCATCTCCGGCGCGGAGAACCCGTCGAAGCCCTTCTCGACGAGGAAGCCGTTGATCTGCCCCTTGTCCGTGCGCGCCCAGACGACTGCGACGTCGGCGATCGACCCGTTCGTGATCCACATCTTCGTGCCGTTCAGGATCCAGTCGCTGCCGTCGCGGCGCGCGCTCGTACGCATCGAGCCCGGGTCGGAGCCCGCGTCGGGCTCGGTCAGCCCGAAGCAGCCGAGCAGCTCGCCCGCGTGCATCGGCGGCAGCCAGCGCTGCTTCTGCTCCTCGGTGCCCCAGCGCCAGATCGCGAACATCGCCAGCGAGCCCTGCACCGAGACGAAGCTGCGCACGCCCGAGTCGCCGGCCTCGAGCTCCATGCACGTCAGCCCGTAGGCGACGGAGCTCGCACCGGGCAGGCCGTAGCCCTCGAGGTGCATGCCGAAGAGGCCGAGCTGGCCCACTTCCTGGGCGAGCTCGCGGGGCAGAATGCCCTGCTCGAACCAGGCGCCGATCTCGGGGAGGATCCGCTCTTTCACCCATGCGCGGACGGTGTCGCGGATCGCGCGCTCCTCGTCGCTCAACAGTGCGTCAACGGCGAGGAAATCGAGCGGGTCGGTGGCTTGCGGCTTGGCGATCGTCGTGTGCATATGACGCCCGACGGACTTGTACCACGGCTGCTTCTGTGACAGGTTCCGGGCGGTTGGTGGCGAATAGCGCAACCCCGTAGTTCCCCTCGTCCAGAAAGGACCGGCATGGAGCAGCTCAGAGGGCTCCCACTCGGCAGGCAGATCGTCCTCGGGGCGGGTGTCCTGCTTCTGATCGACTCGTTCTTCCACTGGCAGGAGGTCAGCATCCTCGGCAACTCGGCGGGGAACACTGCCTGGCACGGCTTCTGGGGCATCATCATGTGCCTGGCGCTCGTCGTGCTGCTCGTGTGGACGGCGGCGAAGGCTTTCGGGGTCGAGCTACCCGTAAATGTCCCCGACGGCCTCACATCGCTCGGGCTGTCGATGCTGATCCTGCTGTTCGCGTTCATCAAGGCCGTGTCGGACGACTTCGTGCACTGGCCCGCCTGGGTCGGCGTCATCCTCGCGGCGGTGATCACCTACGGCGCGTGGCTGATCTTCCAGGCGAGCGGCGAGTCGATGCCGAGCATGAGCACCGCAAGCGGCAGTGGTGGCGGCCAGGCCACCACCTCGACGCCCGAAGCGCCGCCGAGCGAGCCTCAGCAGCCGGCGGACGTCTAGTTGGGTCTCCGACGCTGTTGCGCCTCCCGCCATGCGCGGGAGGCGCCGGCGGCGGCACCGGTCGCCGCTGCGGCGATCGCCTGAACCGTCGCCGTCGTCGCGGCGGCGATCGCGCGCCGCGCGGGCGGCCACTCGGCGCGGATCCAGTGTGCGGCGACGCCGACCGCATGTGCGACATACGCGACGGCATGTGCGACGAGTGCGACCACCCGCGCGAAGGCGGGCCGAACTCGCCCGACCGGGACGTGGATGCTCGGCGGCCGGCGTTTCGTGCCCAGCGTCGCCGGATCGATCACGAAGCAGCGCGCGGCCGGGAGAACCGCGCTCAGGTCACGCGGCGGCACTTTCGCCGTCCGACGGCCGTGCCGGCGGACGAGCACGAGTGAGACGTTCTGCGTCGCCGGGTCGACGACGACGTCTTCGACCACGCCCACCTTGCGGCCGCGGTCGGCGACGACGTCGAAGCCGGCCCCGTGCGCGAGCCAGTAGCGCCCGACGGTGCTGTTGATCTCGAACGTGTATCCGACGGCCATCACGCCCCCTTGCGACTCGATCGTGCTCCGGAACGTGCCCAGGTGTTCCCCGATTCGACGAACGTCAAGCACGTGCAACATGCGGCGGTTGCTCGCCGAGCGTCTGACAGCCCAACTGCTTGCCGGTGCGCCCGCGCGTGACCCCGTTGCGGTCGCCGAACGCCTGCTCGCGATCCAGGCCCAGGACCTGCGCGGTGCCCGGCTTGCGATTCGCGCCCGCACGACCGGCCTCAACGTCGCCGACGTCGATCGCGCGCTGACCGACGATCGCTCGCTGCTGATCACCTGGCTGAACCGCGGCACGCTCCACCTCGTCCGGCGTGAGGACTACCCGTGGCTGCAGGCGTTGACAACGCCGCAGCTCGCCACCGGCAACGCGAGGAGGCTCGAACAGACCGGCGTCACGCCTCGACTTGCGAAGAGAGGCGTCGGCGTGATCCTGCGTGCGCTCGCCGACGAAGGCCCGCTCACGCGGCGTCAGCTCGCGGAGCGGGTCGAGGCGGCGGGCGTGCCGACGAAGAACCAGGCGCTCGTGCACGTGCTGACGCTCACCGCTCTCCAGGGGCTGACTGTCCGCGGGCCGATGGTCGGCGCCCACCAGGCCTTCGTGCTCGTGCGCGACTGGCTCGGCGAGCAGCCGGCGGTCGACCGCGAGTTGGCGCTGGCCGAGCTGGCGCGCCGCTTCCTCGCGGGTCACGGGCCGGGGGACGAGCGCGACGTCGCGAAGTGGGCGGGACTGCCGCTCCGCGACGTCCGCGTCGGGCTCAGCGCGATCGCATCGGAGCTCGAGCAGCGACCCGACAGGCTGCTCGATCTCGCTCGGCGCCCAGCGGCGGCCGAGCTGCCGCCGCCGAGGCTGCTCGGCGTCTACGAGCCGGTGCTTCTCGGTTGGGTCTCTCGCGAGCCGCTGCTCGGGCGGCACCTGAAGCGGGTGACGATCGAAGGGCTTTTCCGCGCCTTCGCGCTCGCCGGCGGCCGTGCCGTCGCGACCTGGAGCCTCGACGGCGGCAACATCGAGCTCGAGCCGTTCGGGCGGTTGTCGAGAGAAGTTCGGTCGGCGCTCGCTGCCGACGCCCAGGACGTCCTGCGCTTTCTCACAGCTGGCTCACAGAAACCGGTGACACTCTCAGTGCCATGAGCAAGCAGGCCCGCATCCTCGTCGTCGACGACGAGCCGTCGATCGTCGATGCCGTCGCGACCGCACTCCGCTACGAGGGCTACAAGGTCGAGGAGGCGGTCAACGGCCGCGACGCGCTCGCGGCGGTGACGCGCGACGAGCCGGATCTCGTCGTCCTCGACTGGATGCTGCCGGACATCGCCGGCATCGAGGTCGGGCGCCGCATGCGTGAGCGCGGGTTCAAGACGGCGATCCTCTTCCTGACGGCGAAGGACGCAGTTGAGGACAAGGTCGAGGCGCTACGCGCCGGCGGCGACGACTACGTGACGAAGCCGTTCAGCCTCGCCGAGATCGTCGCGCGTATCCAGGCGGTGCTCCGCCGCACGAACGGCGACCTGCCCGGGGACGTTCTGCGATTCGCCGACCTCACCCTCGACGAGTCGCGCCATGAGGTCTTCCGTGGCGAGGTCGCGATCGACCTGACCGCGACGGAGTTCAACCTCCTCCGCTACTTCATGCTCAACCCGCGCCGCGTGCTGTCGAAGGCGCAGATCCTCCAGAACGTGTGGCATTACGACTTCGGCGGCAGCCGCAACGTCGTCGAGACGTACGTCAGCTACTTGCGCCGCAAGCTCGACACCGCCGGCCCGCCGCTCATCCGCACGATCAGGCAGGTCGGCTACATGCTCGAATCGGAGCGGTAATGGTGGCGCGGCTCTCGCTGCGCAGCCGTCTGATCCTCGGTGTCTTCGTGCTCGGCGCCGTGGGGCTCGTCGTCGCCGACGCCGCGACGTACACGTCACTCAGGTCGTTTCTGTTCGACCGCGTCGACAGCACACTCAACTCGGTGCATCCCGGGGTCGAGCAGTCGGTGTTCGAGCACCGCGGCGACGGCCATGACGACGGACCAGGGCCGCTCGGCGCGACGGTACCCGGCGACTGCATCCAGGTCAGGAGCCTCCGCGGCGCTGTCGTGAGGGGCAGGTGCATCGCCGCCTTCCCCGGCGCGGCGACCTCGGCGCCGCCGAAGTATCCGACGACCGTCTCGTTCCCACAGCGGTCGAATACGCCGCAGGGCGATCGCGTCACCTTCTTCACCGTCCCCGCGACCAGTGGCGGCGGCCGCTATCGCGTTCGTGCGTCGATCGAGAGCCACGCTCCGGACTACGTGCTCCTCATCGCCGCGCCGCTTCGCGACGTCGACAGCACGCTGCACCGGCTCGTTCTCATCGAGCTGCTCGTCACCGCCCTCGTCCTCGGCGCGATCGCGCTCGTCGGCCTGTGGGTCGTGCGGCTGGGGCTGCGGCCGCTGACGGCGATCGGCGAGACGGCGGCGATGATCGCCGCCGGCGACCTGTCGCAGCGCGTCGAGCGCGAAGACGAGCGGACCGAGGTCGGCCGCCTCGGGCGCGCGCTGAACGCGATGCTGCACCAGATCGAGACTGCGTTCCGCGCACGGGAGGCCTCGGAGCAGAAGCTGCGACGGTTCGTCGCCGACGCGTCCCACGAGCTGCGCACGCCGTTGTCGGCTGTGCGGGCCTACGCCGAGCTGTTCAAGCGTGGCGCCGCCGCCAGACCGGAGGATCTCGAACGCTCGATGCGGGGGATCGAGCGCGAGTCGGAGCGCATGAGCGTGCTCGTCGGGGATCTGCTCCTGCTCGCGCGCATCGACGAAGGACGGCCGCTCGAGCGGAAGGAAGTCGACCTGACGCACATCGTCAAGGAGTCGATCGAGACCGCGCGGATGCTGGAGCCGGAACGTGCGATTCGCGCGGATCTCGAGCAGCTCTCCGTCACGGGCGACGCCGACCGGCTCCGCCAAGTCGTGGACAACCTCCTCGCGAACGTGCGCGCACACGCCGGCCCCGACGCCGTCGTCGACGTGACGTTGCGCGTCGACGACGGGCGGGCGAGGCTCGAGGTCGCCGACGACGGGCCTGGGATGGACGACGAGCAGCTCGAGCACGTGTTCGAGCGCTTCTATCGCGCCGACTCCTCGCGCACACGCGCCAGCGGTGGCGCCGGGCTCGGCCTGTCGATCGTCGCCGCGGTCGCGGAGGCCCACGGCGGGCGCGTATCCGCGCACTCGTCGCCCGGAGGTGGCGCGACGTTCGTCATCGAGCTGCCGCGCTCTTCCTGAGCCGCAGTCGAGCCACAGCGCTTTCTCAAAGCGCTGCCCGTCCTCGTGCCGCCCCGCAGCCGCGCGCCGAGGCTCAGTCCGGCAACAGCGGCATCGTCCAGCCCGGTCGCCGGCCGAGCAGCACAGCGCGTGTGACCGCGTCGGTTCCGTAGCGCAGCCGGATCTCGTCGACTGCGGCGTCGAGGGCGTACTGCTCGATCGGTATCGCGAGCTGTAGCGCGTCATCGTTCTCGAGGTTCGCGACCGAGATGCCGACGAGCGTCAGCCCGCGGGTCTCGATCATCGGCATCGACGCGGCGAGGAGCCCGCGCGCGGTCGCCAGAACGGTGCCGGTCTGCTGTGTCGCGCGCGGGAGCGTGAGTGAGCGCGTGGCGCGCGAGAAGTCCGCGAAGCGCAGGCGGAGCACGACCGTGCGGCCCGCCCGTCCGGCGGCCCGCATGCGGCGCGTGACGCGGTCGACGAGCGCGATCAGCGACGCGTCGATGTCGGCGCGCGACTTCGGCGAGCGTCCAAGCGCGCGCTGCGCGCCGATCGAGCCCCGCCGCCGACCCGCCTGCACCGGCCGCGGGTCGCGGTTGTGCGCGAGCGCGTGCAAATGCCGGCCCGAGGCGCGGCCGAGCAGTGATACGAGTGCCGGCTCGCTGAGCCGTGCCACCTCGCCGACGGTCGTGATGCCGCCCAGGTGCAGCTTCTCAGCCGTCACGGCGCCGACGCCCCAGAGTCGCTCGACCGGCAGCGGATGCAGGAACGACAGCTCGCGCTCCGGCGGCACGACGAGCAAGCCGTTCGGCTTCGCGACGCCGCTCGCCACCTTGGCGAGGAATTTCGTGCGGGCGATGCCGACCGTGATCGGCAGGCCGACCCGCTCGAGCACGGCCGCGCGTAGCTTGCGCGCGATCTCGACCGGCGTGCCGTGGATGTGGTCGAGCCCCCGCACGTCGAGGAACGCCTCGTCGATCGACAGTCCCTCGACCACGGGCGACAAGTCGTCGAAGACGCGGTACACCGCCTTGCTGGCGTCCGTATAGGCCGAGAAGCGAGGCTCGACGACTACCGCCTGGCGGCATAGGCGCAGTGCCCGGTGCGCGCTCATCGCCGTGCGGACGCCGTGGGCCTTCGCCTCGTAGCTCGCCGCGAGCACGACTCCCGCGCCGACGATCACGGGCCGGCCGCGCAGCCGCGGATCGTCGCGCTGCTCGACCGACGCGAAGAAGGCGTCGAGGTCGGCGTGCAGGATGGTAGCCTCCGGCACGAACGTATGTTCGCAGATGAATCGCGGTGCCGCGTAGCGTCTTTGGGGCAATGGTGATCCTGCCGCCCGAGCGGCATCTGCTCCGCGCCAGGGATCTGGTCGACGCTCGCTACCGCGAGCGGCTCGACGTGCCCGCGCTTGCCCGGGCCGCCAACCTCTCGTCGGCGCACTTCAGCCGCGAGTTCCGGCGCACGTTCGGCGAGCCGCCGCACCGGTATCTGCTGACACGGCGCCTCGAACGGGCGGCCGCGCTGCTGCGCAATACCGACAGACCGGTGGCCGAGATCTGCTTCGCGGTCGGCCTCAAGAGCCTCGGCTCCTTCACCTCGAGCTTCGGGCGCGCCTACGGCGTCACACCGGCCGCCTACCGCGCCGCGCACCCACCCGCGTCGCTGCAGGCGCTCGTGCCCGCCTGCGTGCTCCGCGCGTACAGCCGAGCAGTTTTGGAGAAGACACCACGCCCCACTGGACGTACCGTCGCCGCCGAACAATCGACAACCCAGGAGGGGACAGCATGATCAAGATCGCAAACGCGCAGCTGTGGGTCCACGACCAGGACGAGGCGCTCGCCTTCTACACCGACAAGCTCGGCTGGGAGATCCGCGTCGACGTCACGGTGCCGGAGCTGGGCAACTTCCGCTGGCTGACGGTTTCGCCGGCAGGGCAACCCGACTTCGCCGTCGTGCTGATGGCGATCCCCGGCCAGCCGGTCATGGACGAGCACACGGCCGACCAGGTGCGCGAGCTGATGGGCAAGGGCTTCGCCGGGACGGTCTTCTTGACGACCGAGGACTGCCGGGCGTCGTACGAGGAGCTGCGGGCCCGCGGCGTCGAGTTCGTCGAGGAGCCCGAGGAGCGTCCCTATGGGATCGACGCGGGCTTCCGTGACCCGTCCGGCAACCACCTTCGGCTCACGCAGGTGAACGAGCTGGTCGCTGCGTCTTGAAAGGTGTCTGACACTTCTATGAGGTGTCAGACACATGAGCCGCCACGAGCTCGACCGCGAAGGTCGAGCCCGTGCCCGGCTCGGAGCGCACTGTGATCCGGCCGCCCATCCGCTCGACCAGCTCGCGGCAGATGTAGAGGCCGAGCCCGGTGCCGCCGGGCGCAAGCCGCAGGCTCGGGTCGCCACGGTAGAACTTCTCGAAGATGCGGTCGCGATCCTCGGGCGCGATGCCGGGGCCGTCGTCGGCGACCGCGATCTGCACCCGGTCGCCCTCCCGCTCGGTGCTGACACGGACGGTCGCGCTGTCGCCCGCGTACTTGACGGCATTGTCGACGAGGTTGAGAAGCACCTGCTGCAGCCGGTCCGCATCGCCGGAGGCAGTCCCGGCCGGGCCGAGGCGCTGCTCGACCGTCGTACCCTCGGGGAGCGTCGGCTCCAGGGCGGCGACCGCCTCGCGCACGACCGACTCGACGTCGACGACCGCGCGGTCGAGGGTCACCTCGTCGCGGTCGAGCCGGCCGGCGAGCAGCACGCTCTCGGTGACCTGCGCGAGCCGCGCCGCCTGCGTCGAGATCATCTCGAGCAGCTGGTGCCGCGTCTCGGGCTCGAGCTCGACGTCGGTGCGGAGCAGCGTGTTGGCGGCGCCGAGCACCGCAGTCATCGGCGTCCGGAGCTCGTGCGAGACGGTGGCGATGAACTCGTTCTTGCTCTCTTCCAGCTGCCGTTCCGGCGTCAGGTCCCGGAACGCGTACACGACGCCGTCCGCCATCCGCACCGCGACGAACGAGAGCCAGAGCTCGCGCCCGTTCAGCTCGATCGGCAGGGTGACCGGCCGCGGCCGCTCCTCGCTCGTCGCCGCTTGCACCGACGTCTCGATCGCGGGCCACTCCGCGGCCAGCTGCTCGACCGGCCGGTCGAGTGCGTCGGCGCGCGCGATTCCGGTCACGAGCTCGGCAGCGCGGTTCCAGAACCGGACAACACCCCGGTCGTCGACGAGAAAGATCCCGTCGCCGACGGCCTCGAGCACGTGCACCGCGCGCTCCCGCTCGGCCGCTGCCGCATCGGCAGCCGCGGCCGCCGCCTCGAGCCGCATGCGCTCCTCGTGCAGCCGCGCGTTCCGGACGGCTGCGCCCATCTGGGCGACCATCCCCTCTGCAAGTTCGAGCTGCGCCTCCTCATAGGTCGAGTGGTCGCTCATCAGCTGGACGACTCCGACCACCGCACCCTCGTGCTTGACCGGGATCATCATCGCCGCCTGCGCCTTCGGCGGGCCTTCGTCGGGGACCTTGCGCATCGTTCCCTCGCGGTCGACGTCGTAGTAGGTCCCCTTGTCCTGCACCCGCCCGGCGACGTCGTTGGTGAGCAGCGACTCGCCGGTCCGGATTACCTGGCTCTGCATGCCGCCACTCGCCTGCAGGCGAAGTGGGGGGAAGATCGAGACGTCGAGCAGCTCGCCGTCCACCCACGCGTAGTCGCAGAGGATGATCCCGGTCTCGGCGTCGAAGGACGAGACGACGACGCCGTTGTGTGGGATCGCCTCCGCCATGAGCTCGCGGAAGCGCTCGTAGACCCGCTGCAAGTCGAGCGTTTCGCCGAGGTAGCGCGCGGCCTCGAGGAGCAGCCGCGCCGTCTCGATCTCGCGGGCCTGCTCGTCCCCCACCGGCGCATCATCTCACCGCCGGCGGCCTGCCGCGCTACGGCCCCAAGCGGAAGGGTGGGTACTCGTCGGTCACGAGGAGGAACGCGTACCCGGCGACGCGATTCGTCCAGCGAAACACGCCGGCCACGAAATCGAAGAGACCGCGTGGGTACCGGCCCGTGAA
The DNA here is from genome assembly GCA_046765815.1 of Actinomycetota bacterium. Taxonomy (GTDB): domain Bacteria; phylum Actinomycetota; class Thermoleophilia; order Gaiellales; family Gaiellaceae; genus PALSA-600. The sequence goes on from JBKPRG010000075.1 coordinate 15,614, forward strand.
GAGGATCGCGAACCACGCGATGACGACCGAGACGAGCGCGCCGATCCAGAGGAAGATGAGGACGATGTAGTGCGGAATCGCCAGCAGCCACTTCACGAGCGGCAGCCAGCGGTTTAGTCCCTCCCGCGCGTCCGGGTACGGGAAGGCGACGGCGACCGACTGCTGCTCGTCGGTGGATGGGTAGCGGTCGTTCATCAGCGCGAGGTAGACGCCGACGCGGTTCGAGAACCGGAGCAGCTCGAGGTTCCAGTCGAACCACCAGCGCGGATACTTCTGACGGAAGACGATCATCAGCAGCGGGGCGAGAAACAGCAGCCCGCTTGTGCCGCCTGCAATCCGCCAGCCGTGCTCCCCTGCGGCCGCGCCTCCCTCGTGGCCACCCAGCGCCGCCGCCACGATCACGATCGGGATTGCGACGAAGAGCCTGAAGGCCGTCGTCAAACGGTTGAGTGGGCGATCGGGGTACTCGACCGAGAATTGGACCGGGTACGTGTTTGGCTCCATCGGTGCTCCACCTCCTGTCGTCCACGTGTGAACTTAAAGGAGCCGACGGGGATAGTCACCGTCGTGTTCGTGATCGGCATCGCCTTCGCCCTGGCGGCGTCGCTGCTGTTCTACGCGGGGATCGCGCTGCAGGCGCTCGAAGCGCGGAAGGCGCCGCGCGGGTGCGGGCTGCGGCTCTCGCTGCTCGAGCTTCTGCTGCGGAAGCCGCTCTGGGTCCTCGGCCTACTGCTCGGGCTGGTCGGCGTCGCGCCGCAGATCGTGGCGTTCGCGACTGCACCGTTCGTCGTCGTGCAGCCTTTGCTCGCGGTCGGGCTTCTGCTCCTGCTCTTCCTCGGCGCGCGCCTGTTCAGCGAGCCCGTCGAGCTCCCGAACTGGCTCGCGGCGCTCGCCATCATCGGCGGCATCGTCCTCGTCTCGGTCGGCGCCCCACCGCACAGCGAGTCTCACCGCGGCGGGGCGGTCGTGATCGGAGTGGTTGCGCTGCTCTCCGTCCCGGCGCTGCTGCCGCTGCTCCGGGTGCGGCCGCTGACCGCTCCGTATGTCGTGCTGGTCGCGTGCGGGCTCGGCTTCGCCGCGACGAACGTCGCGGTCAAGCTGATCGGCGACGACGTCGGTCTCGGCCACTGGCCCAACGCCGTCCTGTGGACCGTGGTCGCGGGCATCGACGGCGTCGCGGCCACGATCACGAACATGACCGCGTTCCAGCTGCTGCCCGCGACCGTCGTCGTCCCGGTGTCGACTGCGGTGCAGACGTTCTTCCCGATTGCGCTCGAGCCGCTCTTCCTGCGCGAGCGGGCGCCGTCGACGCCCGAGTTGCTCGCTCTGGCGGGCGGCCTCGCGCTCTCGCTGGCCGGGACGGTGCAGCTGGCGCGAACGCAGGCGGTGAGCGGCGTTGTCGCCGGTAGTAGCCGTACCTGAAAACGCGACCTGGGCGTTCCAGCAGAATGAGCAGGGAGCGACTGCGCTCGGGCGCGATCGTGGGCCTCGTCGCGCTCGTCGGTTGCTTCGTGGCCGCTGCAACGTACAAGCTCACGACGCCGGCGACCGGTGCGGGCAACCCGCTCCGCGCGGCGGTGGCCGCCGCCTCCAAGCACGTTCGCTCGACGCCGGCACCGACGGCGTTCGGTCGCACCTTCGTCGACGCGATGAACGCGTACGCGCGTTCACACGGGGACGCACGCAGGCTCGCGAATCCGCATTGCGTGCAGGCCTCCCGCGGCCAGTACATGTGCTCGTACATGCTTGTACGGTCGAACGGGAACCGGGAGTGCCACGTGATGCAGGCGACCTGGACGCCGCCGAATCCGATCAAGGTGACCCGCGCAGGCCGTGTCGCACGGTGCGAAACACTCCGTGCTGCGCTGAAGTCGCTGCGCTGAGGAGAGGTTTGGGCTCGCCGTTCCTCGGCAAAGCCGGAGCGATGGAGAAGGTCATCTCGCTGAGCAACTACCGCCGCGACCGCGGCCGCCGCGAGACCATCGGCGATGCGCGGGTCGACGACCTGCGCGCGATCCTCGAGGCCGCCGCGCGGCTGCAGCGGCGCCAACGCTCGCGCCGGCGGTAAGTACGCTGGCGGCGTGCGCGGGCCGCTGACGATCGCCGTCGCGCAGCCACGCTGCGTCGCGAAAGACGTGCGCGCGAACGCGCTCGAGCACGCCGCCGTCATCCGGCGGGTCGACGCACGCCTGGTCGTGTTCCCGGAGCTCTCACTTACCGGCTACGAACTCGACGCCACACCGGTCGCGGTCGACGACGACGCGCTGGCGCCGATCATCGAGGCGTGCGCGGAGACCGGGGCAGTCGCGCTGGTCGGCGCGCCCGTCGCCGGAGAGGACGGCAACAACATCGCGACGCTGCGGGTGGACGCCGGCGGCGTGGAGGTGGCCTACCGCAAGTCGCACCTCGGTGGGGACGAGCCGCAGTGGTTCGCTCCGGGCGATGGAGCGGTGGCGATCGACGTCGACGGCTGGCGCGTCGGGCTCGGGATCTGCAAGGACACGGGCGTGGACGCGCATGTCGCCGGCGTTGCGGCGCTCGGCGTCGATCTCTACGTGGCCGGCCTGGTCCACTTGCCGGAGGAGCTCGACATCCAGGAGCAGCGCGCAGCGCGGATCGCACTCGCGTGCGGCGCCTACGTCGGCTTCGCCAGCTTCGCCGGCCCGACCGGCGGCGACTACGCGAGCACGGCCGGCGTGTCCTCGATCTGGGCAGCCGACGGTACCGCGCTCACCCGCGCCGGAACCGAGCCGGGCGACGCCGCCCGGCTGGCGCTCACGTAATCTCGACGAGCCGCCGCGTCGCTTCGCGAACGGCCTCCCGACGGGCCGCGATACGACGGCGGTCGACCCGCTGCGGCAACAGTTCGGGCATCGCGACCGCCCAGGTCCGCGTGATCGAGGTGATCAGCGCCAGCAGGTCCGCTGCCGGCACGCTCGAGCTGACCACGTCTGCCGACTGGGCGCGTGCGAGCTCGTCCCGCGAGCATCACGGCGAGCGACGACGCGAACGCCGCGATCACCGAGAAGCGGTTCGGGTCGAAGCCGCCGCTGCTGGCGGGCGGGGTCCTGGCCTTCGCCTGCTTTGCGCTGCTCGCGTTTGCGCACACTGCGCAGTGGCAGCTCTACGCCGCTTCAGTTCTCCTTGGCGCCGGCATCGGGCTCGCGTTCGCTGCGATGGCGAACCTGATCATCGAGAACGTCGGTCCCGGCGAGATCGGTGTCGCCACCGGCATGAACACGGTCACGCGGACGGTCGGAGGCGCGTTCGGCGGCGCGGCAGCCGCATCGGTGATCGCGCGGACGGTCCTCCCGGCGACCGGCCTGCCGACGTCACACGGCTACTCGCAGGCGTTCGGACTCTGCGCGGTCGCGCTCCTGGCCGGCGTCGTCGTCGGGCTGTGGATCCCACAGCGGCGCCGGAGGAGGCGTTCGGCGCCCACCGCCGTCGGCGATCTCGAGGCGGCGCGCTAGAACTCGTCCGCGGTTCGCCGCGAGCGGCGGAAGATCCTCTTCCGCAAGGCGCCGACGAGGCCGGCAATCCCGACCACCAGGAACTTCAGCTTCGCGATCAGCAGCGCGACGAGGCCGGTCTTCGCGGCCGCATACGCGCCGCCGGCGACAACCGCGGCGACGGTCAGCTTCGACACCTTGTCGCCCTTATGGAAGTCCTCGTACCGCCGGCCGGGGACGAACCGCGAGCTGCGCAGCACGGTCTGCATCCCGCCTCGCACGGTGCGGATGTCGCGCATCGCGGCGACAGCGTTCAGCGCGAGCATGCCTTCGCGCCCCAGCGTGCGCACCTCGTAGTTCAGCGTGTGCACCGGCTCGCCGCCGAAGACGAGGTTGCTCGCCCAGTAAAGCTTGTGGTTTGCCGCGTCGTAGTGCGGCGGCTCGGCCCAGCCGACCATGTGGATCGGCTCGAACCCTTGTTTCGCCCGCTGGTCGTTGTCCGGCTTCTCGGACGCCTGCATCGAGCGGAGCATCTTGTCGTAGTCGATCTTCGCGGCGTCCGTGTCGCTCACGTGTCCGTCGGCTTCGTACGTGGCGACGACGAAGTAGACGGCGTTGAGCACGGTCGAGTGCGGCGGCAGGATCAGCGCGCGCACCTCCGAGTGCCTGGGGTTCCCGTAGAACGTCAGCGTCCGCTGCGCGTCGCGCGCGGTGAGGTAGTGGAAGCCGTGGGGGAGCGCGATCCGCGCGTCGCGGATCGCGATCGTCCCGGTGTGGTAGGTCACCGAGCGCGCGAACGCCTTGTCCTTGGCCGTCGCGGGGGAGCCGCCGGCGGCCGCCGGCGCGAGCGCGGCGGCGGCCACTGCGAACGTCAGTAGGAGACGACCCCTCACTGCCTCTCTCATCGGCCGCGAGCGGGTTCGGGTTTAGGCCGCGCGGGCCAGGCGGCGGTTGAAGCGGTCGATCCGGTCGCCGCGCGACGCCGTGCGCTGTTCGCCGGTGTACGCCGGATGGCAGTTCGAGCAGACGTCGACGGACAGCGAGGCCGCGGTCGTGCGCACGGTGAACGACGTGCGACAGGTCGCGCAAACGACGTCCACGACGTAGGTCTCTGGGTGCTGCATCATGGCTTACCTCCCTTCCAATGGTCGAGTGCGCCAGGCCTGCGTGGCGACGACGAGTGCGATCGCCGCGACGATGCTGCCGAAGATCTCGAAGGTCGACTGCAGTGAGATGTATGTGACGACGACGCCTGCGAGGACTGCCGGCACCGAGAGCGAGCCATACGCGGCGACGTAGAACGCCGACATGACGGCTGCGCGGTGCTCCGGCGGGATCGAGGCGACGAGGGCGCGCAGGCCGCCGAGGAACGCCGCGCCGAATCCGGCGCCGCCGACGATCGAGCCGGCCAGATAGATCGTGCCGGAGTCGATTGCCGCCGCGGCGACGATCATGAGCACGCCGGTGGCAAGCGCGACCGAGCCCAGGCTCGTCGCGAGCCATGGCGCGGTGCGCGCAGTCACCAGTTGCGCCGCCATGGCCGCGGCTGCGAGGGCGACGACCCCGCTACCGGACACGATCACGTTCGTGCTTGTGAACAGGTGCGCGGCCAGCTCCGGCCCGAGCGAGAAGAAGAGCGCGCCGATCGACCAAGATGAGAGCACGGCGAGCGCTGCGAGGACGAACGGTCCGCGCACGACGGCGGGAACGTTCGGCCGCTCGAGCTTCAGCCGGAACCGCGACCGCTCGCGGACCGGCTCCGGCATCCAGTACGTCCCCGCCAGCGCGATCAGGAGCAGCGCGAGCAGAACGACGTACGGCAGGGCGCGCGGCTCCCAGCCGATCTGTACCAGCGACGAGGAGACGAGCATGCCCAGACCGATACCGCCGGCGGCGACGGTCGCATTGGCGAGACCGACGCCGGCCGGGTCGCGGCGCGGATGCAGGTCGAGCAGCGCCGCGCTGGCCGCGCTCAGCGCTGCGCCGGTGGCGATCCCTGGATCCCGCGCGCGACGAAGAGCCAGGCTGCCGAGTCGGCGACAAGAAAGAGGACCGTCGAGGCGGCGAGGGCGCCGAGTGCAGCGAGCAGCACGGGCCGGCGCCCGACGTCGTCGGAGACGCCGCCGGCGAGCAGCAGGCTCGCGAGCACACCAAAGGCGTACGTCGCGTAGATCAGCGTCAGCGTCAGAGACGAGAAGTGCCAGAGCACGCTGTAGCTGCGATAGAGCGGAGAGGGCGTGAGCGATGCGAACAGGCCGAGCCCGATCACACCGGCGGCCAGCGCATATGCCGCGGGCTCCGTCAGCGTGCGCCGCGGGCCGGCCGGGACGAGCCTCAACACAGGGCGGGCCGCCTGGTGCTCGGTCGCGCTCTTCAACGGCTGCATCTCGTCCTCCTCGTTCAGTTGCATCAAGAAACTGAAGACCACGATAGCAGTCAAAGTTGTATGAAGCAACTGACCTTGCTAAACTGGCGGCATGCTGAAGCGTGACTACGAAGGGCAGGACTGCTCGATCGCCCGCGCCCTCGAGATCCTGGGCGAGCGGTGGACGCTGTTGATCGTGCGCGACGCCTTTCTCGGCCTGCGCCGCTTCGACCAGTTCCAGGAGAGCCTCGGCATTGCGCGCAACGTGCTCACCGACCGCCTGAACCGGCTCGTGGACGAGGGCATCCTCGAGCGCGTCCGCTACAGCGAGCGGCCGCCGCGCCACGAGTACGTCCTGACGCCCAAGGGTCGCGAGCTCAACATCGCGCTCGCGGGGTTCCGGCAGTGGGGCGACAAGTACCTCAGCGAGCGGCCGCCGCGCGTCATGCGGCGAAAGGCGGACCGGAAGCCGGTGATCGCCGGCCTCGTTCCGAAAGGGACGCCGGTCCTACGCGCCGACGAGGTCGAGACGGTGCCGGGCGCGGCCGCAGCTCAACGGCGCTGACGCTCCTCCTCGACGGTCAGCTCTGCGGTCGGCACGATCTCGAGCCGCCCGTCCGGGATCGGCGTGCCGCTCAGCACCGAGAGGCCGTAGGTGCCCGCCGCGAGCCGCGCCTCGGCCCGCTCGACGGCGGCGAGTTGCTCGCGGAGGTCCTCCGCGAGGCCGCTGTCGAACTCGTCCTGGTACAGATCCGACGCCAGGTTCGCCGGGTCGAACTCGTCGGCCGGCTCGCTGTCGTTCTGGTGGCCAAGTTGTCGGAGTGCGCGCTCGATTCGCCCGCGCTCGGCCCGCAGCAGCTCGCGTGCCCGATCGGAATCCATCGGCCTACCCTAACCCCGTCATTGCGTTGCGTTCCGGTACAGGCGGACCGCGACCGCGAAGAAGACAACGAGGATCCCGGCCGACCACGCGAGCGACTGCCAGACCCAGTGCGCCGCCGGCGTGCCGAGAAAGAGCCCGCGTACCGCGGCGACGGTGACGCTCAGCGGCTGGATCCGCGCGAAGTCCTGCAGCCAGCTCGGCAGCGTGGCGATCGGCACGACGGCGTTGCTCGCGAACATCAGCACGAAGAAGGGGAGGATCCCCGCAATCTGGGCGGTCTCCGGATCCTTGGTCGCGAGCCCGATCGCGGCGAAGACCCACGAGAAGGAGTAGCCGAAGAGAAGGATCAGCGCGATGCCGGCGACGATCGGGGCGGCGCTCGAGTGGAACCGGAAGCCGACGAGCAGCCCGAGGCCGATCATGATCGCCAGCGAGAAGACGCTGCGGCTGAGGTCGGCGAGCGTGCGGCCGGCGAGCACCGCCGAACGCGCCATCGGCAGGCTGCGAAAGCGGTCGATGATGCCGCTCTTCAGATCCTGCGCGAAGCCGATCGCAGTCGTGATGCCGCCGATCAGCACGGCCTCGACAAAAATCGCCGGCACGACATAGTCCACGTAGCGGCCGCCCGGCAGCAGGATCGCTCCGCCGAGCACGTACCGAAACAGGACGAGCAGCAGCGCGGGCTGCACGGCCGTCACGATCAGCATCAGCGGCGTGCGCACGATGCGCAGCAGATTCCGCTTGGCGACGCCGGCGGTGTCGCGCAGGGCGAGCGCGATCGTCACTCGGGCTCCGTCCCGTGCCCGGTCAGGGTGAGGAAGACGTCGTCGAGCGACGGCCGTCGAACGCCGAGATCGTCGAGCCGGATACCTCCATCCTGCAGCCGGCGGGCCGCTGCGAGCAGGAGCTCGACGCCGCTCCTCGTCGGCACGGTGATCCGGCGTTGGTGCGGATCGACGTTCGGCTCCTCGCCGGCAATCTCCGCGATCAGCTCCGCGGCCTGTGTGAGCTGCTCGGCGTCCGCAACCCGCACCTCGAGCAGGTCGCCGCCGAGGCGCTCCTTGAGCTGCTCGGACGTGCCCGCGGCGATCACGCTGCCCGCGTCGAGCACGACGATGCGGTCGGCTAGGCGCTCCGCCTCCTCCATGTACTGCGTCGTCAGGAGGACGGTGGCGCCGCCGGCGACGAGCTCCTCGACGAACTGCCAGAGCTCGTTCCGCGTCGGCGGGTCGAGGCCCGTCGTCGGCTCGTCGAGGAAGACGACCCGCGGCCGCGCGATCAAGCTGGCGCCGATGTCGAGCCTCCTGCGCATGCCGCCGGAGTACGTCTTGACGAGCCGGTCGCCGGCCCCTTGGAGCGAGAAGCGCTCGAGGATCTCCTGCGCGCGGCGCTTGTACTCCGCCTTCGCGAGGTGGTACCAGAGCCCGACGAGCTCGAGGTTCTCGCGGCCGGTGAGCAGCTCGTCCACCGCTGCGTACTGGCCGGCGAGTCCGATCGCCGAGCGGAGCGGCGCGGCGTCCGCGACCACGTCGTAGCCGGCGACGCGGGCGTGGCCGCCGTCGGGCTTCAGCAACGTGGTCAGAATCCGCACGAGCGTCGTCTTGCCCGCACCGTTCGGACCGAGCAATGCGAGCACGGTCCCCTCCGGCACCTCGAGGTCGACCCCGGCGAGCGCCTGGGTCGACCCGAAGCGCTTGACCAGCCCTTCCGCGTCGATCATCGCGTACACCGTACGGAGACAGCTAGCGTCGCGGGATGCAGTTCGACACGAAGATCGCGGTCGTGCTCCGAGAAGACCTCGCGCGGTGGCAGTCGATCAATGTGACGGCGTTCCTCGTCAGCGGGATTGCGGGCACCGTGCCGGGCGTCGTGGGCGAGCCCTATCGCGACGCGTCGCAGCAGGAGTACCTGCCGATGTTCGTGCAGCCGGTCCTGGTCTACGAGGCCGACGGCCCCGCGCTCCGTCGCGCTTACGACCGCGCGCTCAGCCGCGGCGTGAAGCCCGCGGTTTACACGAGCGAGCTGTTCACGACGAATCACGACGACGCGAACCGCGCCGCCGTCGCCGCGGTGGCGTCCGAGGAGCTCGACCTGGTCGGGATCGCGTTCCGGGCGGAGCGCAAGACGGTCGACAAGGTCGTCGACCGCCTGCACTTCCACCGCTGAGCTCGCTCAGGAGGCTTCTTGCAGCTCGAGCTCGTGGTGCCGCGAGCGCGCGAACGTGCTCGCGTGCGTCGTTCGACGTAGACGGCTGCGTCGCGCCTGCGCCGCGTCGAGCGCCTCAGCCAGGCGTTTCGCGGCGCTCTCGCGCGAACGGTGGTGCGACGTAAGCTGCGGCTCTCTTCCCATGCCGTAAGCCTAAACGGGTGACGGCCGCTCGCGCGACCCGTCGGTCAATCTCTCAGCCCGCGTTCGCCCTGACGATGCGCGGCTCGAACACGAACAGGTTCGGGTTGCTCGGATCGATGGTCGCAGTCACCCAGTGTGTGTTGCGCGCGCCGAACGTCTCGACGCGGGTGAAGTTGGCGAGCACTCCGCCGTCGGGCCGGTCGATCGGCTTGTCGACCTTGAAGTAGTGCGAGTCGCCGTGGACGAGCGCGACCTGGCCGTCGAAGCTCATCGTCTCGTTGCGGAGCGCGTCGACGTAGGCCGGGTACGCGTCCCAGTCGTGCGGCTTCGTGCGGTGCTGCTCGTTGTTGAAGTTGGGGTCGGCCTGCCAGTCGATCAGCACGCCCTTCGTACCGACCTTCCGCGCCGTCTCCTCCGCCTGCTGGGCGGCGATCTGCGCGTCAGTGCGAACCGGGGCGGTCGGGTTCTCGGCATCGGTGTCGTGGTACGGGTAGTTGTCGTTCGATCCCTGGACGTTCAGTCCGAGGTAGACGACCGGCCCGTACTGCCAGCGGATGTTCTCGGAGTAGAGCGCGTACTGGCCGCCCTCGCTGGACTCGCGGGTCAGCGTGAGCGGCTTCTGGCCGAGGCTCCGGTCGGTCGAGTCGAAGAGCTGGCGTTCGTGGTTCAGCCGTACGTCTCAGGGCCGCGTCCCTGGCCGGGCGAGGCCGGGCCGGCGCCGTGGGCGATCGCTGCGACGACGGCCGTCAGGCTGGCTGCGGCGACGAGGACCGCGAGGATGCGAAGCGTCAAGTGTTCCCCCTTCATCGTTCCCGGACTGGGCCTGCGCCGGGCTGCGGCGAGCCTTCCAACGCGGCGCCCCGCCGTGGGTTACGGGGTCGCAACGCGCGCGTGAAAGCGTGGTGACGTTAGGCTCCGCTCCCGTGCCGCTGCTGCTCGTCCGCCACGCGTCAGCGGGCTCGCGAACCGATTGGGAGGGCGACGATCGCGAGCGCCCGCTCGACGAACGTGGCTGCGACCAGGCGAGCCGGCTCGTCGGCCAGTTGGCCGATCTGCCGGTCGAGCGCATCCTCACGAGTCCCTACCGCCGTTGCGTGGAGACCGTGGAGCCAATCGCCGCGGCGCGCGGGCTGAGCCTGGAGCTCCGGCCGGAGCTCGGCGAGGACCGGCAGATGGTCGATGGGGTCGAGTTGGTGCGCGAGCTTGCCGGGGCCGAGGTCGTCGTCTGCGGGCACGGCGGCCTGCAGGAGGCAGTCCGGGACGCCCCGCGCTGGAAGAAGGGCTCGACGTTCGTCGTCGACGCCGGACTCAACGTGATCGAAGTGCGGCAGGCCTGACGGCGCGGACGTAGTCGACGACGAACTCCTTCGGATACGGATCTCGAGGAGGGGGTTCCGGAAACTCGTAAATGCTGAGCATCAGCTGCATCGGGTACTCGGGCGCCTGGTCGGCGGTCTTGATCGTTTCGCCGTCGACGGAGAACTCGACCCGGCTCGGCGTCCAGTCGGCGGCGTACACGTGGAACTCGCGCGCGTCGAGCGGCAGTGTCACTCGGGAGAAGTCGTCGACGATGTGCGGGTCGCCGAACGGGTGGAGACCGACTCCGATCGTCGCTTCGCCCGGCCTGACGTCGCGGCCGAAGATCTCGCAGACGCAGATCTCGGCCGAGCGTTCCGGCTCGTCCTCGTAGCCGATCATCCAGAGCGCGACCATCACGCTCGGATCGTCGTTCGCCTGTGCGCGCAGCTCGATCCGCCCGTATCGCGGCGTGTAGAGGCGCACGTTGGGCTGCGCCTCGCGCACGGTCGCTTCGGGGCTGAACCGGTGCTGGCCGATCGGGGTGCCGACCGGCCCTGCGTACGCGCCGGTCTGCAGCGAGGAGACGCGTACGTCGCCGTCGAGCTCCGGGCACCACGGCCGCTGGTCGGCTTCGATCTGCAGTCGTAGGAGGCCGTCGGCGATGCGGTAGCGCGCCGCCGACGGGTCGCGGCCGCTCCAGTGCGGGAGGTAGTACGGCAACCAGCGCTCGCGGGCGAGGACGCTGTCCTCGAAGGTGTCCTCGAACTCGACTTCGCCTGCCATCGCGCGCTACAGGATGACCAGCTTGTCGCGGTGGATCACCTCGACGTCGGCCGGCCTGTCCTCGAGCTCGCTGCTGTCGACGGCGCTGATGCCACGCGCGATCGCGCGATCTGACGGCTGGCACACCTCGAGGCCGTCGCCGGCCTTGAACGGCTTGCTCCAGCCGGTGACGCCGACGGCGAGGAGGCTGCGGCCGTGCCCCACCAGTGCGGCGGCGGCTCCTTCGTCGACGTCGACGCGCGCGGTGATGCGCTTGCCGTAGCGCAGCCAGAGCTTGAACGCGCTGTCCGCGCTCCGCGCGGCGGCGAAGGTCGTCCCGACCGGCTCTTCCCGGAGCGAAGCGCGGAGCGCGTCCGATGAGGCGACGATCGTCTCGACGCCCCCGGCCGCCGCGAGCTCGGCGGCGCGGACCTTGCTCGCGATACCGCCGCGCCCCGTGCGTGTCGGCGCGCCGGCGACGGCGGTGCCCGCGGCGCGGCCGTCGGCGATCACCTCCGCGCTCGGATGGTCGGGTGGATGGGTGAGCACGCCGTCGACCGACGTGAGCAGCAGTAGCCGGCGCGCCCGGAGGAGCACTGCGACCTGGGCGGCGAGGATGTCGTTGTCGCCGAAGCTGATCTCGTCGGTGGCGGTGGTGTCGTTCTCGTTCAGGATCGGGACGGCGTCTAGCTCGAACAATGCGTGCAGCGCGTTGCGGACGTTCAGGTAGCTGCGCCGCTCTCCCAGCTCGGCCGCGGTGAGCAGCACCTGCGCCGCGAGCAGCCCGTGGGGCGCGAAGGCGTCTTGCCAGAGCCGCTGCAGCTCGGCCTGGCCGAGCGCGGAGGCGGCCTGCAGCCGGCCGAGGCTCCGCTCCCGCCCGGGCTCGAGCCCGCTCCGCGCGCGTCCGAGTGCGATCGCTCCCGACGAGACGACACAGACGCGCTCGCCTGCGTTCACCGCCTCGGCCAGCGCCGCCGCGACCTGCGCGAGGCGCTCGAGCTGCGGCTCGCCGCTCTCGCTCGCGATCAGCGCGGAGCCGAGCTTGACGACGATCGGCCGGCGCATGTCAACGATGCTGGCTGCCGTCGCCGACGACCTGGTACTGGCGCAGCCAGAGGTCGCGGTACGTGACCGGGCCGCGCGGCCCCGGCGACCAACCGACGTTGATCCCCGTCTCGGGCGTGCCGGTCAACGCATAGCCGTCCGCAAACCGGGTCGGCGCGTTCCAGAAGCCGGCGGTGCCGCGGTACCGGTCGAGAAACGCTCTTGCGGTCGACTCGTTCTCGGTGACGATCGCTGCGGCGAGACCTGATGTCGCGTCATTGGCGATCGCTGCCGCCTCGTCCGCGCCGGCGACGACTTGGCACGTGACCGAGGCGACGCGCTCGGGGTCGTTGGCCCACTCGTGGCCGAGGTCGATGTCGCCCGGGCCGTAGGTGGTGAGCCCGAGCTCGTGCAGCAGCACGGCGAACCGGTCGGCGCCCAGCGACTCGTGCACGAGCAGCAGGTTGAGGCGGTTGCAGACGCCGAGCCGGTCGAGGCTTGCGCGGATGATCCGCTCGGCCCGATCAAGGTCGGCGTCGCTGTCGACGTAGAGGACGCCGCCGCCGTCGGCATGCGCGAGCACTTGCACGCCGTGCCGCGCCGCGAGCTTGCCGAGGCGCCTCGTCGTCTCGCCGCTGCCGCGGAGGATGACGAGCGGCACGTCGTCCGGCAGCGAGACGAGCGCGTCGGCGCCGGCGTGCGTCTCCGCCCGGACAAGGCCGACCGCGTCCGGAGCGAGTCCGGCCGCCTCCAGTGCCGGACGCAGCACGGCATCGATCAGCACGGTCACCGTGCGCAGAGCGGCGCCGCCGGTGCGGAGCACGCAGCCGTTCAGGCTCTTCAGGAGTTGCGAGGCGATGTCGAGCGCGACCGCCGGCCGCGCTTCGAAGTTCGCGCCGACGACGCCGACCGGGATCTTGCGCGTCGAGACTTGCAGGCCGTTCTCGAGCGTCCGGCTGTCGAGCTCGCGGTCGATCGGCGGGAGCTCGGCGAGCGCCTCGAGCTGCCGCTCCAGGTCGTCGAGGCGTGAGGGCGTCAGGCGCAGGCGGTCGAGCGCGCCCTGGTCGAGGCGGCCGGCCGCCGCGGCGACGTCGTGCTCGTTGGCGGCGAGCACGTCCTCGCGCTGAGTGGCGAGCTGCTCGGCCGCCGCGTGGAGCGCCGCCGCGACGCCCTCGTCGGTCAGCTCGCGCGCCGCCGTGCGCGCCCGCCGAGCCTCGGCGCGCACCGCGTCCAGCAGGTCGGGAGCGGCGGTTGCGATCATTCACTATAGAAAATGAAGCGAAATAGACTTGCCTTTCGTGTCGATCGCCCTTCAGCACGTGTCGGTGCCGATGCCGCAGGGTGGCCACGAGGCGGCGCGCGGGTTCTACGGCGAGCTGCTCGGACTCGAGGAGCGCGACGTTCCGCCGAAGCTCGATGCGTCCGAGCTCGTCTGGTTCCGGGTCGGCGAGGACCTCGAGCTTCATCTCTACGAGTCTGAGGAGCCCGCGCCGAGAGCGCAGCACTTCTGCCTGCGGGTCGACGGGGGCCTGGACGAGCTGCGCCGGCGGCTCGAGGAGGCGGGCGCCGAGGTGGCCGACACCGTCGAGATCGTCGGGCGACCGCGGTTCATGTGCCGCGACCCGTTCGGCAACCGCGTCGAGCTGACGCAGTGGACCGACTAGCGGCGGCCGTCGAGGACCGCTTGCAGGCGCCGCGAGGCCTCCGGCGCGCGGCGCTCGAGGCCCCAGACGTCGCGCTTGAAGACGGCGAGCAGCCGCATCGGTGACGTCGCGACGACGGACGCCGTTCGCCGCCCCGACGCGAGCACGGCGATCTCGCCGACGACGTCGCCCTCGGTCGCGACCGGCTCGCCCTGATCGAGCTCGACCGTCCAGGTCGCCTCGGCCACGGCGTCGAGCTCCGCCTCCGGCAACCCCGCGAAGATCGGCAGTGACGGCAGCAGCTCACGCTCCACGCGGGCATCTTCATCTCGTGCCGGTCCCGAGTTGGGTGTCGGTTTCGTGAACATCTGGCCGCCAAGGCGGCTTAGGAAAGCGCCACTGCCGCGATGTGCTCGGCGATCGCGAGCGACGACGTCGCTCCGGGCGAGGGCGCGTTGCGAACCGCGACGACCGGGCCGAGCTCGTGGATGCGGAAGTCGTCGACGAGCGAGCCGTCGGCATCGACGGCCTGTGCTCGTACGCCCGCCTGGGCAGGCACGAGGTCGTCAACCGAAACCGACGGCACGTACCGCTGCGCCTCGGCTGCGAACGCGCTCTTGAACACCGAGCCGCGCAGCTCGTGCGCGCCCGTGCGCCAGTGTCGCCGCGCGAGCGCACGGAAGCCGCGCGAGCGCAGCGTCTCACCCACGTCGCGGAACCGCACGGTGCGGCGGCGGTAGCCTTCGCGGGCCAGCGCGAGCACCGCGTTCGGGCCGACATCGACGCCGCCGTCGATCCGCGACGTGAAGTGCACGCCGAGGAACGGATACGCGGGATCGGGCACGGGATAGAGCAGCCCGCGCACGAGCTCCGCGCGCTCGGGCCGCAGGCGGTAGTACTCGCCGCGGAACGGCACGATCGCCGGCTCGCGCGTGTCGCCGGCAAGTCGTGCCACGCGATCGGACTGCAGCCCGGCGCAGAGGACGAGGCGGTCGAAGGCGAGCGCCTCGCCGCGTGCCTGGACGAAGGCCCGCGAGCCGAGGATCCGGATCCGCGTCACCTCCGCCGAGAGCACGATCTGGCCGTTCGCCGCGCGGACGTCCTTCGCGAACGATCGCGCGATCGCCCCGAAGTCGGTGATCGCCGTCGTCGGCGAGTGGAGTGCGGCGATGCCGGCGGCGTTCGGCTCGATCTCGCGCAGCTCGTCGCCTTCCAGCCAGCGGAGGCCGGGCACGCCGTTCGCCTTCCCGCGCCGCTCGAGCTCCTGCAGCGCCGCGACCTCGGACGTGTCGAGTGCGACGACGAGCTTGCCGCACTCGCGGAGCGGAAGCCCGCGCTCAGCGCAGTAGGCGCGCAGAAGCTCGGCGCCTCGCCGGCAGAGCCGCGCCTTCAGCGAGCCGGGGGCGTAGTAAATACCCGCGTGGACAACGCCGCTGTTGCGGCCCGTCTGATGGAGGGCGACATCGCCTTCCTTGTCGAGCACCGTCACCGTGGCGTCCGGCCGGAGCTCGGCGATCCGCCGTGCGACCGCGAGCCCGATGATGCCGGCGCCGACGACTCCGATCTGCATGCGCTCAGTCGAGACGGAAGATCTCTTCCAGCGCCGGCGGCCCCTCGTCCGGGACGCGCTCTTCGAGCAGCTGCGCCATCGCGTCCTGCCAGCGGTCGTTGACCTCCTGGCGCGACATATACGCGCCCGCAGCCTCGAGGTCATCCGACTCGAAGTAGCCGAAGACTTCGTTGCCGTGACGGAAGATCGAGTAATTGCGGATGCCGGCAGCACGGAGCGCGTCGAGCATCTCGGGCCAGACGTTCCGATGCGCCTCCACGTACTCGTCGATCCTGTCCGGGCGGACCTTCAGGACGAAGGCACTCCGCTGGGTCATGTGTCCTCCTCGCTGGTGATGAGCACGATCAGCGTGCGCGGCCCGTGGACGCCCTCGACCCGGCTGAGCTCGATGTCCGACGTCGCAGATGGGCCGGAGACGAACGTGATCGGCCGCTGCGGGTCGATGCGGTCGAGCGCCTCGGGCAGCAGCTCGCAGATCTGCGACTCGCGCACGACGCAGATGTGGAGATCGGGTACGAGTGTCAACGCCCGGCGGCCCTCCTCCGGGCCGGCGGTGAGGACGATCGTCCCGCTCTCGGCGATCGCAGCGCTGCAGCCGGTGAGCGCGCCGTCGACCCGGTCGAGCTCGTGCGCCGACAGGCCGTTGTCCTCGACGAGCTCGACACCCGGCGGTCGCCACGGCAGCGACGGTGGGATCGCGAGCGTGCGAACGCCGCGCGCCGCGCAGACCTCGGCGACCGCGTCCTCGACCTGCGCGACAGGCCGCACCTCGGCGCGGTAGTCGGCGACTCGCTCGACGAAGAGCTGCGTCCGCTCCTCGGCTGTGAGTGAGCCGCTGCGCCTGTAGGCCCGCGGCACCGGCGTGGACTCCGCAGCGGCGATCGCCTGCGCGATCCGGCCGAGAATCTCGGCGCGCGGATCGCTCATCTCCGGCGCCACCATTCGCGGAACGCTCCCTGCGTCGGCCACTTGAGGTCGCGCGTCCGTGCCCAGCCGGAGAGCGGGAACGGCAGCTTGCGGAGCGACCCGCTGCTGGAGCGAAGGCGCGTCGCCGCCGCCGCGCCACGCTGAGCGAGCGCGAACCGGCGCTTGCTCCCGAACGTCCAGGCGGCCAGTCCCATCGCCAGTCCCTCGGCGCCGCCGCCCTTCGCTTCCACCGCCTTCGCCCGCAGGTGCAGCAGGACGTGCGGGATGTCGATCTTCACCGGGCACACCTCGTAGCAGGCGCCGCAAAGGCTCGACGCATACGGCAGCGACGCGTGTCGCTCGATCCCTTCGAGCTGCGGCGTGAGGATCGCGCCGATCGGGCCGGGGTACACGGAGCCGTACGCATGGCCGCCGGTGCGCGAATAGACCGGGCAGACGTTGAGACACGCGCTGCAGCGGATGCAATGCAGCGCCTGCCGGCCGACCTCGTCAGCGAGCACCCGCGTGCGCCCGTTGTCGAGCAGGACAACATGCAGCTCCTGTGGGCCGTCGCCGTCGGTGATGCCGGTCCAGAGCGACGTGTACGGGTTCATGCGCTCGGCGGTCGAGGAGCGCGGCAGGAGCTGCAGGAAGACCTCGAGGTCGGCGAACGCCGGCAGCAGCTTCTCGATCCCGAGGATCGAGACGAGGACGGGCGGCAGCGTCGTGCACATGCGTCCGTTCCCTTCCGACTCGACCACGCACACCGTGCCCGTCTCGGCGATGCCGAAGTTCGCGCCGCTGACGCCGACGCGCGCGTCGAGAAACTTCCGGCGCAGATAGAGGCGGGACGCTTCGGCGAGGTCGGCCGGGTCGTCCGACTCGAGGCCGGGCGCGATCGTGCGCGCGAAGAGGTCGCGGATCTCGGTGCGGTTGCGGTGAATCGCCGGCACGAGGATGTGCGACGACCAGTCGCCGTCGAGCTGCAGGATCAGCTCCGCGAAGTCGGTCTCGAGCGCGTGGATCCCGGCCTCGGCGAGCGTGTGATTCAGCTCGATCTCGTCCGTGGTGAGCGATTTGACCTTGACGACCTCGCTCGCACCGTGCGCCCGCGCGACGTCGACGACGACGGCGTTCGCCTCTGCGGCGTCGCGCGCCCAGTGGACACGCCCGCCGGCCGCCTGCACCGCGGCCTCGAACTGGAGCAGGTAGCGGTCGAGGTTCGCGAGCACGTCCTGCTTGATCGCCTTGCCGGCCTCGCGCAGCTCCTCCCAGTCGGGCAGCTCGCCGATCGCGCGCAGACGTTTCGCGCGGATCGTCTCCGTCGCGTGCCGCAGGTTGGCGCGTAGCTGCGGGTTCGCCAGCTCGACCCGCGCGGCCTCCGGAAAGCTCGTCATGTATAGGGCCCCTTGGCCAGGATCTCGGCCAGGTGGATCGGACGCGTTCGCGACCGCCGCCGCGAGAGCCCGCCGCCGATGTGCAACAGGCACGAGCCGTCGACGGCCGTGCACCAGTCGGCACCGGCGTCCTCCAGCGCCTGACACTTGTCCTCCAGCATCGCGCTCGACGTCTCGGCGTTCTTGAGCGCGAAGGTGCCGCCGAAGCCGCAGCACTCGTCGGCGTTCGCCTGCTCGACCAGCTCGAGGCCGCGCACGTTGCGCAGGAGCCGCAGCGGCGCATCACCGACGCGGGTCACGCGCAGCGAGTGGCACGTGGGGTGGTACGCAACGCGGCCGCTGAATCGCGCATGCACGTCCTCGACGCCCAGCCGCTTCACGAGCAGCTCTGACAGCTCGTACACGTTCTGCATGCCCCACTCCTCGCGCACGGTGCCGACACAGGACGAGGAGGGCGACACGACGACGTCGTACGCGTCGAAGATCGAGCGGAAGCGGCGGCCGAGCCGCTCGGCGTCGGCGCGGTAGCCGCTGTTCAGGTGCATCTGCCCGCAGCATGTTTGCTCCTCCGGGAACACAACCTCATGGCCGAGCCGCTCGAGCAGCCGCACCGTCGCCTGGCCGACCTCGGGGAAGAGCGTGTCGGCGACGCAGGTGACGAACAGCGCGATCTTCAACGTCAGTGCCCCTCCCAGCAACGATCAGTGGCTTTCTGGCGGCGTCTGGCGCCGCCAGGCTGCGTCCTCAGTCGCGCCGATATGCCCGCATATCGACGCTCCCTGCGTCCTTGCCTGGCGACCCCAGCCACTCGCCAGAAAGCCGAGAACGTCACTGGGAGGGGCACTATGTCCGCTCATAGGCGCTTTCGAGGGAGGCGGTGCCCCGCTCGCGCGCAAGCTGCTCGGCGTAGCCGCCGCGGCGGAATGCCTCGACCGGATCCGGGTCGATGCCGAGTTCCTCGCGCAGGCGTGCGAGCAGCGGCCGCACGTCGGTCTCGAACGCCTCCATCAGCACGCGATGCGCTCCGAGCACGTCGCCCTCGCGCTGCGCCGCGCCCAGCCGTGCGTCGTCGACGAGCAGCGCCTTCGCGTACGCCGTCTGGATGTTCGCCACCGACTGGATCATTGCGTCGATCTTTCCTTCGACGTTGTGCGACTGGTCGATCATGAACGCGATCCGCTCGGGCGCCTCCGCCTGAGCGATCTCGCGCATGATCCGGAAGAGCTCGAACGGGTCGATCGAGCCGACGATCAAATCGTCGTCGGCGTACTTGCGGTTGTTGAAGTGGAAACCGCCGAGCAACTCCTCCGCGAGCAGCAGCGCGACGATCTGCTCGACGTTCGTGCCCTGCGGGTGGTGGCCGGTGTCGACCAGCACCTGCGCCTGTGGGCCGAGTCGCCGGCAGACGAGCGCCGCGGTTCCCCAGTCGGGTAGGTCGGTGCTGTAGAACGCCGGCTCGAAGAACTTGTACTCGACGAGCAGGCGTACGCCCGCGGGCAGCTCGGCGTAGATGTCCTCGAGGCTCGCGACGAGTCGGGTATGGCGGCTGCGCAAGTCGTCCTGGCCCGGGTAGTTCGTCCCGTCGGCGAGCCAGAGGCTGATCACCGTCGAGCCCACCTCTTGCGCGATCACGATGCACTCGCGGCAGTGCTCGATCGCCTTCGCGCGCACGGCGGCGTCGGGATGGCAGAGGCTGCCGAGACGGTAGGCGTCGTCGCCGAAGAGGTTCGGATTGACCGCGCCGATGCGCACGCCGTGCCCTTCGGCGAACCCGCGGAGCTCGCCGTAGTCGTCGACCGCATCCCACGGAATGTGGATGGCGACGGTCGGACAGCAGCCGGTGAGCCGGTGCACGAGCGCCGCGTCCGCGATCCGTTCGTGGGCGTCGCGCGCCGCGCCCGGCCACGGGTAGACGTGGAAGCGCGTGCCCGAGTTGCCGTAGCCCCACGACGGCGTCTCGATCTCGAGCCGCCGCAGGCGCTCGAGCAGGGCGCGCTCCTCCATGGCGTGAGCCTGCCACATTCGCAGTCTGATTACGAACTCGCTTTCGATTCTGACCTAATCGAAAGCGGCGATTGACTTCACCGGGCGAGGGGCGTATGGTGCCGCGCTATCGGCGACGGCGTCGACATGCACGGTTTCTCGCAGCAAGAGCGCATGCAGCACGTGCTTCGCCTGCTCGAGTCGCGTGATTCCGTTCATGTTTCGGAACTTGCGGAAGCATTTGCGGTTTCCGAGGTGACGGTGCGCAGCGATCTCACCTCGCTGGCCCAACAAGGGCTTGTCGCGCGCGTCCGCGGCGGCGTGCGCGCGCTCCAGCAGGGTCAGTCGGAGGTCGGCTTCGACTTGCGTCTGCGGCTCGAGGTCGAGCGGAAGCGTGCGATCGCCCGCGCCGCGGCGGCGAAGATCGGCGAGGGCGAAGCGGTCGCACTCGATGCATCGACGACCGCGTACTACCTGGCGCTCGAGCTGCGCAACAAGCGCGAGCTGGTCGTCGTCACCAACGGCCTGCTCGTCGCGACCGCTCTCGCCGACGCACCCGGCATCACCGTTCTCGTCACGGGCGGCGTGCTCCGCCTCTCCGCAATGTCCCTGGTCGGCGATCTCGGCACCGAGGTCCTGAGGACGACGCGGATCAACAAGGGGTTCCTCGGCGCGCGCGGGCTGAGCCTCGAGCGCGGCCTCATGGACCTGAACCCCGACGAAGTTCGCATCAAGCAGGAGATGGCCGACGCCTGCGAGCAGATCTTCGGGATCCTCGACGGCACGAAGTGGCATCGGAGCGCGCTGCTCTCCTTCGTGCCGGTCGACGATCTCACAGGCATCGTCACCGACTCCAGCGCGCCGTCCGACGACGTCGAGTGCTGGCGTGCCGCCGGAGTCGAGGTCGTCGTCGCCGATCCCGGCCCGCCCGAGCCGCCGCCTCTTCGCCCGCGCGACCTGCGCCGCGCGGTGCGCAACACGGAGGAGTTGAGTTGACCCGAACGCTCGCGGCCGTCGACCTCGGTGCGCAGAGCGGGCGTGTTGCCGTCGGACGGTTCGACGGCCGGCAGCTGGCGTTCGACGAGGTGCACCGCTTCCCGAACGTGCCGGTCACGAACGGCGGCCGCCTCGAGTGGGACTTCGACCGTCTGCACGCGGAGGTCGAGGCAGGGCTGCGCCTCGCGGGTCCGGTCGACGCGATGGCGGTCGACTCCTGGGCAGTCGATTTCGGGCTCGTCGACGGCGTCGGGCGGCTGCTGCGCAATCCGGCCCACTACCGCGACGCGCGTCGGGCCGCCGCCTTCGACACAGTCCTCGAGCACATCCCGGCGCGCGAGCTCTACGAGCGCACCGCCGTCCAGCTGCTTCCGATCAACACGATCTTCGAGCTCGCCGCGCTGGCCGCCGACCGGGACGAGGCCCTGGCCGGCGCACACCGGCTGCTGCTGATTCCCGATCTCTTCCACCAGCGTCTGTGTGGCAGCGAGTCGACGGAACGGACGAACGCGTCGACGACGCAGTGCTTCGATCCGAACACCGGCGACTGGGCGCGCGACCTGCTCGAGCGCCTCGACGTGCCCACCGCGATCCTCCCCGAAGTCGTCCCGCCGGGCACCGTCCTCGGCACGGCCGCCGACGGCGCTGCGGTCGTCGCGTCCGCGACGCACGACACCGCGGCCGCGGTGGCCGCGACGCCGCTCGCCGGCGAGCGCTCCGTCTATCTGAGCGTCGGCACGTGGTCGCTCGTCGGTGTCGAGAGCACGCAGCCGATCGTCGACGAAGCCGCGTATCGGGCCAACGTGACCAACGAGGGTGGCGTCGAGGGGACGTATCGCGTCCTGCGCAACCTGACCGGGCTCTGGCTCCTGCACGAGTGTCGCCGTGCCTGGGCGGACGCCGGCCGCGACTACGAGTTCGCGGAGCTTGTAGAGCTCGCGCGCCCGGCTCCGGCGCTCCGCTCGCTGATCGATCCGAACGACCCGCGCTTCTCCGAGCCGGGCGACATGCCGGCTCGCATCGGGGCCTATTGCCGCGAGACCGGACAGGACACGCCCGCCGACGATGCGGCGTTCGTCCGCTGCATCCTCGAGAGCCTCGCGCTCAAGCACGCCGAGACGGTCGAGCTGCTCGCGGACGTGACCGGCCGGGAGCTCGACGAGCTGCACGTCGTCGGCGGCGGCGCGAACAACGACCTCCTCTGCGCCTGGACGGCGCAGGCGGCCGAACGTCCTGTGCTGGCGGGGCCGGCCGAGGCGACCCTGATCGGCAACCTGCTCGTCCAGGCGATCGCGCTCGGCGAGCTCTCCTCGCTCGCCGAGGGCCGCGAGCTCGTGCGCGGCTCCTTCGCGCCGACGACCTACGAGCCCGCGCCCGACCCGGCGTGGCGCGAGGCGCGAGAGCGGTTCGCCGGTCTCGGCCGGATGGTGCGCGCATGACCGAGACGCTCGACGTGCTGCACGGGATTGCACCGCCGCTCAGCCGCTGGGACGGCGCGGTCACCGAACCCCTCTCCACGCTGGATGGACTCGTCTACCGCTCGAACCTGCTCGGCGCCGACCGCGCGCTCGCCAACCAGGGCGGCGGCAACACCTCGGCGAAGGAGACGATCGCCGACCACACCGGCCGCGAGACCCGCGTGCTCTGGGTCAAGGGCTCCGGCACCGACCTGGCGACGATCACCGCGATCGGCTTCCCAGGCCTGCGGCTCGACGACCTGCTGCCCCTGCGCGAGCGGCGCTCGATGAGCGACGCGGAGATGGTCGAGTACCTGCTCCGCAGCGCTGTCCGGCCCGACCAGCCGAGGCCGTCGATCGAGACGCTGCTGCACGCATTCGTGCCGGCACTGAATGTGGACCACACGCATCCCGACGCCGTTATTGCGCTGACCTCGAACCCGCGCGGTCGCGAGCTGGTGGAGAAGACCTTCGGCGACGAGGCCGTCTGGCTCGACTACCAGCGGCCGGGTTTCGACATGTCGCGCCGCATCGCGGAGCTGCTCGACGACAACCCGTCTGCCCGCGCCGTGCTGCTCGCGAAGCACGGCCTCGTCACGTGGGGCGACACGGGCGAAGAGAGCTACGCGGCGACGATCGAGTTCGTCTCCCGCGCGGCGCGCGCGATCGAGGACGCCGCAGCGGGTCGCTTTGGCCTGGGGGGCCAACGAACCGCGGCGCTCGGGGAGGGCGATGAGGCGCGTCTCCTCCTCACGCATGCCCTCCCCGTGCTCCGCGGAGCGCTGCTTGCCGACGCCGAAGGAGTCGTGCTCGAGGTCGATCGCAGCCCCGAGGCAGTGGCATTCGCCTCAGCCCAACGGACGCCCGAGGTGAGCCAGGTCGGGGCGCCGTGTCCCGACCACTTGATCAACACCAAGCACAGGCCGCTCGTCGTCGACTTCGAGCCCGAGCGGGACGATGCCGACGCGCTCGCCGGTGCGATCACGAGCGGCGTCGCGGCGTACGCCGACTGGTACCGCGCCTACTACGAGCACAACCTCGACGACGAGACGCGGCCGTTCCCGATCGATCCGGCCGGGCCGCGCGTCGTGCTCGTCCCGGGCGTAGGGATCGTCACCTCGGGTCCCGATGCAGCTCGCGCCCGGTTCGCGCGCGACCTCTACCACCGCGCGATCGCGGTCGAGGATGCGGCCACTGCGCTCGGCGGGTTCCAGTCGCTGAGCGAGAGCGAGGCGTTCGCGATCGAGTACTGGCCGCTCGAGCGATACAAGCTCGCGCAAGCGCCGCCACGGGGCGAGCTGGCCGGCCGCGTCGCGCTGATCACCGGCGGCGCGAGCGGCATCGGGCGCGCGACCGC
>JBKPRG010000076.1:0-22342 GCA_046765815.1 Actinomycetota bacterium
CGGGATCGCCGCGAGGATGCCGCGTTTGCGAGTCCCGTCACCCACGTTCACCCGGGCGCAGCGCCGATCCTGCTGGTACACGGCCTCGAGGACGGCCTCCTACCGCCTGAACAGAGCGCACTGATGCATGAGGCGCTGCAGGCAGTCGGTGCTACCAGCGAGGTGGAGTGGATCGAAGGAGCCGATCACGGGTTCTTCGGCGTCGACCCCGACCCCATAGCGGGTCGATCCGCTGACTTCCTCGTTCGTCATCTCGCCTAGACCCGGCCGGCTGAGCCGATCCGGACCCAGATCACACTGCTCTCGTTTGCGCCAGGAATGCGCGGCGCTCGATCATGAGATACTCCCACGCTCCCCGGGGTCCACGAGACGAAATGAGGCAGTGACAATGTACGCAGTGATCCGCGCATACACCGGCAACTCCGACCTCGCCGACACGCTCGCTGAGCATGAGGAAGAGATTCGGCAACTCATCGGCGGCATCAACGGGTTCAAGGCGTACTACCTCCTCAAGCTCGCCGAGGGTACGTCCACGATCAGCGTCTTCGAGGATCAGGAGGGCGCGGAGGAGTCGAGTCGCGCCGCCGCCGCGTGGCTCGCCGAGACCCTGCCAGACCTGAACGTCCCAGCGCCATACGTCACCGCCGGCGAAGTGCTCATCGGCTTTTAGGTCGCACTCTGGACGCCGCTGCTTCGCTCCAGCAAGCGAGTCAGCGATCGCTAAATCAGCTTCTTGGCTCGCTCGACGTCCTCGGGCCGCACGTAGAAGGCAGGAATGCCGTGCTCACGAAGTCTCTGGCACAGGACGTCGGTCAATGGGCCGTTCGGCGCGAGCGTGAGCTTGACTGCGTCGGCCATTGACTCAATATCGGAAGAACCCGACAGGTTCAGGGCGACGCAAGCGACCCTCGGCGCTCGAGGCTAGCCGGAGTAGCCCTCGGTCACCTCGTCCTTGTGTGCCGCGAAGGCACCGAGAACCTCACCCTTTTCTTGCTCGGGCACGTTGAAGAAGTCAAGCGTTCGCCCAAGCTCGGCAGCGACCTCGTCGAACTCGGCCGGAGAGATCTTCAGCTCGCGATGGGCTTCTTCCAGTCCAAGAGGAGTGCTGCCCGCCTTCGTAGCGGCGTAGTGCTGCGGGCCGCCGGCCACTTCGCAGACCCAGAGGGTGCGCATGAACTTCAGACCCGGCAGCCTGGCCAGATTGTTCGTGTGCCACTCGCGGAGGGCGGGGTTCGCCGACGTTTGGCCAACGATCGGGTTGCGGACGATCGCATCGCTGAAGTGATCAACCACTGCTGCGATCGCAAATGCGCCGCCAAGACGCTCGTACAGACTCGATTCCGTCATTTCCTGCCTCCTCGCGCTTGCCTGTGGCCGCTGCCGACGACTACGCCGAGCCGCCGGGATCGGATTGACCCGGGAGGTCAGGCGGCGGCGGTGCGCGTATTCCGCTCGAACTTGTGCCAGCTGGTGTCGCGGCGTAGGAAACGCCACGTGCCCTTCGCGCGCGCGAGCACGATCAGCGGCCGGTAGAGCAGCAGGTCGAGCGGCCCGAGCATTACCAGGCGCAACAGGTCGCGGCGGCGGTACGCGCGCGAGGTCTTGTCCTCGAGCATGATCGACGACGTCGCGAGGATGCCGTTCGCGAACGTGATCGCGCCCAGCATCAGCGCCGCCGTCGTGAACGCGAACGAGCCGGTCGCGAAGCCCGCGACGATCGCGAGCACCGAGGCGATCTCGAAGAACGGAGCGATCACCTCGGTCAGCACGAAGAACGGGACGCCCAGCAGACCGACGGTTCCATAGCGCGGGTTGAACGCCATCCGCCGGTAGTGGAAGACCGTCTCCATGATCACGCGCTGCCAGCGCTCGCGCTGCGCGATCAGGCTGCGCACGCTATCCGGGCCCTCGGTGACGCCGACCGTCTCGGCGAGCGAGAGGATCTCGTAGTCGCGACCCTCGCGCCGGAAGCGCTCGTGCAGCCGGAATGTCATCTCGATGTCCTCGCACGTGAACTGCGTCGAGAATCCGTTCGACTCCTCGAGCACGTCGCGCCGCCAGATCTGGAAGGCGCCGACGGCGCAGAGCATCATGTTGAGCCGGGTCCAGCCGAGCCTGTTGTTGAAGAACGAGCGCAGGTAGTCGAGGTGCTGGAACGCGAGCAGCGGCCGCCGGTCGAGGCGCGACGGCACGCCGTCGTCGTTCAGCGCCAGCTCGGGCCGGCCGCTGATCGCGATGTGACCGGTGACGCCGATCACGCGGCCGGGATCGCGGAGGACGAGCCGCATGCCGTCGAGGAGCGACCTGCGCGCGAGAATCGTGTCGCCGTCGACGCCGCAGATGTAGCGGTAGCGCGCGAAGTTCAGGCCGCAGTTCAGCGCGTCGGCCTTGCCGCCGTTCTCCTTGTCCACGACGACGAGGTTCGGGAACCGCGAGCTGCGGTAGATCGCGCGCACCGGCTCCGACTCGAACGTCTTGCGATAGAAGAGCTGCACGGGCCGGAGCGAGAACGCCTCGACGAGGCGCGTGAGTGTCCCGTCGGTCGAGCCGTCGTTGACGACCACGACGTCGAACTCCGGGTAGTCGACGGCCAGGAACGACGCGACGGATGCTGCGGCGATCGGCGCCTCGTTGTACAGCGGCGCGACGATCGTGACCGGAATCGTTAGCGGCGACTCGCGGATCAGGTCGTAGTCGCCCGGGCGGCGCGCGACCGTGCGCACCCGCCGCTCGAGCACTGAGACGACAACGAGCACGGCGTAGCTGAGGTACGTCGCGAGCAGGTAGGCGAAGCAGACCGTGACGGCCCAGCCGACGACGGACGTGGGGTGGAGCACGGCCGTCACGCGATCTCCACGGCCGGTAGCGCCGGCGACGTCGCGAGCTCGGTGACGGCGCGCCCGCCGAGATCGACGAGTCGCCCGGCGCCCGCGAGGATCTCGAGCGCGCCGTCGCGCGCAAACGAGTCGGAGTGCGAGAGGGCGGCCAGGGCCACGTCGAGGCCGGTGTCGCCGAGCGCGCCGAGGCTCTCCTTCGCCGCGGCCCGAACCCACCAGTTACGGTCGGCGAGCAAGGGCAGAAGCTCTTCGGCGAGCGCCTCATCGCGGCTCTGCGCGACGGCGCGTGCGGCATGGGAGCGCACGTAGAACACCTCGTCCGTGAGCAGCGCGCGGAGCAAGCCGTCCGCCGAGCCTGCCGGCACGTAGCCGAGAGCGTCCGCGACTGCCGCGCGCACGCTCGCGCTGTCGTCGCCGGCGCGGGCACGAACGGCATCGACGACCGGGAAGTGGTTCATCTGGCGCGTGAGCAGCGTGACCGCCCAGAACCGCAGCTCGGGATCGTCCGCGGATGTCAACAGCACCAGCTGGTCGCGCAGGCGGCCCGTTCTCGGCTCGAGCTCGGTCGCCGTGCGTGAGCGCGAGAGGCGTCCCGCGACGAGCAGCTCGAGCAGCAGCTGGTCAGACTCTGCGGTGGGAAGCTCCCCCGCGAGGCGCAGCAGGCCGGTCGCGTCGACCGCGTCGCGCGACTCGATCAGCGTGCGGACAAGCTGGCCGGCAGCCGGATCGCCTCCACGCGCAAGCACGGTCAGCGCCCGCATCCGGGCCGAGCGCCGGCGTCCGGTGGCGACCACGTACAGACCGGCCGAGTCGCGGCGAACCAACTCAGCGGCAGCGACGCTCGCCGCGCCGCGAAGCGGCCCCAGGGCAACCCGCCTCAGCCGGTGGCGCGAGAACGCGCGCGGATCGACCCTGCTGCTGCTGAGCGCGTCCGCGTCGGGGTCGGTGCGCCGTCGCGCGTGATCGTACGACGAGCGTTCACCGAGCAGCCAGACCCCGAGGGAGAGCCAGGTCGCGCCCAGCGCAACGGTGATCGCCGCCAGAACAGTCACTGATGCCGTATCGGCAGCAGCCGGTCAGTCTTTGAGCGCGCGCATCGGATCGGACGCCGGGCGCCCGAAGTAGAAGCCCTGCGCGGTCTGACAGCCGAGGTCACGAACGATCTGGTGCTGTGCCTCGGTCTGGATCCCCTCGGCCACGAGGTTCAGGCCGAGCGCGTTGCCGAGGTCGATGATCCCCTTCAGCAGCACGACGTCAGCGGATGCCCTGTCGATCCGGTCGGTGAAGCTGCGGTCGATCTTCACGATGTCGACCGGGAAGTGCTGCAGGTACGACAGCGACGCGTATCCCGTGCCGAAGTCGTCGAGCGCGAGCATGATCCCGTGCGCCTTGAGCGCCGCCAGCCGCTGCCCGATGTGGTCGCCTGAGGCGAGGAGGACGCTCTCGGTGAGCTCGAGCGTGAGGCAGTCCGGCGGGAAGCCCGACGCTTCGAGGGCGTCCTCGACATGGGTCGTGAAGTCGGGGTGCTGCAGCTGGCGGGCGGAGACGTTGACGCTCATGCGCGTTCGCCGGCCGGTGTCCGCCTGGAGCCTCGCGCCGTAGCGGCAGGCCTCTTCGAGCACCCACTTCCCGAGGGGCACGATCAGCCCGGATTCCTCGGCGAGCGGGATGAACTCGAGCGGCGCGACCTCGCCTTCGGCCGGATGCTGCCAGCGGAGCAACGCCTCGTACCCCGAGATCTCGTGCGCCTCGAGGTCGATCAGCGGCTGGTAGTCGAGCGTGAACTGGCCCTCCTCGACCGCCTCGCGTAGCTCCATCACGCGCCGCGACCGCTGTACGGCGGTGGCGTCGAGCTCGGGCTCGAAGAACGCGTAGCCGACGTCCTGCTGCGCCTTCGCCCGGTACATGGCCGCGTCGGCCTGCTGCAGCATCGTCTGCGCGTCGCTGCCGACTGCAATGCCGATGCTCGCCGTCACCGACAGGTGCGCATGGTCGAAGTCGATCGGCGCCTTGATCGCGTCGAGTAGGCGCTCGACGACGCGCACTGCCTCGGCCGGCTCGGAGATGAACGGCACGACGACGGCAAACTCGTCGCCGCCGAGCCGCGCGGCAGCGTCGCCCGCGCGCAAGGTCTCGTGGATGCGGGCGCCGACGGTGGCGAGCACCGTGTCGCCGTAGTCGTGGCCCCAGCGGTCGTTGATGTTCTTGAAGTCGTTGAGGTCGAGGAACAGCAGCGCGATCTGCTGCTCGGGCGCCTTCCGAATCGAGACGATGTGCTGGAACTGCTCGTGGAAGAAGGCGCGGTTGGCGAGCCCGGTGAGCGTGTCGTAGAGCGCGAGCTGCCGGAGCTGTTCCTGCGCCTCGCGTTCCGGGCTGATGTCGAGGAGGTAGCCCTGGAGGAACAGGGGCTGTCCGTCGTCGTCACAGACCACCACGCCCTCGTCGCGGATCCAGACGATGCGTCCGTCGCGCGCGATCAGGCGGTATTCGACGCTGAGTGGGTCGAGCGACTTGTGCGTGTGGGCGTGGGCTGCCAGGACGCGGTCCCGGTCCTCGGGATGCAGCAGACGCACGAACAGATCCGGGTCGGCCAGCCACTCGGCGGTCGTGTAGCCCAGCATGGGCTCGACCTGGCCGCTGGTGAAGATGTTCGAGCTGGACGCGTCGAGGGCGTCGACGTAGACAACCAGCGGGAGCTGCTCGACGAGCGTCCGGTAGCGCCTCAGGACGTCGTCGTACGGGTTCGCGTCGGCGAACGTGAACCCGACGTGGGCGCCGCAAACATCCACGCATGTTGCATCGTCGCGAAGGGCGGTCGGCGCTTCCCCCGGACGGGGGAGTCGCTCGTAGAGCCGCTTTACGCCTCTTTTACACGGCTTTCGCGGAAGCGCGACCTCTGACGGGAAAGCTTCGGGCAAGCAGGTGAAGCTTCCCCTCGCATCCCTCTCAGCGTCGGCCGTCCTCCTCATGACGGCGGCCGGGGCCCAGGCGGCCGCGCCGACGGCCGTCACCGGGCCGGTCAGCTCGGTCGGCGCGACCTCGGCGAAGGTCACCGGCACCGTCAATCCGGGCGGCGTCTCGACGAACTGGTACGTCGAATACGGCACCAGCACGTCGTACGGCTCGCAGACAGCCTCGTCCGGGGCCGGCAGCGGCACCGCCAACGTGTCCGTGTCGGCGACGCTTTCCGGGCTCGCCCAGGGCACGGCTTACCACTACCGCGTCGTCGCGACGTCGAGCGCCGGCACGAGCCGGGGCGCCGACGGCGTGTTCACGACGCTCGTGGCGCCTGGTGTGGTCACAGGCTCCGCAACATCGGTGAACGTCTCGTCGGCCACCTTGAACGGCTCCGTCGATCCGAATGGCCGGCCGACGACCTGGTACTTCGAGTACGGGACGACCACGAGCTACGGCTCGCAGACGTCGAGCAAGAGCGCCGGCTCCGGCAGTTCGGCCGTCTCCGTCTCGGCGCCGATCTCGGGCCTGAGCGCCGGTAAGACGTATCACTTCCGCCTCGTCGCCTCGAGCGACGCCGGCACAGCACACGGCGCGGATGCGACGTTCGTGACGAGCTCGGCGCCGTCCGCGACGACCGATGATGCGAGCTCGATCGCGCCGACGTCGGCGCGGCTCAACGGCACGGTGACGCCGAACGGACTCGCAACGTCGTGGTACTTCCAGTACGGCACGACCACGAGCTATGGCTCGAAGACAGGCACGCACAGCGCCGGCTCCGGGACGACCGCGCAGAAGGTGTCGGTGGCGGTCTCCGGCCTGAAGCGCACCACGGTGTACCACTTCCGGATCGTCGCCTCGAACTCCGGCGGCTCGACGGTCGGCAGCGACCGCACCTTCAGCACGTCGCTGCCGCCGGCCGTCCAGACCGGTGCCGCGCAGGGCGTCGGCGTCGCCGGCGCGACGCTCACCGGCTCGGTCGATCCGAGGGGTCGCGCTACCAAGTGGTGGTTCGAGTACGGGACGACCACGAAGTACGGCTCGAAGACCGCCACGAAGAACGCCGGTTCCGCATCCGGGACGCAGAACCTGAGCGTCGCCGTCACCGGGCTCAACGCCGCGACCGGATATCACTTCCGGCTCGTCGCGACGAGCGATGCGGGCACGACGGCTGGTGGTGACCAGACGTTCGCGACGCAGGGCGTCACGCTCACCACCGCTACGCGCGAGGTCGTCTACGGCGGCCGTATCCGTCTGCAGGGCGTGGTGCCGTCGTTCGCCGCCGGCCAGCAGGTGACGGTGTTCGCGCAACCGTTCGGCCGCAGCTCGCCGTTCTCCGTGGCGACCGTGCTGTCGGGTGCGGGCGGCGCGTGGAGCTACCTGGCCCGGCCGACGATCGGGACGCTCTACCAGGCCGGCTGGCAGGGAGGCACGAGCGCGCCGGTGATCATCGGCGTGCATCCGGCGATTTCGCTCGTGAGGACGAGCACGGGCAAGCTCGCCACGCGCGTCCGCGGCGCCAGGTCGTTCGCGTTCCGGTATGTGAAGCTGCAGCGCCGCACCGCCGCCGGCAGATGGGTGACCGTCACGTCGCTCCGCTTGAACCGCAAGTCGAGCGCCACCTTCAGGGGCGCGTTGCTCCCGCGCGGACGCTCGACGATCAGGATCGTGATGAGCGTCAACCAGGCCGGCGCGGGCTATCTCGGCGGCAAGAGCCGCATGATCGTCGTCCGCCGCGCCTAGCGCGGTTTGTTCCGACGATCCCTGGAAACAGGTCGAGGATCGACTTCCAGGAGGAATCGCAATGGCAGATCCCGTCCCCGCCGGCAGCGATGTTTCTGCGGGCACCTATCAGTGCACGAGCTGCAGCTACGAGCTGCAGGTTCAGTCCACGAGTCATCTCCCGCCCTGCCCGCAGTGCGGTAACGGGCAGTGGAACACGATGAGCGGCGGCGACAGCGTGAACGACCCGTATCCCAGCGGCTAGGGGTAGCGCCTCAGAGCCGCGGCCGCGGCGCCGACCAGCGGTACCGGAGTGACGCAAGCCTGATCGCGGTTGCGAGCACGGCGGCAGCGATCTCGACTGCCGCCGACCGCGAGACGACGGCCACGATCAGGGACGCGAGCGCCGCCGGCGTCGCGTAGATCTCGCTGTAGAGGACGACCGGCACGTCGCCCGCGAGCAGGTCGCGGGCGACCCCGCCGCCGACTGCGGTGATCACGCCGATCACGATTGCGCCCACGGCCGGCACGCCGTGGGCGATTGCCTTCGTTGTGCCCGCTACCGCGAACACGCCGATACCGGCCGCGTCGACGACCAGAACGGTGCGGCGGGCGCGCGCGACCGCCTGCGGTGCGGCGAAGCCGACGATGCCGGCGGCGACGGCCGTCGCAAGATACGACCAGTGCGTGATCGCCGCCGGCGGCGTTGCGCCGATCAGCACGTCGCGGACGATGCCGCCGCCCAGCCCAGCCGCGATCGCGAGCACGACGACGCCGAAGACGTCCATGCGCTTCCGGGCTGCGAGCAGCGCACCGGAGAGCGCGAACGCGAAGGTCCCCAACAGATCCAGCGCATGGACCACCGGCGCTAGCCTCCTCGACATGGCCGCACCCGTCCAGAGAGACCAGGAGCTCGAGCTGACGATCGACTCCCTCGCCTACGGCGGCAACGGCGTCGCGCGCCACGACGGGTTCGTCGTCTTCGTTCGGCGGGGGCTGCCGGGCGACACCGTCAAGGCGCGCGTGACGAAGGTGCAGCGCCGCCACGCCGAAGCCGTCGCCACCGACATCGTCGCCGCAGGCCCCCAGCGCGTTGCCGCGCCGTGCGCCCACTACCCGGCCTGCGGCGGCTGCCGCTTCCAGGACCTCGGCTACGACGCGCAGCTCGATGCGAAGCACCGTTGGGTCGCCGACTCGCTGCAGCGGCTCGCCGGCCTGCCCGAGTTTCCGCTCGAGCCGATCGTCCCCGCCGCGTCGCAGTTCAACTACCGCAACAAGATGGAGTACTCGTTCGCCGACGTCGACGGCGCGCCGACGCTCGGCCTGCATCGGGCAGGCCGCTGGGACGAGGTGCTCCCGATCGAGAAGTGCTGGCTGACGACCGACCTCGGGAACGCGATCCGCAACCGCGTGGCCGAGTGGGCGCGCGAGGAGAAGCTGCAGGCCTACAGCCAGGAGACGCAGGAGGGGTACCTGCGCCACTTCGTCGTGCGCGAGGGCCGCAACACCGGCCAGGCGCTCGTTCAGCTCGTCACTGCGCGCGGCGAGCGCTTCGACCGCGAGCGGCTGATCGAGGTGCTGAACGAGTTCCCGCAGGTGCGGTCGATCCACTGGTCGGTGAACCGCACCCCCGCGGAGGTCACAAACCTGCCGACCGAGCTCCTGTGGGGCGACGAGGCGATCGAGGAGGAGATCGGCGGCCTGCGCTTCCGCGTCCGGCCGAACGCGTTCCTGCAGACGAACACCGAGATGGCGGCGCAGCTGTACGAGCTCGCGCGCGAGTTTGCACAGCTCGACGGCGGCGAGACCGTCTACGACCTCTACTGCGGCATCGGCACGATCGGGCTCTTCCTGGCCGCGAAGGCGCTGACGGTGTGGGGGATCGAAATCAGCGAGGAGTCGGTCGCGTGCGCGATCGAGAACCAGGAGCTGAATTCGATCGGCAACACCGCGTTCTTCGCGGGCAATGTCGGCGATGCGCTGCGCGAGCTGCGCGACCGCGCGGGCGACCCCGACGTCGTCGTCGTCGACCCGCCGCGTGCCGGGCTCGCGGGGAAGGCGCTGAGGCGGCTCGGCGAGATCGCCGCGCCGCGCATCGTCTACGTCAGCTGCAATCCGACCACGCTTGCCGGCGACGCCAAGCGGCTCGCCGACGACTACGGCTACGCGCTCGTCCGCGCCCGCCCTGTCGACATGTTCCCGCACACGCCGCACGTCGAGTGCGTCGCGCTGCTCGAGCGGGCGTGACGAGCTGGCTCTGCAAGGCGTGCGGGACGCAATACCCGCCGTCCGAAGAGGCTCCGGGCGCGTGTCCCATCTGCGAGGACCCGAGGCAGTACATCCCGCACGACGAGGGCCAGGTCTGGCTGTCGTGGGACGAGTTCCTCGACGGCCACAAGGCCGACGTGCGCGACGACAACGGCGTCCTTGGCATCGGCTGCAAGCCGTCGTTCGCGATCGGCCAGCGCGCCCTGCTGGTCAAGAGCAACGCGGGGAACGTGCTCTGGGACTGCATCCCATACCTCGACGACGAGCTGGCGGCGCGGATTGGCGACGAGGGCGGGCTCGCCGCGATCGCGATCTCGCACCCGCACTACTACTCCGCGATGGTCGAGTGGGCGCACGCGTTCGCCTGCCCGATCTACGTGCACGAAGCGGAGCGCAAGTGGGTGATGCGACCCGACGCGTCGGTGCGCTTCTGGAGCGGCGAGACGAACGAGCTCGGCGGCGGGCTGACGCTCATCCGCTGCGGCGGCCACTTCGAGGGCGGGCAGGTGCTGCACTGGGCCGAGCGCGGGGCCCTTCTGTCCGGCGACCTCGTGCAGGTGATCCCCGACCGGCGCTTCGTGAGCTTCATGTACTCGTACCCGAACCTGATCCCGCTGCCGCCGTCGCGGATCGAAGCCATTGCGTCCGCGCTCGAGCCGTTCGACTTCGTTTCGATCTACGGCGCGTGGTGGGATCGCGTGATCGAGCGCGACGGCTCAGGTGTCGTCCGCCGGTCGGCCGACCGCTACCTGCGGGCGATCGCCGAACCCGGGCTGTCCTCGTAGCCGGCGCACGAGCAGATCCGCGTTCGGGAGCAGGAATCCGAACGCGATCCCCGGCAGCGCGGGCAGGCCGCGCAGGTCGAAGTAGACGGTCGCCGCGATCGTCAGGCCGAGCCCCGTGAGCAGGCCGGCGAACGTTGCGAGCACGCGCAGCCCGAAGCGAGCGGCCGCGGCCAGGAAGAGCGCGAAGAAGAGGAGATCCGGCACACCGAGGTTCGCGGCCGCATGCTCGCCCGGCACCGGGAAAGCGAACGAGAGCACGTCGAACACGTGCGCGTGGTTCGAGACGATCTCCTTCGTCGGCCCGCGCCACACCGAGTACGCGTCGACCCACGGGATGATGCAGGCGACGAGCGCTACCCACGAGACCGTTTCGAAGAAGCCGAGGAACCACCAGCCGAGACACGTCGTGGCCGCCAGCCGGGAGAAGTTCGCGAAGACGTCGACGTCTGCGGCGGTGAGCGCAGCCGCGACGGCTGCGAACGCCAGGCCCAGCGGGAGCAGACCGCGGGCGTCGCGCAGCGGCAGCAGGAGCAGGACGAGCGCGAAGACGCCGGGGATGAGGACGAAGACCAGCCAGGCGACGTCCCACCAGACGCTCGCCTCCCAGAGATGTGTCGACGTCTCGAAGTAGGTGACTAGTAGGGCGGCAAGGAGGCCCACCAGGGGCCAACGGCTTTGAAGGCGTTCCAAAACGCGGTCTTCGCGGGTGCTTCGTCGAGGGAGGAATCGATGTCGGGGACGGAGAGCGCCTCGATCGTTGGCGTGAATCGCTGCAGCTCGCCCAGCTTAGTCTCGATCGAAGACGACAACGGGAACCCAGTGCCGTTCAGGAACTCGAGAGCGTCCTCGCCCATTACCACGAGCAGCTTGGGCTCGACGATCCGGAGCTCGCGCCGCAGCCACTCGGCGGCCAGCGCGAGGTCGCACCCGGCGAACTTGACCGCGTTCGTGCCGTAGACCTCCATCGGGTCGACGTGAAGGCGCTGCAGCGACTTGATCAGCGCGTTGCCGGCTCGGCCGTGGAAGGCCACGCCCTCCTGCAGCTCCTGCGCCTGGGCGCCGTACTTGAGCAGGAAGATGTTCGCGAGCGGATGGCCCGTGGGCAGGGCGGTCGGAGCCCCGTCCGCGGCCTGCGCGATCTCGTGTGACAGGCGATTGATCTCGGTGATCGCCTTGCGGAGGTAGCGCTCGTAGATCTCGTCTGTCGTCACGGCAGTAGCCACGCGGCAGCAGGTCCTTTCGCGTTTACCGAACCCTTTCCTTGACCTGCGCCACCCACTTGAGCGACTGTAGGTAGGCGAGGGACTTCGGGCGGCGCAGGATCTCGGCCGTGCGCAGCGAGAGCAGGAACTCCTCGGGGTCGGAGAACGCCCGCATGCGCACCGCGCCGGTGCCGACTCCCTGCAGGACGTGCGCGTCCGATCCCGCGCCCATCGTCAGGTTGTACTTCTGCGCGAAGCGCAGCGCCTCCTCGTTGTACGACTCGAAGAGCAGGCGCGCGTTGTAGACCTCGAGGACGTCGATCTCCGCGAGGTGGCGATGCAGCATCTTCGGCCCCGGAATCGAATGCATCCGGTCGAACGGGTGCGGGACGTAGACGAGCCCGCCCTGCTCGCGGATCGCGGCCACAGTGTCGGCGAAGCTCATGCCACGCGGGATCTCCCGCTCGAGAAAGAGCCCGATCACCTCGCCCTGCGTGTCGGTCTTCACCTCCTCTCCCGGAATGACCACGAGGTCGCGTCCAGCCGCGTGGTCGAGGGCCTCGAGCGCGCCGCCGAAGACGTTGTGGTCGGTGACGGCGATTGCGCCGAGCCCGTCCGCCTCGGCGTGATCGACCAGCTCGAGCGCGTCGATCGAGCAGTCGTGCGACCACGACGTGTGCATGTGCAGGTCGGCGACGATCCACGGGCGGTCGGCCAACGGATCGGAGGTCGGGCGTTTGCGCCGCCGCGCGGGCAGCGAGGCGTAGAGATCCTCGAGCTTGCGCGCCACAACGGCGAAGTCCTCGCGCTCGGCGGTCACTCTGGCCGCGGCGCCTTCGCGTTCGCGCAGCGGCGCGTCATCGGCGAGCCGCGCAGCGGCGGCCGCGGCGAGCTCGGGCTGTTCCTCGACGCCGCGTGGGCGTGCGATCGCGCAGCCGGCGGCTGACGCCTCGAGCGTGACACGCCGGAGCCCCTCGACGCCGGGCACGAAGATCGCCGCGCGGTTGAGCAGCGCGGCGCGGGAGGCCGCGTCGCGCAGCGTGCGCACGTGCACGCGGGACGCGAGGGTCCGCGGGATCGTCGGCCGTCCGATCAGCGGACGCGTGCGCAGCAGCACCGCTTCCCAGCCGGGCAGCTCGCGCAGCGCGTGCAGGACGCCGCGCGCGACCACACGCTCGGTCGGCCGCAGCTCGACGACGATCAGCTGCTCTTTCGCGCCGGGCGTGAACAGATCCGTGTCGACGCCCGGGGAGATGAGGTGGTAGTCGCCGGGGAAGCGCTCCTCAGCCGCGGCCTGCGCGTCCTCGGTAAGGGCGATCAGCAGGTCCAGCCGCGCGAGCAGCTTCTCGCGCTGCGAGCGCGCCGGTGGGTAGCCGAGGCGGTTCGGCGAGGAGAACGTCGCGACCGCGAGCGCACCCGTGTCGCGTAGCGCAACGTAGGAGAGCGAGGGGAGGCCGGGGTCGAGGCCGTGGACGACGTCGAAATGCCCCTGGGCGAGCGCCAGCGCGAGGTTGGCCTGCACGCCGACCGGGACGCCCAGCTGCGAGCGGCGCGAGACGGGCACCGCCGGCCCGACCGCGATCACCTCCGGGCTCTCGCCACGCGCGAGCGCCCGGCGGCCGGCCAGCAGGTCGGCCGCCCGCGTCGACGGCGCGAGCACGGTCACCTCGTGGCCGAGCGCCCGCAGCCCGCCGGAGACGCCGCGGACGTGGTCGTTCACGTCGTGCGGCTGCGACCAGGCAAACGGGGTGACGAGGCAGATCCTCACCGCGTCAAGGATAGGCGGGGGTATGGGAGAATCGCGTGTCGGCTACCAAGGGGAGACTTCTATGCGGAGATTCGCAGGGGTCGCGGCAGCAGGCGTCGCCGCGGTCTTGGCCGCGCTGTTCGCGGCCTCGGCTCGCCCGGCGGCGCACGCAACGCCGCTCAGCAAGATCGACCATTTCGTGGTCATCTACGAGGAGAACCACAGTTTCGACAACCTCTACGGAGGCTGGGAGGGCGTCAACGGCCGCGCGAACGCGGTCGCGGCCAACACGACACAGGTCGACCAGAACGGCAACGCGTACCCGTGCCTGCCGCAGCTCGACGTCAACATCGTCGCGCAGACCGGCACGTGCGGGCTGTCGAACACCTGGTTCCTGATCGACCCGATCATCAAGCCCACGGACACCACCTGCCCGCAGCTGAGCCCTGTGCCGGGGCCGTTCTCGAAGGCCAATGGTTGGCTCAACGGGACGGGGCTGCCCGGCGGGTGCACGCGGGACATCGTCCACCGCTTCTACCAGGAGCAGTACCAGCTCAACGGCGGCGCCCAGAACCGCTACATGGTCGGCAGCGACGCCGAGGGCACCGTGATGGGCGTGTACGACACGACCAAGCTGCCCATCTACACATGGCTGCACTCGAAGAACCATCCGAGCTACGTGATCGCCGACAACTTCTTCCAGGGGGCGTTCGGCGGCTCGTTCCTCAACCATCAGTACCTGATCGCGGCGCAGGCGCCGTCCGACGACAGCGCGCCGGCGACGCTGCACTCGCTGCTCGACTCGGCGGGGTTCCCGAACGCCGGGTACCCGCTCTACGTGCCCCAGGCAGGAGTGACGTATCGGGACAGCCGCTTCACGTCGGCGTGCCCCGCGCCGTTGGGACTGGCGTGCGGCAACTACGCGGTCAACACGATCCAGCCCGCGTTCGAGCCGCGCGATCCGGGCGACTCGCTCAGTGCGCAGATCAACCCGACGATCGGTGACCGGCTGACCGACAAGGGGATCGACTGGGCGTGGTACTCGGGCGGCTGGGCCGACGCAACCGGCGACACGAGCGATCCGGGTTACTCGAACGGGTCGGGCCCGACGTGCTCGAACCCGAACATCGATCCGGCCAAGGTCAACGGAGTCCCGAAGTTCGCCTATCCGATCTGTCCGGACATCCTCTTCCAGTACCACCACCAGCCGTTCAACTACTACGCGAACTACGGGCCGGGCACGACCGGCCGCGCGCACCTGCAGGATCAGGCCGACTTCTTCAACCTGATCGCGAGCTCGCGCAAGCAGGGGAACGACTGCGACCTGAAGCCGGTGACGTTCTGGAAGCCGATCGGCGAGGAGAACGAGCATCCGGGGTACGCCTCGGAGCCCAACGGCAGCAGCAAGCTCGTCGAGGTGCTGCAGGACATCGAGTCGAGCGGGTGCGCGAAGAACACGATGGTGATCGTCACGTACGACGAGTTCGGCGGCGAGTGGGATCACGTCGCGCCGCCGACCGTGGCCAACGGCAAGGGCCCGGCCGACAAGTTCGGGCCCGGGTCGCGCGTGCCGACGTTGGTCCTCGCGCCGTACCTGAAGAACGGGTTCGGCGTCGACAGCACCGAGCACGACACGACGTCGATCTTGAAGACGATCGAAGACCGGTTCGACCTGAGGCCGCTCGCGACGCGAGACGCGCAGGTAAGCGACCTGTCGAGCGTTTGGGACGCCAGGCGCGTCGACAACAAGTAGGGACATTTGGGGCCGCCTTCGGGCGGCCCCGAATATCGAGAAGGAGGGGTGGCTATGCGGAAGCCAAGAATCATCGTCCTGCTCGCGACGTTGTTCGTCCTCACCGGCGGACTGGCGCGGGCCAGTGGGCCGATCGAGACCGTCGTCGCGTTCAACCCCGGAGCGGGCCAGTTCCCAGAAGGCCTCGCGGTCGACGTCACCGGCAGTGCGTACGTCTCGCTGATCTCGCCGGTCGCGCAGATCCGGAAGATCGACCGGAACGGCGGGCAGTCCGTGCTCGCGCAGTTCGGCACGGCCGGTTTCGGGCCGCTCGGCATGGCGGTCAATTCGGCCGGCAACCTGTACGTCGGCCTCGCCTCGTTCGATCCGGCGACGCGCGGTGTCTACAGCGTCGCGGCGAACGGGACGACGGCGCGGCTGGCCGGCACGGCAGGAATCCTCTTCCCGAACGGGCTGGCGCTCGATCCCCGTGGCGCTCTCTACGTCACGGACTCGATTGCCGGCGCGATCTGGAAGATCCCGCGCGGCGGCTCGGCGTCGATCTGGTTCCAGTCCCCTCTGCTCGTTGGCAACGGCTCCGTGGGGCTCGGCTTCCCGCTCGGTGCGAACGGCATCGCGTTCGGCAAGAACGAGGTCGTGGTCACCAACACGGAGGGCGCGAGGCTCGTGCGCATCGCGGTGCTGCCGGACGGTAGCGCGGGATCGGCGTCGGTGGTGGCGCAGGGTGCCGCGCTCGTCGGGGCCGACGGCGTCGCCCTCGACGTCTTCGGCGACGCGTTCGTTGCGCTGAACTCGCAGAACACGCTGATCCGGGTTACTCCCGGCGGCTCGATCACGACGCTGGCCACGGCCGCGGACGGGCTCGACAACCCGGCGAGCGTGGCGTTCGCCACCTCGCACGGCGAACGGAAGACGCTCTACCTCACGAACTTCGCGGTGTTCTCGGCCGCGCCGAAGCCGGCCCTGCTCAGGACCGGCGTCGGCGTGCCTGGAATGCCGTTGCGCTGAGGGCTAGACCTCGAGCGGGGCCGGCGCTGCGATCTGGCGCCGGTTCCGCTCGATGAATTCCTCGACCAGCTCGTACGCGTCGTCGTCCGGGATCTGCCGTGGCGGCGACTTCATCAGGTACGAGCTCGGGCCTTCGAGCGAGCCGGCGATGCCGTTGTTGAGCGCCAGCTTCGCGAGCCGCACGGCGTCGATCACGATGCCGGCCGAGTTCGGCGAGTCCCACACCTCGAGCTTCATCTCGACGTTCAGCGGCACGTCGCCGAAGCTCGACCCCTCGAGGCGGATGTACGCCCACTTGCGGTCGGTCAGCCACGGCACGTAGTCGGACGGGCCGACATGCACGTTCTTGTCGCCGAGGTCGTAGTCGAGCATCGATGTGACGGCGTTCGTCTTCGAGATCTTCTTCGACTCGAGACGCTCGCGCTCGAGCATGTTCAGGAAGTCGGAGTTGCCGCCGACGTTCAGCTGCATCGTCTTGTCGAGATGCACGCCGCGCTCGCGGAACAGCGAGGTGAGCACGCGGTGCGTGATCGTCGCGCCGACCTGCGACTTGATGTCGTCGCCGATGATCGGTACGCCGGCGTCCTGGAAGCGCTTGTTCCAGTAGTCCTCGCGGGCGATGAAGACCGGCATGCAGTTGACCATCGCGCAGCCCGCGGACATGACGTGCTCCGCGTACCAGCGCGTCGCGTCTTCCGAGCCGACGGGCAGGTAGTTGACGACGACGTCGACCTGGCGATCGCGCAGGATGCCGACGATGTCGTCGGTCGGGCGCTCGTCCTTCTCGACGATTTGCGAGAGGTACTTGCCGATACCGTCGAGCGTCATGCCGCGCGAGACGGTCACGCCGGTCTGCGGCACGTCTGCGAACTTGATCGTGTCGTTGGGGTGCGTCCAGATCGCGTCGGCGAGATCGACTCCGACCTTGCCCTTCACGACGTCGAACGCCGCGACCACCTCGATGTCGGAGATGTGGTAGCCGCCGAGGTCGACGTGCATCAGACCGGGCACGAACGCTTCCGGCGACGCGTCCTTGTAGTACGTCAGCCCCTGCAGGAACGAGTTCGCGCAGTTGCCGACGCCGATGATCGCGACGCGCACCTTCTCCTGCTGGCGCCCGCGCGAGTTGCCGTTCAGGTCACTCACCGTGTGATGCCTCCATAAGTTGCTTGCGGACGTGCAGGACGCGCTGCCCGACGGTCACCCAAGCGGTGAACGCAAGGAGCACGAGCGCCCAGGGAAGGACGCCCCAGGGGGCCAGCACGAGCCCCGCGGTGATCACGACCACGCGCTCGGCGCGCGAGCCGATGCCCACGTCGCCGCGCAGGCCGAGCGCCTCGGCTTTCGCGCGTGTGTAGGAAACGAGGAACGATCCGGCGACGCCCGCCATCGCGACCGCGACGAACACCGGATGGTGGTGGGTCGCGAGCACGTAGGCGATCGCCGTCAGCATGAAGCCTTCGCTGACGCGGTCGGTCGTCGAGTCGAGATACGCGCCGAACGGCGTCGTCTTGCCGCCGGCTCGCGCGAGGGCGCCGTCGAGGATGTCGAGCAGCGAGCCCGCGACGAAGACGACCGCTGCGAGCCAGTAAAACAGGATCTTGTTGCGGTCCTCGAAGAGGACGAGGATCGACGCGGCCGCGCAGAGCGTGACGCCCGTCGCGGTGAGCGCGTTCGGCGTGATCCGGGTGCGCGTCAGGCCGGTCACGGAGCGCGACGCCAGACCGCGGGCACCCGCGGTGTAGCCGTGCTTGATCGCCGCGGCCCTGGTCACGGGCGGGACCGTAGCAGCGCCCTCTTCGCGCGACCCGTGCGGATCGGCAGGCGGTCGTTTACGACCGACGAGCGGCAAGAGCGGCGCGCGCCGGCCGCTGGTACACGATCGCCATCGCGACCAGCGCCACCACGGCGCCCGCGACGCAGTCGAGCCAGAAGTGGTTGCCGGTCGCCATCACTGCGAACCAGACCCAGCCCGGCCACGCGGCCCAGAGCGCCTTCGCCCAGAGGCTCCGGCTGATCGAGGCGAGCAGGACGCCGACGATCAGCGCGTCCGCGGCGTGCAGGCTCGGCATCGCCGCGTAGGGGTTCGCCACGAAGCTCACGAGCCCGTCGCGGTGGGAGTCGACGAAGCCGAGCCCGAGCATCCGCGGCGGCGCGGTCGGGTAGATGGCGTAGCCGACCAGCCCGATCACGTTCGCGATCAGGATCGAGTTGCGGAAGCGCATGAAGTGCTCGTGCCGGCGGAGGTAGACGTACAGCACGGCGAGCCCGACGATCGTGAACTCGGAGTTCCAGTACGTCCAGGAGACGGCGTCGGCCAGCAGGTGCCGCTGCTCGACGAAGTTCTGGAGCGTCAGCTCGTACAGACGGCTGAAGACGCTCGTCTCGAGGTGGAAGACCTTGTAGCCGTGCTGGAACGCGACATCCGGCGGCCGCTGATCGACGATGCCGCGAACGATCTGGTAGATCAGGGCGAAGCCGAACCAGATCGCCAGCTGGCGACCCAAATCCGACCACCCGCGAGGCAAGTGCCTGCGACCCACTGCGACCACGGTGGACACGTCGCGGGCATTGTAGTTATCGGGCATGACCTCACAATGCCCCGAACGGGCACTGAAAAAGCCGCTGTCAGGGACTGTTCAGCCGCCGATGTAGCTCATTTCGACCTTCGGCAGGTCGACTGTTGCCGCCGAGCGCAACTCCGAGTAGCGGTCCTTGCGGTCCGACCAGATGCCGGTGATCGCCGCGGCAAGCTCCTCGTCGCTCGTGCCGCTCCGCACAAGCGCGCGCAGGTCGGTGCCGCGCACCGCGAACAGGCACGTGAAGACACGTCCTTCCGCGGAGAGCCGAGCCCGGGTGCAGTCGCCGCAGAAGGGCTGCGTGACCGACGCGATCACGCCGACCTCGCCGCTGCCGTCGCGGTAGCGCCAGCGCTGCGCGACCTCGCCGCGATACGACGGCTCGACCGGCTCGACGCCGAAGGCCCCGTCGAGCGCCGCCACGATCTCGCGCGCCGGCACGACGTCGTCGAGCCGCCAACCGTTCGTGTGCCCGACGTCCATGTACTCGATGAAGCGGAGCGTCTGGCCGCGCTGCTTGAAGAAGGCGGCCATGGGGACGATCTGATCGTCGTTCACGCCGCGCTTGAGGACGGCGTTGACCTTCACGGGGAGCCCGGCCGCGACGGCGGCGTCGATCCCCTCGAGCACGCGGTCGACCGGGAAGTCGACGTCGTTGAGCGCGCGGAACGTCGCGTCGTCGAGCGCGTCGAGGCTGACCGTGACGCGCTTGAGCCCGGCGTCGGCGAGCGCCTGCGCCTTCGCGGCGAGCAGCGACCCGTTCGTCGTCAGCGTCAGGTCGACGTCGAGCGTCGCGAGTTGCTCGACGAGCTGCTCGAGACCCCGGCGTACGAGCGGCTCGCCGCCGGTGATGCGGATCTTCCGCGTACCGAGCCCGACGAACACCCGCGCCACGCGCGCGATCTCCTCGAAGGTGAGTAGCTCCCGCCGGTCGAGGAACCGGTAGTCGCGCCCGAACACCTCCTTCGGCATGCAGTAGGTGCAGCGGAAGTTGCAGCGGTCGGTGACCGAGATGCGCAGGTCGCGCAGCGGCCTCCGAAGCGTGTCGAGGACATCCATCTATCTGCACGTTAACGCCCAACTAGTCTGCGCCGATGCGCGCGCTCGCCGTTCTCGTCGCCGTGACGGCGGTGTGGGGCGTCACGTTCGTGCAGGTGAAGGATGCGGTCGCGATCTACCCGTTGTTCGCATTCCTCACGGTGCGCTTCGCGATCGCGAGCTGCACGCTGCTTGGCCCCGCGTGGGCGCGCCTGCGAACGCTGGGCCGCGGAGGCTCGCTCGGCGCGGTGCTCGCCGGTGCGCTGCTCGGGGCCGGCTACGTCCTGCAGACCGCCGGGCTCGAGCGCACCTCGGTCTCGTCCACGGGCTTCATCACCGGCATGTACGTCGTGCTGACGCCACTGCTCGCCCTGGCGCTCTTCCGTGCGCGGATCGGGCTCGCCGCGTGGGGTGGCGTCGCGCTCGCGACCGCCGGCCTCGCGCTGCTGGCGGGCGTGCACGGCGGCTCGTGGCTGGGCGACCTGCTCGTGCTCGCGGGGGCCGCGGTGTACTCGCTGCAGATCGTCCTCATGGAGCGGTACGCGCCGCGCTACGACGCCCTCGCCTTCACGCTTGTCGAGATGGCTTCCGCGTTCGCGGGGCTGCTCGCGGTCGCGGTCGCGGCGGGGCAGCTGAGCGTGCCGCACGGCTGGACGGTATGGGGCGCGCTGGTCGTGACGGGCGTCTTCGCGAGCGCGCTCGCCTTCCTCGCGCAGACGTGGGCCCAGCGTCGTGTGAGCTCGACGCAGACCGCGCTCGCGTTCTCGCTCGAGCCGGTGTGGGCGGCGTTCTTCGGGTTCACGCTCGCCGGCGATCGACTGAGCGCGACCGCATGGCTCGGCTGCGCGGTGATCATGGCCGGGATCGTCCTGGCCGAGCCGGCCGCCGCCGGGACGCTGGCGCGGCTCGTGCGGCGGGCGGGGCCGGCGTGACGGCCGTCCTGCTCGCGGCTGCGTCCGCCGCGCTCTTCGGCGGGATGACCGTCGGGATCCGCCTCGGCCTGCGGGAGCTCGACGACGCGCGCGGCGCGGCGGTCGCGACCGTCGCGGTCGCGTTCGCGGTCTCGGCGGTGGCGTTCGCCTTCGCGCCGAGCCTGCGCGGCGCCTGGCCGTTCCTCGTCGCGGGCGCGTTCGCTCCCGGCGTGTCGCAGGTGCTGTTCACCCTGGCGGTGAAGGAGGTCGGCGCCTCCCGGACGTCGGTGGTCGTCGGCGCCGCCCCGCTGGTCGCGGTTGCGATCGCGCTCGCATTTCTCGACGAGCCGCTGCGCGCGCCGCTCGCAGTCGGCGCCCTTTCGATCGTCGCCGGCGGCGTGCTGCTCGCCGCCGAGCGCGACCGGCCCGAGCACCTGCGCGCGCTCGGCCTCGCGTACGCCGCGCTCTGCACGTTGCTCTTCGCGACGCGCGACAATGTCGCCCGCGCGCTGCACACGCACACGGCCGCGCCCACGGCAGCCGCCGCGACGCTCCTCGCCGGAAC
This sequence comes from Actinomycetota bacterium, assembly GCA_046765815.1. Classification (GTDB taxonomy): domain Bacteria; phylum Actinomycetota; class Thermoleophilia; order Gaiellales; family Gaiellaceae; genus PALSA-600. Next base: position 21,371 of record JBKPRG010000076.1, read on the forward strand.
GGTGGTCGCGGTCGTCTGGGCACGCCGCCCGCCGAGCCGGCAGGAGCTCGTGCGCCTCTCCCCGGCGGGCGTCTGCTTCGGGCTCTCGTATGTCTGCCTCTTCGAGGCCTACTTCCGCGGGCGCGTCTCGGTCGTCTCGCCGCTCGTGGCGACGGAGTCGCTGTGGGGCGTCGCCCTCTCGGCCCTGCTCATCCGCCACACGGAGGGCGTGGGGCGCAGGCTCGCGCTCGGCGCGCTCCTCGTCGTCGCCGGCGGGGTGCTGATCGGCGCAACCCGCTAGCGGCGGAACTCGGCTACGGCGAACACGATCACGAGCGCGATGAACGCCGCGATCAGGCCGGCCGTGTGGCCGATCCCGCCGGCAATCGCGATGATCGGGATGCAGATGCCGAGAGTCGCCGGGTTGAGCGGCGATCCGGTGCGCTTGACCGGCCCGCGGGCCGCCACCCGCTCGTCCACCCGCTTGTCGATCTCGCGCTCGATCCGGTCGAGGAAGCCGGCGATCAGCTCGGCGTCGTGCGCCGGTCCGAGCTCGTGGCGGGCCGCGATCGTCGCTTCCAGCTCCTGCCGTGCCCGCTGCTCCACGGCCGAGACGGTACGAGAGCGGCGGCGCCACCGCAACCCTGTCCATGATCTGCTATAAACGGACTTAGATTTTCTCTCAGAACGCCAATCAAGGAGTGGAAACGGATGGCGAAGACGATCGGAATCGACCTCGGGACCACGAACTCGTGCATGGCCATCCTCGAGGGTGGCGAGTCGACCGTGATCCCGAACGCCGAAGGCGGGCGGACGACCCCGTCCGTCGTCGGCTTCACGAAGGACGGCCAGCGGCTCGTCGGCGCTCCCGCGCGGCGGCAGCAGGTCACGAACCCCGAGAACACGGTCTTCTCGGTCAAGCGCTTCATGGGCCGCAAGTACGACGAGGTCACCGAGGAGATGACCATCGTCCCGTACAAGGTCGTGAAGGGC
>JBKPRG010000077.1:0-6278 GCA_046765815.1 Actinomycetota bacterium
CCCTCCTCGCGGCGGAGCTCGATACGTGCGAGCTCGAGCCAATCGCGGAGTTCCATGCGGTTGCACCCCCCTTCGGCGGCGTTGAGAAGAACACAATCGGTTGTGGTGCTGTCGAAGCGGGATGCGGTCACGTGAGACGGATGTCCTGTTCTGTTCCGTCGCCGGCCGCTCGCCGGCGTTCGTGAAACGCATCTACGGCGCAGAGGGGTGAAATCACGAACCCCATTCGGGTGATTCGCGACAAACCTGGCAACAAATCCCCCGTGTGGGGTACAGGGATTACCGTTGCGGCGTGCGCGAGGCGGTCCTAAGAACGAGCGACGGGCGCGTGGTGTGCTCCCGTTGCCTGATCGCACAACGGCCGTGGCAGCGGATGCGCGGCCTGCTCGGCCGTGCGTGCCTCGATCCCGGCGAGGGCATGCTCTTTCGCCCCGCGGGCTCGATCCACATGTTCTTCATGCGCTTCGCGATCGACGCCGTCTTCTGCACGGCCGAGCTCGAGGTGATCGACGTCGAGCGCAACCTCGCGCCGTGGCGCGTCGCCGGCCGAAAAGGCGCGAAAGTCGTGATCGAGCTCGCGGCAGGGGCGGCCGAGGCGGTCGCCGTCGGCGACCGTCTCGTGCTCGACCCGGCATGACCAGCGCTAGAGCTTGCTGCTGACGTACGTGAAGAGGTTCACGATCTTCGGGCCCAGTGCGATGATGGCCACGAGCACGACGAGGGCGATCAGGCTGAGGAGGACGCCGTACTCGGTCATCGTCTGCCCCTCTTCGCGGTAGAGCCAGTTGCGGCGGCGTTCCATCTGGATTTTCCCTTCGGGCGGCGACAGTGATGCAAGCTCATCTACGGCGAAAGTCGTGCAAAGACGAGTCCCTATTTGGGGGAAGCGGCGCCGAAGTTCACTCGAACGGGGTAGGTACCCTGGCCCTCATGAGCGCCGAACGGCTCAAGAGCCTCCTCAGCGAGGCCTTCCCGGACGCAGCCGAGCTCGACGTGCAGGACCGCACCGGCGGCGGCGACCACTTCCAGGTGATCGTCACCTCGCCGTCGCTCACGGGGCTTTCGCTCGTCGAGCAGCACCGCCGCGTCTATGAAGCGCTCGCCGCGCCGCTTGCGGACGGCACCATCCATGAGTTGAGGATCAAGACGAAGGGATCGACGTGAGCTACAGCGAGAAGATCAAGAACGTCATCGACGGGTCGGACGTGGCCCTGTTCATGAAGGGCACGCCGCAGTTCGTGATGTGCGGCAACTCCGACCGGGCGCTGCAGGCGCTGCGGCGAGCGGGCGCGCCCGTGACCGCCGTCGACATCCTCCCGGATCCGCAGATCCGCCAGGAGCTGTCCGCGCTCTCGGGCTGGCCGACGATCCCGCAGGTGTTCGTCAAGGGCGAGCTCGTCGGCGGCGCCGACATCGTCGAGGAGCTCGAGTCGTCCGGCGAGCTCGAGCAGACCTTGCGCGAGCGACTCGGCGAGGATTACGCGGCGCAGCGCGAGGAGCAGACGGTTTCCCTGAGCTGAGTTAACCCGTTGAGGGGATAGCGCCGCCCGCACGGCGCGCCGAGACCAGGGGCGATGTCCGTCGCCACGGCAGTGCAGAGCCGCGCCGCGCTACGGCTCGTCGTCGTGGTTCGCGGTAGCGCCGAGGTCTTCTGTTTCGCGGTGTTGCCGGCGTTCCAGCTCGCCTTGTTCGTGTGGGTGCTGGTCACGGGTTACCACCCGTTCGACTTCCATACGTTCTGGCACAGCGGGCGCGATGTGCTGAACGGTCACTCCCCGTACAGCTCGTCGCTGCCGGCGGTGGCGCACAAGGAGACGTTCCGCCCGTTCGTCTATCCGGCGCCGGCCGCGATCGCGATGGTGCCGTTCTCGGCGCTGCCGTACGGTGTCGCCGACGCGCTCTGGTGCGTGCTGGGGTACGCCGCGATTGTCGGCGCGCTGCGGCTGCTGGGTATCCGGGACTGGCGTTGCTACGGCGCCGTCCTGGCGTGGCCGGCGATCTGGTCGTCGTTCATCAACGGGGCGATCTCGGCCTTCCTCGTTCTCGGCTGCGCGGCGCTGTGGCGCTATCGCGACCGGGCGTACGTGGCCGGCACGATCGTCGCGGCGCTCGTCGTCTTCAAGCTGTACCTCTGGCCGCTGGGCGTCTGGCTGCTCGTCACGAAGCGGTGGCGCGCGACGGGGACGTCGGTCGTGGTCGCTGCCGTCTCGACGCTCGCCGGCTGGGCCGTGATCGGGTTCGCGGGTTTCCGCGACTACCCGCACGTGCTCGGCCGCCTGACCGAGCTCGTCGGACCGAACAGCTACTCGCCGTACGCGTTCTTCCGGGCGCTCGGCGCAGCGCCGGCGCTGTCGCAGCTCCTCATGTTCGCCGCCGGCGGCGCCGTGCTCGCCTCCGTCTTCGCCTGGCGCCGTGCCGAGCGGACCGGGTTCGTGCTCGCGATCGCCGCGTCGCTGGTGCTGACACCGGTCGTCTGGCCGCACTACTTCGCGCTCGCGGCGGTTGCCGTCGCGCTCGCGTGGCCGAATCTCGGGCCCGGCTGGATCGCGCCGATGGCGCTCTGGTTCGTGCTGCCGGCGTGGAGCAACGGCCACCCACTCGTGATCGCGGGCGCGCTCGCCTCGTTCGGCGCGGTTTTTGCGTGGTCGGCGCTCAGGACGGGCGAGGCGCCGGCTCCTGCTCGGCGTGCGCCGTCGATTGTCAGGTTCGCCGTCAAGTAGACGCCTGGCGCTGCCGAAGAGCTTCACGTGACGAACCGCGTCCTCGCTCCCGAGCGCCCCTTCGCCCCGCCGGTTCCGGGCGCGCTCCTCTGGCTGCGCGGCCTGCTCGAGCGCGAGGCCCTGCCGATCGTGATCGTGGCGCTCTGGCTCGGTTTGCTCGGCTTCTCCCTGCCGCTTCTCGTCGTGGAGGACAGCTGGCTGTCGTTCGTCGACGGACGGCTGGTCGCGCAGCACGGGTTGCCGCATGTCGACACGCTCACGTTCTGGTCGCTCGGCCGCCCGTGGGTCGACCAGCAGTGGGGCGCGCATCTCGCGCTCTACGAGGCGATGGCACACGGCGGTCTGATCACCGCGCTGCTGTTTGTGGTCGCCTTCATCGCTGCCGCGCTGACGGCGCTTGCTGTCGCGGCGCGCAAACTCGGCGCCTCGGCCCGGAGCGCGGCGATCGGCGTCGCGCTGCCTCTGCTCGGCGCGCCCTGGCTCGCGCAGCTGCGCACGCAGACGCTCGCGCTGCCGTTCTTCGCGGCGCTCTACGGGCTGCTCGCGCTCGACTCGCGGCGCCCGAGCCGGCGCGTGCTTTGGGTGCTGCCGCTGCTCATGGTCTGGGCGAACGTGCATGGCTCGGTCGCCCTCGGCGCGGGTCTCGTCTTCCTCTACGGGCTCGGGCTCCTGCGCCGCAGCGCCACGCGCCGTCGCGGTGCGCTGCTGGTGCTCGGCTCGCCGTTGACGCTCCTCGCGTCCCCGTACGGATTCAGGCTCGTCGACTACTACCACCTGATGCTCTTCCACCCGCCGCTCGCGCAGTACGTCGTGGAGTGGAGGCCGCCGACTGTCGAGGGGCCGACGGTCGCGTTCTTCCTCTCCGCCTTCGGCGCCGCCGCCCTCTGGGGCGGCCATCGCAGTGTGCTGACGACCTTCGAGAAATGGGCTGTGCCGCTGCTCTTGCTCTCGGCGCTGACCGCGGTGCGCAACGGCGTGTGGTTCGAGCTCGCCCTCGCTGTGTCGCTGCCGCGCCTGCTCGATGCCGCGTGGCCGTCGAAGATCCGCCTGACGGCGGGAGTGCGGCGCGTGAACGTCGTGCTCGGCGCAGCCGCCCTGGCGGCAGTCATCGGCCTCTTCGCCTATCAGGCCGCGCGCGGTCCGGCGTGGCTCGACAAGAGCCATCCGTCGGCAGCGGCCGCGTCGGCCGTCGCCACCGCGGCAGGCGCGAATGGGATCGTGCTCTCGGACGACCTCCACGCCGACTGGCTGCTGTGGCAGGAGCCGTCCCTTGCAGGACGCATCGCCTACGACGTCCGCTTCGAGCTCTTCGACGCGCACGAGCTGAAGCAGCTCGACCGGCTCGAGCGCGCGTCGCATCCGGCGTGGGCGCGCTGCGGTGCCGTCGCGAGCGTCGTCACGTTCCCGGACCGTCGCATCAGTCGTCTCGTCCGCGCCGAGAACGTCTTCGCGCCCGGGTCGCGCACGATCGTCGACACGAAGGACTTCGTCGCGATCGCGCAGCCCGCGGCTCCGCTCTCGCGCTGCCGCCGGCTCTAGCCTGCGTCAGCCCGCAGGGCTTCCAGGACGTCCTCCGCGTGGTTTGCCGGCTTCACCTTGCGCATCACGCGTTTCACGGTTCCGTCCGTGTCGATGACGAACGTCGATCGCTCGACGCCCTCGTACGTGCGACCCATGTAGGTCTTGGGGCCCCAGACGCCGTACTCGTCGGCGACGCGGTGACCTTCGTCGGCGAGCAGCGTGAACGGGAGGTGGTACTTCTCCTTGAACTTGACGTGCGACGCCTCGTTGTCGGGTGAGACGCCGAGCACGACTGCGCCCTCGCGCTCGAACTCGCCGTAGGCGTCGCGGATGCCGCAAGCCTGCGTGGTGCACCCGGGTGTGTCGTCCTTGGGATAGAAGTAGAGAACGACCTGCTTGCCGCGCAGATCGGAGAGCCGAACCGTCTCGCCCTCGTCGCTCGTCATTTCGAAGTCGGGTGCCGGCTTGCCTTCCTCGATCACGTCGCTTCCCCCCGGGTAGATTCCGTCGCCGGATGCTAACGGCCCACCACATCAACGCATTCCTCGTCATCGGCGGCTGCCTGCTCGCAGCGTTTGTGTCGTTCCTCGCCTGGCGGAGGCAGCGCGCCGGCGCCGCGGTGACGCAGCTGCTCGCGCTCGCGCAGACCTTGATCGTGGCGCAGGTCGCGCTCGGCCTGCTGCTGCTCTCGAAGCACCACCGTGCGTCCGACCACCTCCACTACGCCTACGGGACGTTCGCGTTGCTCGCCGTGCTCTCGCCGTGGTTGTATGCGCCTGCGGAGCCGCGCGCCCGGCTGCTGTGGTTCGCGGTCGCGACCTTCGTCGCCGCGGCGCTCGGCGTTCGCGCTTACATGACGGCATGACGCCCTTCCTCCGGAACCTGCTCATCCTCGCCGCCGTTGCCGTGGTGATCGTCGTGTTCCAGGCGGAGACGGCACTCGCGACAGCGAGCACGCTGCTCCGGTTCGCTTTCTTCGTCGCGATCGGTGTCGTCGCGTACTTCTTCTGGCGCGACTTCGCGCGACGCGAGATCCAGCTCTGGCCGTCGCGGCAGCAGTGGCTGTTCTACAGCGCGGTCGCGTTGTTCGTCGTCGACCTCGCCTGGTTCCTGTTGGCGCACCCGCAGGCGCGCGACGCGCTCGCGTTCTTCGTCGTCGCCGGAGTCTGCGTCTACGTCGCCGTCCGCACGTGGCTCGATCAGCGACGGCTGACGTGAACGAGCTCATGGACAGGCACGTGCGGACGTTCAACCACGGCGTGCGGACGGGCGACTGGGAGCCCATGCTGAAGCACTTCGCGCCTGATGCCGAGTTGCAATTCGAGAACGTCTCGGCCGGCCCGTTCAGCGGGCTCGACGCGATCCGCACCGCCTACCGCGAGCAGCCGCCCGACGACGAGATCGCGCTGCTCGGCGTCCAGGACGACGGCGAGCGGACGATCACGGCCGCGTTCGCGTGGCTGAAGGGCGGCACCGGCAGGTTCGTCCTCGAGCACGAGCGCGGGCTCGTGACTCGCCTAACCGTGATCTTCGACGAGTGACCCGACGCCGTCGAGGCGCGCGAGCGCCTCGCGGATCGGCATGTGCTGCCCGACGAAGATCGGCGTGTCGCGCTCGGTGTAGCGCGAAGCCTCCGAGTCGCGCAGCCGGAGCATGAGGTGCATGAAGTCGGCGGGCTCGTCGCACTCGAAGGCCGTCATGAACTCCTGGTCGTCGATCCCGAACGAGTACGTCGTGTGGTTGTGGATCGTCGGGAACTCTTCGCGGCCGATCCGGATGTGCTCGTCCATCGCGCGCCTGCGGTCGTCTTCCGAGAGGGCGTACCACGGCCGGACCTTCACGAACGGGTAGACGACGAGGTACGGCGAGCCCTGCGGGAGGATCTTCCGGGCGCGGCGCGCGGACGTGTACTCCGACGCCTTCGTGGTGGCGAGGTACGAGTACGGGGTCTCGAGCCAGCCGGCGAGCGGCGTCCCGTTCAGCGCCGCCCCGAGATCCCCGAGATCCTCGTAGCGCTGCGTGATCTTCCAGAGGAAG
>JBKPRG010000078.1:0-23327 GCA_046765815.1 Actinomycetota bacterium
TCGCGAACGGTCAGGCGCTCGCCGCCGTTGAGCTCGATCGACGACTCGCCGACGACGCCCGCGCGGCGGTCGACGTCGACGACCTCGTCGAGCCCTCGGTGCTCGAGCGTCACGAGCACGGTCATCAGCTTGGTGATCGACGCGATCGGCAGCCGCTCGTGCGCATTCGAGGCGGCGAGGACGTCGCCGGTGCGGGCGTCCTGCACGATCCAGGCACGCGCCGTGACCGACGGCCCGGCCGCCGTGGCAGCCGGCGCGAGCAGCAGCGCCGCAAGCGCGGCCACGAGCGTGATCCGACTCATCGGATCCTGATCCTCTCCCCGATGAAGAGCGACGTCGACGAGGCGTTCGGGTTCAGGCGAGCGATCGTCGCGACGGGCACGCCCGTCTTGGACGAGATGACGTTGAAGGTGTCACCCGCCTCCACCGTCCAGTAGCGCTGCGAAGACGGCGCCTTCTTGGTCTTCTTCTTGGTGGTGGTGGTGGTGGTCGTCACCTGCGAGCGGCTCGGCGCCGTCGTCACGGCGGCGGGCGACTTACCCGAGTTGATGCCCGAGCGGATCAACACGACGGCAAGCGTCACCGCGAGCAGGAACGCCGCCGGTGCCGCATACCTGCGCCAATCATCTCTGCGCACTACCAGCCGGACGCGGCCCAGACCTCGCTACGCAGGCGTGCCGCCTCGGCGCCCGCCGCCTGCCGGAAGTCGGTGCCGGATTCCTTGTAGGCGTAGATCACCGAGCGAGAGGCCGCGACGAGCGCGCTCGCCGGACCGCTCTGGAACGCGCGTGCCAGGTCGGCGACCGACGCGCCCTGCGCGCCGACGCCGGGAAGCAGCAGGATCGTGCGCGGCATCAGGCGGCGAGCCTCTGCGACCGCGCGCGGATGCGTGGCGCCGACAACGGCACCGACCGAGGAGAGCCCGACGTCGCCGACCGCTTCCTCGCCCCATTCCTCGACGAGCCCGGCCACGTGGTGCCACATCGGCCGACCGTCCTTCAGCACCGCGTCCTGCAGGTCGCCGCTCAGGTTCGACGTGCGGACGATCACGAAGAGGCCGGCCCCGTGGCGGCGGACGGCGCCGAGGAACGGCTCCATCGAATCACGACCCAGCCACGGGTTGACGGTGAGCGCGTCGGCGCGCGGCGGCTCGCCTCCGAGATATGCCTCCGCGTAGGCGCGTGCGGTCGAGCCGATGTCGCCGCGCTTGCCGTCCGCGAGCACGAGCAGGCCGGCGCGCCGCGCGTAGAGGCACGCCTCGTCGAACGCCGCCATGCCGGCCGGGCCGAGCGCCTCGAAGAACGCGAGCTGCGGCTTGACGGCGATCGCGTACGGCCCAACCGCGTCGATGATCCCGCAGCAAAAGCGGGCGACATCGCCGCGCAGCTCGACCGGCAGGAGGTCCGGGTTCGGGTCGAGGCCGACGACGAGCTGCGACCGCTTGCGCTCCACCTCGGCCGCGAGGCGGTCGGCGAAGGTCAGGGTCGCAACGGCCATCGGCGAAACGGTAACCGGAACGGCGGAGGGCGGCCTGCGCCGCCCTCCGCCAAGCCCTGCAGGGAGGTTCGGTCAGCTCTTGAGGGCGGCCTTGAGCTGACTGCCGGCCGAGAACTTCGGCACGGTGGTCGCGGCGATCTGTACGCGCTCGCCCGTCCGCGGGTTCACGCCCTGGCGCGCGGCGCGGTGGGACGGCGAGAACTTGCCGAAGCCCGTGAAGTTCACCGTGTCACCGGCCTTCAGCGTCTCGGTCACCGTCTCCATGAACGCTTCGACGGCCTTTCCGGCGTCGCGGGCCGAGAGCCCTGCCTTCTGGCCGACTTTCTGCACGAACTCCTGCTTCGTCAACGAACTCCTCCTAAGTCGGGAACGGGGATCAGACCTTGCCCCAACCCTAACAACGGAATCGGACGTTTCGGCTCAACCAAGCCGATTTGCGGGCACTTCGAGCAGCTCGGAGGCCGTAAAGAGCGGCCTTAGCCGCACCCCGTGCCGCGCCAGCTCGTCCACGCCCCCCTCTTCGCGGTCGACGACGCAGATTGCGTTCTGCACGCGGAGGCCCGCCTCCCGGAGGGCCTCGACGGTCTCGACCGCGGCTCCGCCGGACGTGACCACGTCCTCGAGGAGGCAGACGAGCTCGCCCTCCTCGAAGACACCCTCGATCCTGTTGGCGGTGCCGTATTCCTTGGCCCGCGAGCGTACGAGCAGGAACGGCATCCCGCCGGAGAGCGACGCGGCGGCGGCGAGGACGACAGCACCGAGCTCCGGTGCAGCTATGCGGTCGGCGTCCGGCTCGTGCTCCCGCACGGCTGATGCGATCACCGCGCCGAGCTCTCCGAGCAGGTCCGCCCTGGTCTCGAACCGGTACTTGTCCAGGTAGTAGCGCGAGCGGCGACCCGAGCGCAGGACGAAGTCGCCTTCCAGGTACGCCGCCTCCCGCAGCGCGCCGCCCAGCTCGTCGTGATTCACGGCGTGCTCAAGAGCTCGCGGGCGATGGGCAGCAGGCGCGCGGCCTCGGGCGTGTCGTCGGCGAAGGAGTGCATCGCGCCGTCCTCGGCGTAGAGATCGACGCGTTCGCGCTTCCTCGCCGCGCGGCGGCGGACGAGCACGGAGCCGGCGAGCGAGCCTGCTGCGAGCAAGAAGCCGGTGACGACCTTAAGGCGCGGCATCGGCCTTCGGCTTGGGTGTCCGCCGGACCGGCTTCTTCGGCTCGTCGACGCTGCGCAGGCACGTCTTCAGGTCGTAGAAGACGAGCCCGACGGTCGGTTCCGGTGTGGTCGTCGCCGCGATCAGGCGGCCGGCGTCGCGGACCACGAAGACGCTGCCCTGCACGGTTGCGGCCTCGAGCTGGCCGACGTTGGGCTGCAGCGCCTGCGCCTCCTGCAGCAGCCGCTGAGCCGCTTCGGCGATGTGCGCGGCGCGATGTTCGCCCGCGTTCGAGCCCTGCAACGTGCCGTCGGCGGCGACCACAACGACGTCCCGCACCTGCGGCGAGATCTCCGTCAGGTCTGCGATCGCCTGTCCTGCGTCCATGGCGCCGAGCATACTGCGTGCCCAGTGAGGCGGGTCCTGGGCAAGTTCTTCGCCGACCGTGGCACGCACCTGGCCGCGATGATCGCCTACTTCGCACTCCTTTCCTTCATGCCGCTGCTCTTTCTCGCGCTCGCGCTGCTCGGGCTCGTGCACCAGGCCGACCAGGGATCGTTCTTCGTGCGCGAGCTCTCGAAGACGTTCCCGAGCACCTCGGTCGACTCGATCCTGCGCGCCGTGCGCGCGATCCAGGACAACGCCACCACGCTCGGAATCGTCGGCGGCGCGTTCTTGCTCTGGTCCTCCCTCTCGTTCTTCAGCGTGCTCGAGAGCGCCTTCAACATCGTCTACGGACGGCCGAACCGCGGCTTCCTGCACGGCAAGGCAATCGCGACGCTCATGATGGTCGGCCTGCTCGTCGCGCTCTTCGCGTCGCTCGTCATCGGCTCGATCGGACAGGAGGTGCTCAAGCGGTACGCGGGCTTCTCGGGGAACGCCGCGACCGCGAAGGTGATCTCGGTGCTCGTGTCCGGAGTCGGGCTGTTCGTCTTCCTCGCGTCCGCGTACTACGTGCTCACCAACGTCGACCTGCGCGTGAAGGAGGTGCTGCCCGGCGCGATCACGGCGGCGGTGATCCTGGAGGCGACGTTCCAGCTGCTGCCGGTGTACGTCGACATCTCGAAGCACAACCCGGTGCTGCAGGCGCTGTCCGGCCCAGCCGTGCTGCTCGTGTGGTTGTACGTGATGGCGAACGTGATCGTCCTGGGCGCGGAGGTGAACTGGTGGCGAGGCCGGCGCGCGCTGCCTTCAGACGCGGCCGGGCTCGCCGGCTAGATGAGCGAGCAGGTCGTGCGCCGCCAGCGCCCGGTGAGAGTGCTCAGCTTTCCATGCGTCGCCTAGCTCGGCGACGGTGCGCGTCTGGCCACACGGGATCAGCACCGGGTCGAAGCCGAAGCCGCCGTTCCCGGCCGGCGTCGCGGCGATCGTCCCTTCGAGCACTCCCGTCCCGCGCACTTCACGGCCATCGGGCGCCAGCAGCACGAGCTCGGCGACGTAGCGCGCCCGCCGGTCGCTCTGGCCCGCGAGCGCGGCCAGCGTCTTCTCGACGTGCCTCCCTTCTGCCCAGCGCGCCGTCTGCACCCCGGGCGCGCCGCCCAGCGCGCTGAGCTCGATGCCCGAGTCGTCGGCGAGCATCCAGCGGTCGGCCGGCCCCACCTCGCGTCCGAACCGGGCCTTGATCCGTGCGTTGTCGAGATAGGTTGCGCCGTCTTCAACCGGATAGCCGGTCGCGCCGAGCGGCTCGATCGACCACTCCGGCAGCGCCTCCTGCATCTCGGTCAGCTTGCCCGGGTTCGCCGAGCAGAGCGTCACGTTCAGCGCCGCCAACGCACCCCGATGACGTAGTCGAGGTCGGCGAGCTGCGCGACGAGGTGCTCGTCGATGTGCTCGAGCTCGAGCTGCAGCACGCGCCGGTCGAGCTCCTCCTGGAGCTCGAAGTGGCGCACGTTGTGCAGCTGGTCGAGGAACGGCCCGATCGGCTGGCCCTCCCGCAGCTCGACGGTGAGCCGGTTCTCCTCCGGCTTGATGCGCTCGATCGTCCGGTACGCGATCAGACGCAGCGGCCACAGCGCGAAGATCGTGAGCACCGTCGTCGCGACGGCGGGGCCGTAGTAGCCGGCGCCACTCGCCATGCCGATCGCCGCGACGACCCAGAGCGTCGCGGCCGTCGTCAGCCCGCGCACCGACAGGCCCTCGCGGATGATCGCGCCGGCGCCGAGGAAGCCGATGCCGGTCACGATCTGAGCGGCGATCCTCGTCGGGTCGGCCCGCACGACCGAGCCGCCGTTGGTCAGGAACTCGTGGAAGCCGAAGGCGGAGACGATCGTGAACAGCGCGGACCCGAGCGACACCAGAAGATGGGTGCGGATCCCCGCCTCGCGGTCACGCAGCTCGCGCTCGAAGCCGACCGCCGCACCGAGGCCACCGGCGACGGCGAGGCGGGCGAGGGCCTCCCAGCCGGAGAGCGCGGGGATCTCACTCACGAGGAACCGCAATGGCCTCCTCCTGGAAGCGCTGCAGGTCCTCGATCCCGGCCGCGGCGAGATCGAGCAGCTCATCGAGCCGCTCGCGCTCGAACGGCACCTTCTCGGCCGTCGACTGCACCTCCACGAACCGCCCGTCGCCCGTCATGACGACGTTCACGTCGACCTCCGCGTTCGAGTCCTCCGAGTAGTCGAGGTCGAGCAACGTGACGCCGTCGACGACCCCGACCGAGACCGCCGCGACCGCGCCGGTGAGGGCCTTCGAGAGACCGAACCGGTCGAGCGCGCGCCACGCCGCGACGTACGCGCCGGTGATCGCCGCGCAGCGCGTGCCGCCGTCCGCCTGCAGCACGTCGCAGTCGAGGTAGACCGTGCGCTCGCCGAGTGCCTGAAAGTCGACCACACCGCGCAGCGCGCGCCCGATCAGCCGCTGGATCTCGACGGTGCGACCGCCCTGCTTGCCGCGTGCGGCCTCGCGGTCCGTCCGCTCGCCGGTCGAAGCCGGCAGCAGCGAGTACTCCGCCGTCATCCAGCCGCGGCCGGAGCGGTAGAGCCAGCGCGGAACGCCCTCCTGCACGGAGGCCGTGCAGAGCACGCGCGTCTTCCCCTGCGACCAGAGCACGACGCCGTGCGGCTGGTCGAGGAAAGCCGGGTCGGCGACGACCGGTCGGAGCTGGTCGGGCCGCCTGCCATCGTTCCGGGTCATGCGACAGCCTCGAGCTCGGCGAGCTGCACGTGCTCGACGTCGCCGAGCGGCAGCTGCAGAAAGCGCTCGCCGAGCGAGCGGAAGAGCTCCGGTTCGCCCGTCGTCAGGAAGCGGTACGTCCCCTCGCGCTGCGCATCGTTCTCGAAGCCCTTGCGCGCGAGGGTCTGCGCGACCTCCTGCGCCGTCTCCTCCGCAGAGAACACGAGCGTCACGTCGCGCCCGAACGCGCGCTGGAAGACGGGGCGCAGCAGCGGGTAGTGCGTGCAGCCGAGGATCACGGTGTCGCAGCCCGCCTCCTTGAGCGGCGCGGCGTACTCGCGCACGGCCGCCACGACCTCGTCGCTGAAGGTGTCGCCGGCCTCGATCAGCGGCACGAGCCGCGGGCACGCGACGGCTGTGAAGCGCGCGCCCGCGTCGAGTGTCCGCACCAGCGACTCGTAGCGGCCGCTGGCGACAGTCAGCTCGGTGGCGAGCAGCCCGATGCGCCGGTTGCGCGTCGCCTGCACGGCGGCATGTGCCTCCGGCACGATCACCGAGACGACCGGCACCGTCAGCTGCTCCTGCAGGTCGGGCAACGCCGCCGACGTGGCGGTGTTGCAGGCGACTACGACCATCTTCACGCCTTGGCGCTCGAGGAAGACGCCGATCTCGTGTGCGAACCGCCGCACCTCCGCACTCGTCCGCGGCCCGTACGGCAGACGCGCGTGGTCGCCGAGGTAGACGAAGTCCTCGTGCGGCATCGTCACCAGGCACTCGTGCAGCACCGTGAGGCCGCCGACACCCGAGTCGAAGACGCCGACCGCCCGCGAATCAGCCATGACGGAGGATTGTAGGGAGGCGGGTAGAGTGCGCCGACGTGAGGCGCCTCCCGCTGATCGTCGCGCTGCTCCTCCTCTGGGCGGCGCCCGCGAATGCGTTCACCAAGCAGACGGGCACGAGGACGATGGCCGACGGCACGTCCATCGCCTACGACCTCTACGAGCCGGACGGCACCGCGCCGGCCGGCGGCTGGCCGGGCGTCGTCGTGCTGCACGGGCTCGGCGGTTCGAAGGACCAGATGGCGCCCGTCGCCACCGTCCTCGCCGCGCACGGCTACGCGGCGCTCGCATACAGCGCGCGTGGCCAGGGCACGTCGACGGGCGACCTGGAGCTCGCCGGGCCGAACGAGATCTCGGACGAACGGGCGGTGGAATCCTTCTTCGCCGGCCTGCCGGAGGTCAGCAACGCCGATATCGGCGTGTGGGGCCTCTCCTACGGTGGCGGCCAGGCGTGGGACGGGCTCGCGGCCGGCATTCCCTACAAGGCGGCGGAGGTGGCCGAGACGTGGACCGACCTCTATAGCGCGCTTTGGCCACAGGACGTCGCGAAGTCAGGAATCGTGCTCGGCTTCGCCAAGTCTGTGGAGGCGCGCTCGCCGCTGGTCGCGTCGCTCGAGAACGACGCGGTGCACTCGACGAACCTCGCGAAGATCAAGGCGCTCGCCGCCGGGCGTTCGTCGTACGCGGCTCTGCCGAAGATCAAGACGCCGGTCTACATGTTCCAGGGCCGCGTCGACTACGCGTTCGACGTCACGCAGGCCGCGAACGGCTTCAACCGCGTCTCGGGGCCGAAGCACCTGTACATCGGGCAGTTCGGCCACGCGCCATCGACCTTTCCCGGGCCTGACTTCGCCTACGTGCTGACACAGGGGCTCGCCTGGTACGACCACTACCTCCGCGGCCAGCCGAACGCCATCGACAAGGCGCCGCCGGTCACGATCGCGGCGGCCACGGGTACGAAGCGCGCGTCGTATGCCGGCCTTCCGAAGACGAAGGTGATCACGGTCGGCTTTCGCGGCACTTCGCTCCGCCGTAACGGCCCGGCGTTCCGCCAGCCGCTCGAGACATTCGGCGTGTCGCTGCTCAAGGTGCAGGTGCGGAAGGTCGCGCAGTACCCGCGGCTCGTCGCGACGGTCTTCGCCGGCAGCCGCGTGATCACGCACGGCGCGATCGTCCCCAAGGTCGGCCTGCAGACGATCAGGCTCGCGAACTATGTTCAATACCTGCCGAAGGGGACGCGGCTTTCGGTCACGTTCGGCCCCTCGTCGGGGAGCGCCGACGTGACCTACCTGGGCTTCGGCGACGAGAAGTCGATCACCCTCGGCTCGGCGGTGATGGCGCTGCAGACGCTCACGAAACCGGTGAGCCGGTGAAGTTTGCGCTCGCCGCGCTTGCCGGCCTGGTGCTCGCAGGCGGCAGTCCCGGCGTCACATCCTCCACGATCACGATCGGCGGCACCGTTCCGATCACCGGCCCGGCCGCACTCTTCGGCTCCGTCGGGCGCGGCGCGGACGCGTATTTCAAGTACGTCAACGCGCACGGCGGCGTGAACGGCAGGAAGGTCAAGTACGTCTACCTCGACGACGCCTACGACCCGTCGAAGACGGTGATGCTGACCAGGCAGCTGGTCGAGCAGAACCACGTGCTCGCGATCTTCAACACGGTCGGCACCGACAACAACATCGCGATCCGCGACTACCTGAACGCCGCCAAGGTGCCGCAGCTCTTCGGTGGCACGGGCACGGTGGAGATCGGCGACGACTACAAGAGTCATCCGTGGACGATGGGCTACCTGCCGAGCTTCCGCGCCGAGGGCGCAATCTACGGCCGCTCGATCGCGAAGCTCGCGGGCCCGAAGGTGGCCGTGCTCTACGAGGACTCCGACTTCGGCAAGGACCTGACGACGGGGCTCAAGAAGGGCCTCGGCTCGCACGCGTCTGCGATCGTCTCGTCGCAGGCGTACGAGCCGACCGACTCGTCGATCGATTCGCAGATGTCGACCCTCCACGCCTCGGGGGCGAACGTGCTCGTGCTGAACGCGACCCCGCAGTACGCGATCCTCGCCTATCTCGCGGCGTTCAAGTTCGGTTGGCATCCGAAGATCTACGTCAGCTCGGTGTGCATCTCGCCGAATGTGATGGACATCATCCGGGCCAGCGTCGGGTCGCTCGCGAACGGCTCGCTCTCGATCGCGTTCGTGAAGGACCCGACGGACAAGGTCTGGGCCAAGGACCCGGCCGTCAAGCTCTATCGCTCGATCCTCGCGAAGTACGCGCCCGGCGCGAAACCCGAAGACGTCTACAACTTTTACGGCATGGGGGTCGCGTTCACGATGGTCGACGCGCTGCGTCACGCGGGCAAGTCGCCGACGCGCGCGTCGCTGCTCGTCGCCGCGCAGCACCTGGACGAGACGAACCCGTTCATGCGGCCGGGCGTGAAGATCGTGACGAGCGCGACCGACTACTACCCGATCTCGAACGCGCAGCTCGTGCGTTACGACCGCGTGCACTGGGTCGCCGTCGGCCCCGTGGTCGCCGCGCGTAGCTGACACCACCGACAGGAAGGGGAACCGAATGACGAAGTCCATCCGCGCAATGCTCGCGTCGTGCGTGGCGCTCTTGGCGCTTTCGCTCGCGGGCAGCGCCAACGCTGCATACACCTCGGCGCACCTCGCCGTCGCCAGCGCGAACCCGAGCGCGACTGCGGGAGCAGTGCGCATCGGCGCGGTCGTCGCGAACTCGGACGATCCGACAGCGCGCGTCGCGATCTACATCCCGAACGGCTACGGGGTGACCGCAGCCGCCGCCGGCACCAAGCTCGGCACCGTCACCGCGACCGCGGCCGCCGCCGACCTTGGCGGCGCGATCCTGCCGCTGACCGGCGAGCTCGACGCCATCGACCCGAACTCGCTCCCCGCCTCGACGAAGGCGGGCATCGCGCAATGCCTGAACGGCGCCACAGCGGCGCAGACGTGGGTCCTTCAC
Source organism: Actinomycetota bacterium (assembly GCA_046765815.1). Lineage (GTDB taxonomy): Bacteria > Actinomycetota > Thermoleophilia > Gaiellales > Gaiellaceae > PALSA-600. The sequence continues at coordinate 9,578 of JBKPRG010000078.1, forward strand.
TTGACGGCCGCGGGCCAGACGCTCGACGTGCCGATGCTCGTCGTGACGGCGGTGCCCGCCGAGGTGGCCTCGGGCTTCCAGGCGAAGCTGCTCGTCTGCCTGCCGCCGCCGGACGTGCCTGCGGGCACGCCGGGCCGGGCGCAGTTCGGAGCGAAGCTCCTGTCGGCGACGTTCACTTCGTCGGCGATCACGCAACCGGCGTCGGGCGGCGACTATCGCTGGACGTCGGTGTTCACGCCCTACAACCCCGGCGTCGGCACCGTGAACGCCGCGGGCACGGTCGAGACGCAGTCGATCCAGCACATCCCGACGAAGCTCGCCCTGAAGTACACGAAGAAACGCGTCGTCCTCATCCGCAGCGGCAAGCGAAAGGTCGGCACGCTGGTGCGGTTCACGTCGGCGGTGACCGAGGGCACGGCGCCGGCGACGGCGACCGTCGTCACGAAGGCCGGCACGAAGAAGGTGGGCGGCGCGAAGGGCTCGTTCATCTTCATCGGCAAGTCGGTGACGCTGACGTCGACCGCCGACCTGCACAAGGGCACGGCGATCCCGACCGGCGCCGCGGCGTCGAACGGCGATCTCTACTACGCCGACCTCGGCGCGTCGGCGTGCACGAAGACGGCGATCTTCGGCGGTGTGCCGTGCGTCGCCGCAACGGTGGGGCGCGCGACGCCGCGCGCGTCGGTGCGAATCACGGGCTACACGCGCTGAGCCCCGTGGCGGTGCCGGTGCGGATCGGAACGTGCTCATGGGCCGACGACGCGCTCGTGAAGCACTGGTATCCGCCCGGCATTCCGCCACGGGAGCGGCTCGTCTACTACGCGCAGCACTACTCGACCGTCGAGGTGGACTCGACGTTCTACCGCGTCCCGACGCGCCAGATGGTGCAGGGCTGGGCCGACCGAACGCCGGACGGGTTCGTCATGCACGTGAAGGCGTTCGGGTTGATGACGCGGCATCCGGTGCGGCTCGAGCAGGTGCCGCCGGAGCTGCGCGAAGGGCTGCCGGTCGACGACCGCGGCCGAGTCGACCGGCCGAGCCGCGAGGCGCGCAGCGCAGTGTTCCGCGAGTTCCTCGACGCGCTGGCGCCGTTGCGCGAAGCCGGGAAGCTCGGCGGGCTGCTCTTCCAGATGCCGCCGTACGTGGTCTGGAAAGCCTCGTCACTGGACTACCTCGAGTGGGCGCGCGAGCAGGTCGGTGACGACGATTTCCTGTTCGAGCCGCGCCATCGCTCCTGGTACGCGGACGACGTGCGGCCGGAGCTGCTGCGCTGGCTCGAGGAGCGGCGCATGTCGTGGGTGGTCGTCGACGCGCCGCGGCGCTCCGGCGGGAATGTTCCGGAGACGCTCGTCGCGGTCACGTCGCCGCTGACCTACGTCCGCTTTCACGGGCGGAACGCGGCCACCTGGAACGCGCGCGGCGGGTCCGCGGCGGAACGATTCGACCACCTCTACAGCGACGAGGAACTGCGTGAGTGGGTGCAGCCGCTGCGTGAGCTCTCGAACCAGGCTGAGCAGGCGTACGCGTTCTTCAACAACAACAACCAGACGAACGGCGTGGCGCAGGCGCCCGCAGGCGCCCAGCTGCTGCGCAAGCTCCTCGAGGAGGAGCACGTCCCGACGGCGTGATGCGTGTGCTCACGGTTACCCACGGGCCGCGCGTCGGACCGGAGCTGTTCGCCGACGTGATCGCGGAGGAGGGCCATGCGCTCGTCGACTGGCCGATCACGACGCAGGGCCCACCGCCGCACGACGGCTTCGACGCGGTGCTCGTTTTCGGCGGCGACCAGAACGTCGGCGAGGAGGTCGACCACCCGTGGCTGCACGAGGAGTACGATGCGCTCCGCCGCTGGATCGACGACGGCACGCCGCTCTTCGGCGTCTGTCTGGGCGCGCAGACCCTGGCCCATGCGCTCGGCGGCAAGGTGCGGCGGATTCCCGGCGGGCAGCTCGCGGGTTTCTACGCCTCGGAGCTCACGGACGCCGGGGTCGACGATCCGGTGCTCGGTATCTTCCCGCGCCGGTTCGAGGCGCTGAACGCAAACGGCTTCGAGTTCTCGGTGCCGGGCACCGCGGTCGAGCTGGCGCGCGGCCCGGTCGCGCAGGCCTTCCGCGCCGGCGAGCGGGCCTGGGCGGTGCAGTTCCATCCCGAAGTGCGCCGCGAGCAGCTCCTCGAGTGGTTCGAGGAGGACGGCCCGGAGCTTCCGCGCCCGCTCGAGGAGTTGGAGCGGGAGGTCGACGAGAAGCTGCCGGCGTGGCAGGACGAGGGCCGCCGCCTCTGCCGCGCATTCTTGAACGCGTCAGCCTGAGACTTCGACCGGCAGGTCGTCGTGGCGCGACCATTCGTGCCACGAGCCGACGTAGTTGCGCGCGTCGTAGCCGAGTGCGCGCAGGATCTGCGTCGCGATCGCGGAGCGCGCGCCGCTGTGGCAGTACGCGACCACCTCCTCGCCCGGCTCGAGGCCCAGCTCCGCGCCGACGTCGCCGGCGTCGAGCTCCATCAGGCGGTACACGTCCACGTTCAGCGCGCCGGGGATGTGGCCCTGCCGCGGATCGCACGGGCTCCCGAGCCTGCCGTCGTACTCGTGCGGCGTCCGCACGTCGACCAGCGCCACCGAGCCCAGGCGCGCTGCCAGCTCCTCGATTGCGATGTCGCTCACAGCACCGTCTCGAGCATCGCGGCGAACCCGTCGGGTTCGTCGAGGTTGATGAAGTGCTCCGCGTCGAAGATCTCGGCGCGCCCGTTCGGCGCCAGCGCAGCCAGCTCCCGCGCCTCTTCCGGCGTAACCAGGTCGTCGCGCGTCCCCGCACACGCGACGAAGACGCCGCCGAAGCCGCGTACGACGTCCGTCGTGTCGGTGCGGTCGCGAATCGCCTCCTGCGCGGCGACGAGCTCCTCGACGCTGACGCCCGGCACAGCATGCGGCGGCGGGCCTGACGCCCGCAGCTCGGCAATCAGCCGGTCGCGGAACTCCTTGCGCTCGGGCGGATCAGGCGCCGCCTTCGAGGCCGACAGGACGAGCGCCGATATGCGCTCCGGTGCCAGGCGCGTCATCGCCAGCGCGGTGTAGCCGCCCATCGACGAGCCGATCAGCGCCAGGTCGTCGCCGTCGAGCTCGGCGAGCAGCTGGGACGCCCACGTGTCGATCGACGAGCCGCGGCCGTACAGCCGAACAGGGAGCCCGCCGAACCGCTCGACCTCGCGCTGCCACATCGTCTCGTCCAGCGGCCAGCCGTGCAGCCAGACCGGCGTCACAGCGAGCGCACGACGCCGGCCTCGGCCGCGATCGACGGCCGCTGCTCGAGCTCACGGAGCCAGTCGACGAGATGCTCCGGCAACTCCACGCCCAGCATGTCGCGCGCACGGAGCACCCACGGCACGTACGCGACGTCCGAGTACAGGCTCTCGCCGACCTGCAGCCGCTCGAGCTTCTCGGCCAGCTCGTTCGAATCGCCGCGGCGGAACGCGTAGTAGTCGTCGCCGATGTTCTGGTCGAAGCGGTGCACCAGCAGCCGCGCCCTCGCGCGCGCGACCGGGTCCGACGGGAGCAGCGCCGGCTCCGGATAGCGCTCGTCGAGGTACGCCATGATCACCTCCGACTCCGGCAGCACGAACCCGTCGTCGAGGATCGGCACGCGACCGGTGGCGTTGAGCTCGTAGACCCACGCCGGTCGGTCCGACAGGTCGACCTCGACCGTTTCGAAGTCGAGTTCTTTCTCCGCGAGCACGACGCGCACCCGCGCGCAATACGGACACCGCGCTGCGTCGATCAGCCTCACGGCTCGAGCCCCATCAGGTCCGCGATCTGCGCGTAGAGCTCCGGCGCGGGCGGCAGCGCGGACGGCGTCGCCGCCGTTCGCGCGACCCGTCGCACCGCGTCGCGATCCGCGCCGGTCAGGCGAGCGACCAGCGTCGGGTTCGCCTCCAGCGCGAGCTCGTCGCCGGTTGACAGCTCGCCGTAGTACCTCGGCACCGAGAGGTACTCGTCGACCATCCGTCCCCGCTCGTAGAGCCGGAAGCGCACGACCTCGCCCTCGAGCCCGAGCGCGACGGTAACCGCGCCCAGCCGCTCCGAGAGCTCCTTCGCGAGCCGCCCGTGCGAGGCCGAGTCGCGGTCGAGCACGGGGTCGGTGACCCGGATCCAGCTGCCGTTCGGCCGCAGCTCCGGCTGCTCGAGCCGCGGCAGGAACTGTGCGACGGCCCGCTCGACCGACACCTCGTCGTCACTCTGCACGTGCGTCGTCGCGCGCTGCTCGCCGACCTCCCGGTCGACGAGTCGCGCGTCCAGGACGTCCAGCGGTGCCGCCATGAAGTACGACACGTCCTCGAATCCAAGCCGCTGCCATACCGCGCGGGCGCCCTGATTCGAGACGAGGACGTGGAGGGAGATCGTCCGTGCTCCGCCGCTGCGCGCGTGCTCGGAGCACGCTCTGAGCAGCGCTCTCGTCACGCCGCGTCGTCGCGCACGCGGCCGGACGTACACGAGGTGAACGTGCATCGCGCCGTGGTCGAGCGTGTCGATCTTCGCGAGGCCGAGCGGCCCTTCGTGGTCCTCGGCGAGGAAGACACCGCCCGCCTCGAGCTGCCGCTTCGTGTCGCGCCACTCCTCCTCCCAGCTCTCCGGCTCGAACCCGGGCGGCTCGGGGACCTCGAGCTCGAACTCCTCCCAGAGCTCGCGCAGCACCGCCTCGTCGGCGACGGTCGCGCGGCGGACGGCTACGGCTTCGTCAGCCATCCCACCAGCAGGTAGTGCGCCGACAGATTCTGGAACGGGGCGAGACGCGGGCCGAGCTCGTGCACGTCGACACCGTAGAGATCCGCCGCCGCCTTGCGCAGCGCCAGGTCGCCGGCCGGCCACGCATGTGGGCGGGCGAGGTGCCGCGCGAGGAACCACTCGGCGGTCCACGGCCCGAGCCCGCGGAGCGCCGTGATCCGGGCGCGCACCGAGTCGTCGTCGAGCGAGGCAAGCTCGTCGAGGTCGAGATCGCTTTGCGCAAGCGCCACCGTGTACTCCGCCTTGCGAGCCGTGAACCCCACCGCCCGCACCTCCTCCGGCGTCGCGGCAGCGATCCGCTCGCGCGTCGGAAAGGCCCACGCACGACCGACGCGCTCGCCGAATCGCTCGACGAACGCGTTGCGGATCGAGACGGCCGCGAAGAGCGAGATCTGCTGGGCCGTGATCGACGTCACGATCGAGTCGAACGGATCGGGCTGCAGCGGCGGGCGGTAGCCGTGCAGCCGCTCCGTCAGCGAGCCCATCACCGGGTCGCCGGCGGCCCACCCGTAGAACTCGCCGAGGTCGAACGGCGCACCGAGCAGGTGCGCCACGACTGGCCGAGTCGCGTCGTCCAGCGGCTCGACGTCCACGCCGCCGGGCCGTGCGACGATCCGCACCTCGCGGCCCGCGACGGCGCGGTAGAGGACGCCGTCCTCGAACCGGTTGACGAGATCAGTGCCGAAGACGCGGAAACGTCCCATCGAGAGCTCGAAGTCGTACGGCTCAGGAAAGGCCAGCAGCGACATCGTGGAGCGAGTCGAAGGGCTCGTGAGGCACGCCCGCCCCGACGAGGTACCGAGCGAGGCCGTCCCGCGCAAAGACGCGGTCGCAGGCAAGCGACGCGCAGCGGTCCGAGTAGCCGTCGCCGACGAACACGAGCGGGCGCTCGTCAGGGAGAGAGCGCCGCTTGCAGCGGTCGCCGCAGACGGGGCACGGCCCCTCGTGCCGGAACCGCAGACGCCAGCCGTCGGGAGCGGGGTCGGCGAAGTTCGAGCGCACGTCCAGCTCGACTCCCTCGCGCCCGAGCACCGGCAGGATCAGCTGCGGCAGCCCGCTCGAGACGATCACCGGGTCGTAACGGTCAACGAGCTCGTGGAAGCCCGGCCGCACCTCGACGTTCTCGAGCGCCCACTCGGCCGCTTCCTCGGCCGTGGCCCGCAGCGTCCCGACCTCGGCCGCGAGCGCCTCGCCGTAGGAGTCGAAGTCGCGGTCGTAGACCGACGGGTCGCCGAGCGCGTGGATCGCGGCCACGAGCGAGTCGTGGACGGTGCACGTCCCGTCCCAGTCGAGGACGAGCCGCACCTACAGGTGCGAGGTGACGCCGGCGGGATCCTCGTCGGGCGTGCGCCCGTCGGCCGACGGATCCTCCGCCCACGAGTACATGTACTTGCCGTCGTCGAGGTCGGCGGCGAGCGTCGTCAGCTTGAGCGGATGAAACGTGTCGCACATCACCGCGTACTCGTGCGTCTCGGTCAAGCCCAGCGACTTCTCCGCCAGGCCCGGCTGCGGCCCGTGCGGCAGCCCCGACGGATGGAGCGTGATCGAGCCGACCTCGATGCCCTTGCGCGAGGAGAAGTTGCCGTCGACGTAATAGATCATCTCCTCGCTCTGGAGATTCGAATGGTGGTACGGAATCGGGATCGCGTTCGGGTCGAAGTCGAGCTTGCGCGGGCAGAACGAGCAGATCACGAAGTTCGGCCCGGCGAACGTCTGGTGTGAGGGCGGCGGCATGTGGATGCGGCCGGTGATCGGCTCGAAGTCGTGGATCGAGAACGTCCACGGGTACACGTAGCCGTCCCAGCCGACGACGTCGAACGGGTGGTAGTCGATGACGTATGTCTGGTAGCCGTCGCGGACGCGCACCTTGACGATGAACTCGCCCTTCTCGCGGTGCGTTCGCAGCTCGGTCGGCGCATGGATGTCGCGGTGGTAGTACGGCGCGTGCTCCATCAGCTGCCCGTGCTCGTTGCGGTAGCGCTTCGGGATCGTGATCAGCCCCGGCGTCTCGAACACGAGGTAGCGCTGGTCACCCTCTGGGCGGAAGCGGTACGTCGTCCCGCGCGGGACGACGATGTAGTCCCCTCCACGATACGGCAGGTCCCCGAAGATCGTCTCGACCGTGCCCGAGCCCTCGTGGACGAAGATCACCTCGTCCCCCTCGCCGTTCCGGAAGAACGCGTCCATCGTTTCGGTCGGACGGCAGATCGAGATCTCGACATCGTTGTTCCACATGAGCAGCTGGCGTCCGCTGATCGGGTCGCCACCGGGCGCGACGTCCCATGTGCGCAGATGTCGATGCGCGTGCGCGGCAGGCACCCACTCCTCGCGCAAGATCGGCTCGAACTCGCCGCACTCGATCACACGACACGGCGACTGCAGGTGGTAGAGGATCGACTCGAGACCCGAGAAGCCCTCGAAGCCCATCACCTCTTCGGTGAGAAGCGTGCCGTTGTCGCGATGCACGACGTGTCGCTTCCGCGGCAGGTCGCCCAGGCGCTGGTAGAACGGCATGGATGGAGGATATCCGCGCGCGGATCGAGGAGGAGGTCGGCTCGTGGGAGGGCGTGTCAGTCCAGCCGCACCGCTTTGGCGGCATCGAGTTCGTGCTCGGCAAGCGCGAGCTGGGTCACATCCATCCGCAGGGCGAGGGCTGGGTCGACCTGCCGTTCACGCGCCGGATCAGGGAGATGCTGCTCGAGACCGGCCGTGCGGAGCCGCACCGCGCCGGCGTGAACGGCTGGGTCTCGCATCCGCTCGACGAGGACGCGATCGAGCTGCTCAGGCTCTCGTACGAGCGGGCGCGCGTCGCGCAGTCACGCCAGCAACTCGGCGAATCGGTCGGCGCCGACGTTCCCGCCCGAGACGATCACGCCGATTCTGCCGGTACCAACTAGGCCCTGACGAACCGCGGCGATGCCGACGGCGCCGCTCGGCTCGACGACGAGCTTCAGTCGCTCGAAGGCGAAGCGCATCGCCTCGACGATCTGCTCGTCGGTGACGGTGACGATCTCGTCGACGAGCCGCGAGCCGACCTCCCAAGTGAACCGGCCGGGCGATGTCGTCTGGAGCCCGTCGGCGATCGTGCGCGGCACGTCGATGCGAACCGGCTCGCCGGCCGCGAACGAGCGGCGCCAGTCGTCGCCCGCCTCCGGCTCGACGCCGACGATGCGCGCGACGCCGAGCTCGCGCGCGATCGTCGCGCTGCCGGCGATCAGCCCGCCCCCGCCGACAGGCGTGACGAGCGTGTCGACGACGCCTGCGTCCTCGAGCAGCTCGAGCGCTGCCGTCCCCTGGCCCGCCATCACGAGCGGGTCGTCGTACGGCCGCACGAGCTCGAGCCCGCGCTCGCGCGCCAGCTCCTCGCCGATCGCCTCGCGGTCCTCCGTGTAGCGGTCGTACGTCACGATCTCGGCGCCGTACCCGCGCGTCGCCTCGACCTTCGAACGAGGTGCGTCGGTCGGCATGAGGATCGTCGCGCGCGAGCCCAGCAGGCTCGAGGCGAGCGCGACCGCCTGTGCGTGGTTGCCGGACGAATACGCCAGCACCGGCGTCGCCGCCGGCAACGAGGCGATCTTGTTGTAGGCGCCCCGGAACTTGAACGCGCCGGCGCGCTGGAGGCACTCGGCCTTCAGCACCACGTGCGCGCCGAGCGTGCGCGAGGTGACGACCGGCGTGCGATGCGCGACACCGTCAAGCAGACGCGCGGCGGCGCGAACGTCCTCGCCCGTGATCACGCGACGCGGTTCCGCAGCACGCCGATGCCCTCGATCTCGAGCTCGACGACGTCGCCGCGCTGCAGCCAGCGGCCGTCCCCATGCTCGAGGATGCAGCCCGTCCCGACGGTGCCGGAGCCGATGATGTCGCCCGGGCGGAGGCGTGTGTTTCGCGCCGACTGCGCGACGAGCGCGTCCCAGTGGTGATACATCGCGCTGAGGTTGCCACGCGAGCGCTCTTCGCCGTTGACGCGCGCGACCATCTCCCCCTCGCTGCCGTCGAACTCGTCGACCGTCACGAGCACGGGGCCGATCGACGTGGCGAAGTCCTTTCCTTTCGCCGGGCCGAGCCCGACGCGCATCTCGTGCCGCTGCAGGTCGCGCGCCGACCAGTCGTTGAGGACGGTGAAGCCGCCGATCTGCCCGCTCGCGCCGATCACCGCCGCGCATTCGAGCTCGTAGTCGAGCTCCTCGCTGCCTTCGGGATAGGGCACGTCCTCGTCAGGCCCGTAGATCGCGGCCGGGTTGGAGAAGTAGAAGACGGGCGTCTCGTACCACTCCGGCGGCACCTCTGCGCCGCGTTGCCGGCGCGCATTGGCGACGTGTTCCTCGAAGGCCATGAAATCGCGCACAGACGGCGGGTAGAGAACCGGCGGGCGCAGGTCGACCTCGTCCAGCGCATACTCCGCGTGCTCGCGGGCGTTGCCACCGCCGGTGAAGAACGCCTGCAGCGTCTGCGCGGCGAGCTGCACGACGCGCTCGCCGTCGATGCGCCCGGGCCACCCGCGCTCGAGCGCGAGCTCCCTGGGCGTGAACATGCAGAGCTTCACGGTTCGGTGTGAACTATCACGTCGGCGATCTCCGGCCGCGCGCGACGGATGCGCTCCTCGATCTCGCTGGCCCGCGCGTGTGCCTCGTCGAGCGTGGTCCCTCCCTCGAGCCCGAGCGTGAGGAACGCGACGAGGCCGCGCTGCGACTGCAGGAACCGCAGCTCGCGCGGCTCCGCGCCGACCGCGTCGCGCACGATGCGCCTCACCACCGCCGCCTGGTCCGCCTCAACCTCTCGCGCGGCGCTCACGTCAGCGAGCGGCTCGAGATGGGTCTGGACTCCGGCGATCTCCGGCACGGCCTCGCGGATCGCCGACTCGAGCTCCTCTGCGACCTCGTGCGCCTCCTCGAGCCGCAGGCTGCCCGGCAGCTTCACGTGCAGCGACAGCTCCGTTCGACCGCCGACGTCGACGAGCGCGAGATTGTGCACCTCGCGCACGCGCGGGACCGCAACCGCAGCCGCGTGCGCGCGCTCCCGGAGGTCACCGCCTCCGAGCGGCTCGACATGCACGACGACATCCGCGTTGGGAAGCGCTTCCGCAACGGCGGCCTCGACCGCATCGGCTGCGGCGTGGCCCTGACCGACGGCGGCGCCGGGAGCGACCGCGATCACGACGTCGGCGAACTGCCGTCCGCCGGCCTGGCGCATGCGCAAGCGGCGCAGGTCGACGGGCGGCTCGACGGCCTCGATCGCCGAGCGGGCGGCTTCCTCCGCTTCGAGCGGCGCGCGGTCCATCAGAACGTCGACGTTGACCTTGATCAGCCGCGATGCGGCCAGGAGCACGAGCCCGCCGACGAACAGCGCCGCAATCGGGTCACCCTGTGGGTGGCCGGCGCGCGCGAAGAGCAGCCCCACGAGCACCGCCAGCGAGCCTGCGAGGTCACCGCCGAAGTGCAGCGCGTTCGACGCGAGCGCCGCGCTCTCGTAGCGGCGCGCGGTGCGCCACGAGAGGACGGTGCGGCTCACGTCGAGCGCGATCACGACGCCGAGCACCGCGAACGCGTACCAGGTGGCGTGCACGCGGGTGCCCGTGGCACCGGCGAGCCGCTCGATCGCCCGCACCGAGATGTAGACGCTGGTGATCGAGAGGAAGCCGGCCTCGGCAAGCGCCGACAGATGCTCGGCCTTGCCGTGGCCGAACTGGTGCGAGACGTCCGCGGGCCGCGCCGCGACGCGCACCGCGAAGAACGTGAGCAGTGCCGCGACGAGGTCGGTACCCGAGTGCACGGCTTCGGAGATGAAGCCAAGGCTGTGCGTCGCCAGTCCGACGCTGAGCTTGAGGAGGACGAGCGTCGCCGCAGCGGCGACCGAGACGAGCGCTGACCGACGCTGCGGGCTCACCCCGCGAAGACTAAGACCCGATTTCTTTCAGCGGCCAGATGACCGCGTCCTGCCGCGGCGCGAAGAGCACATGCGGCTCGACGTCCGGCAGCGGCAGCGGCGCCAGCGTGTTCAGGTCGATGTGCGCCTCGCCCTCCTGCAGGTGCCACGGCGCGTGGTGCGTCTCGGCCCGGTAGACCCGCCCGCCGTCCTCGGTGTAGAGGCAGTAGCGCTCGACGAGGAACGCCTCCAGGGAGCCCGGCTCGGCGTGGAACAGGTCGCCGACGCCGCGGTAGCTGCCGGAGAAAGCGGCCCCGGCCCGCGCCGACTCGTGACGGACGAGCTCGTCGCGCTCGTAGCGCATCTGCGCGCGCGTGTACGGGAGCTTGTAGAAGCGCTTCGCGGCCTCGACCGCGAGCGTGCTGCCGGCATCGAGCGAGAAGAACCAGAGCCCCGGCTTGCCGTCGCGCGTCACGTACGTGCGCACGTTCAACTCGGGGAACGTCGACACGCCCGGCAGAGGCGGCAGGCCCCGCAGCCGCAGCCCCGTAAGCAGCATCGGCGTGATCCCGAGCCAGGCGCTGCCGTCGTACGTCTCGACCTCGACCGAATCCGGGACGAGCCGACGCAGGGCGTCGGCAGCGACCGGCCAGTGGATGAACGCCGTGTCGACCCACGACTGGCCCTGGAACCACGGCTCGTCGGGAACGGGCCACGGCCGGTGCCCGACCTCGTCGAGCGCGTGCGCCTGGCGCGAGGCGGTGTCGAGGAACTCGAGCGTCGCCGCCGTTACAGATTCCCCCGCAGCGCCTGCTCGCGCTCGATCGCCTCGAAGAGCGCCTTGAAGTTGCCGTCGCCGAAGCCGCGCGCTCCGTGCCGCTCGATCACCTCGAAGAACAGCGTCGGCCGGTCCTGCGCGGTCTTGGTGAAGATCTGCAGCAGATAGCCGTCGTCGTCGCGGTCGGCGAGGATGCGCAACCGCCGCAAGTCGTCCCAGCTCTCGTCGATCGCGCCGACCCGGTCCGGCGTCTCGTCGTAGTACGTCTCGGGCGTCGTCAGGAAGATCACGCCGCGCTGCTGCAGCGCCTCGACCGTGTCGACGATGTGCGACGACTGCATGGCGATGTGCTGTGCGCCTGCGCCGTGGTTGAACTCGAGGTACTCGTCGATCTGGCTCTTGCGCTTGCCCTCCGCCGGCTCGTTGATCGGGAACTTGACCTTGCCCTGGCCGTCGGTCATGACCTTGGACATCAGCGCGGAGTATTCGGTCGAGATGTCCTCGTCGCTGAAGTGGATCATCTCGGTCATCCCGAAGACTTGCTCGTAGAACGAGACGAACTCGTTCATGCGACCGAGCTCGACGTTGCCGACGACGTGGTCGATCGTCAGCAGGCCGACGCCGTCGACCGGGTGCGCCGATTCCTGCGCCACGTAGCCGGGGAGATACGCCCCTTCGTAGTCGCGACGGCAGACGAACGTGTGAACGACGTCGCCGTACGTCGCGATCGTGGCGAGCTCGACGCGCCCGAACTCGTCCTCCTGCACTATCGGCTCGGCCACGCCGCGCGCGCCGCGTGAGACGGCCTCGTCGTAGGCACGTGCCGCGTCCGGCACGCGGAGCGCGATGTCCTTCACGCCGTCGCCGTGCTGGAGGGCGTGCTGCGAGATCTCGTGCTCCGGATGCATCGCGCTCGTGACCACGAAGCGGATGTCGTTCTGCTCGAGGACGTAGCTCGCGCGATCGCGGACGCCCGTCTCAGGGCCGGCGTAAGCGGTGCGTCGGAACCCGAACGCGTTCTCGTAGTAGTACGCGGCCTGCTTTGCGTTGCCGACCCAGAACTCGACGTGGTCCCAGCCGTCGAGCGGCATGAAGTCTTCGCTCATGGGATCGATTCTACGGCGTCCCCGCCGCCGCGTCCGCCGCTGCGACCTCGTCGAGCGATTCGCGGAGCCGCTGTTCCTTGACCCAGACGACGGCAATCGCCCAGACGGCGAGTGAGACAATCGCGGCCGCGAAGAAGGCCGGGTGCAGGGCGTGCGCGAGCCCGGCGCGCCCCGCCGGCGGCAGCCGGTGGACGATCGAGCCCTCGCCGCCCGCCCGCACCGAGGCCGGCAGCCCGTGGTTGACGATCACGCCCATGATCGTCACGCCGAGGGTCGCACCCATCTGCCGGCCGAACTGGGTCAGCGCCGTGGCGGAACCGATATGGGCCCGCGGCACGGCGTTCTGAACCGACAGCACGAAGACCTGCATCATCGAGCCGATCCCGATCCCGGCGACGACCATGTTGCGGGCCGCCTCGCCGTTCGTCGTCGACGTGTCCATGCGCCAGAGAAGCAGCATCCCCGCCGCCAGGACGACCGGGCCGAGGATCGCGTTCCAGCGGTAGCGCCCGGTGCGCGAGACGAGCTGGCCGGTGAGGAGCGACGTGGTGACGGCGCCGAGCATCAGCGGCGTGAGGACGACGCCGGACGACGTCGCCGACGTCCCGATCACGCCCTGCACGAACAGCGGCACGTACGAGATCGTCCCGAACATCGCCATGCCGACGAGTGCCATGCAGGCGACGCTGCCGGCGACGATCGGGTTGCGCAGGATCTCGAACGGCAGGATCGGCTCCTCTGCGCGCCGCTCGACGAGCGCGAACACGACGAGCAGCACGGCGGCGACCGTCAGTGCGCCGAGCACGTGGCCACTCGTCCACGAGTACTGGCGCCCGCCCCAGACGAGGCCGAGCAGCAGCGAGCCGGTACCGCCCGCGAGCACGAGCGCACCGAGCCAGTCGATCGAATGCTGCATCCGCCGCGCGCGGCGCGGCATCGTCAGCGAGATCACGGCGAGGGCGACACCGCCGACCGGCAGGTTGACGAGGAACACCCAGCGCCAGCTCGCGTTGTCGACGATGAACCCGCCGACCGCAGGGCCGAGGATCGACGACGCGGCGAAGACGGCGCCGATCAGCCCCTGCCAGCGTCCGCGGTCGCGCGGCGGGACGATGTTGCCGATCACGGCGAGCGAGAGCGGGAACAGCCCGCCCGCGCCGATCCCTTGCAGCGCGCGGAACAGCACCAGCTGCGTCATGGTTGTCGCGGCGCCGCAAAGCGCGGAGC
>JBKPRG010000079.1:0-11320 GCA_046765815.1 Actinomycetota bacterium
AGATGTGTATAAGAGACAGCGTCTACGACAGCGTCAACGACCGCATGAACCGGGTCGAGCAGCCGCCGCAGGAGATCCAGGCCTGGACGGTCGCGTCAGTGGTCGCGATCGAGAACGCCTAACCCCAGGACTGCTCGCTCATCGGCCTCAGCGCCGTCTCGAGGATTCGGAAGTGGCGCGGCCGCTCGAGCACGAACATCACGATCTCGGCCACGTCGTCCGCCGTCATCATCCCGGGGAGCACGTCGGGTGAGCGCCCGCGGCCTTCCTCGAGGGCGAAGTCCGTCGCGACGCCGCCCGGGCACACGTTCGAGCAGCGGATGCCGTGCTCGCGCAGCTCGTGGTCGAGCGCCCGCGTGAGCCCGACCTGGCCGAACTTCGACGCGCAGTACACGGCCTCGTTAGGGAGGCCTCGCCGCCCTGCCTCGGATGCGAGCGTGATCACGTCGCCTTCGCGTCCGAGCATGTGCGGCAGCGCCGCGCGGATCGCGTAGACCGTGCCTTTGAGGTTCACGTCGAGCATCTCGTCCAGGTGCTCCCGCGACAGGTCGAGGAACGCGCCGTACGCGCCCACACCTGCATTGGCGACGACGATGTCGATGCCGCCGAACCGCTCGGCGGTCTCGTCGCAGAGCCGCGTCAGCGCGTCGAGGTCGCGGACGTCGACCGGGTGGGCGATCACGTCGTCGAGGCCCAGGTCTGAGCCGCGCCGCGAGGCGAGCCCGAGGTTGACGCGGCGTTCGTACAGCTGTCGCGCGACAGCAGCGCCGATGCCGCCGCTCGCGCCGGTGATCACCGCCGTTTTGCCTTCGAGAGTCATCGTCCCTCCAATGGTTTGAGCGTGGGGTACAGCAGCCGGTAGCGCTCGTAGCCGCGGGCATAGACCTCCGCCCACGCGGGATCCGGCTCGATGCGGTCGCGGGTGCGCACACACCGCGCCGCCGCCTCGGCCGCGTCTGCGAAGACGCCGGCTCGCACACCTGCCAGCAGCGCCGCCCCGAACGCCGAGCCCTCCTCGGACTCCATGCGCTCGAGTGACAGGCCGAGAACCGAGGCCACGATTCGCAGCCAGAGCTCGCTGCGCGCCCCGCCGCCGGAAACGCGGCCGACCTCAGGCGTGGCGCCGAGCGAACGCAGCAGCTCGAGCGAGTCGCGGAGTCCGTACGCGACGCCCTCGAGCATCGCCCGCCAAAGCGCGCCCCGATCATGGCGCAGCGAGAGACCCGTGAACGCGCCGCGGGCGTCGGGATCCGGATGCGGCGTGCGCTCGCCGGCGAGGTAGGGCGCGAAGAGCAGCCCCTCCGTGCCGGGCTCCCACGCCGCCGCCTCGGCGTCGAGCACAACGTGGTCCGCGCCGAGCGACCGCCGCAGCCACGCCGCCGAGCCGGCGGCGCTCAGCATCACGCCCATCGCGTGCCAGGTGCCCGGCACCGCATGGCAGAAGACGTGCAGCCGCGCCTGCGCATCCGGCGCGTACGCCGGAAGCACCGCGAAGACGACGCCCGACGTACCCAGCACGACCGAGACCGGCCCCGGGGCGACGATGCCGACGCCGAGCGCGGCGGCCGCCTGGTCGCCGGCACCCGCGACCTCGGTCGACTCAAACGAGGGCGGCAGCCAATCGGGCGGGATCTCGAGCGCCTCACAGACGTCTTCTGACCAGCGCCGCTGCGCGACGTCGAACAGCAGCGTGCCGGAGGCGTCGGCAGCGTCGATCGCCCGCTCGCCGGTCAACCGGAAGCGCACGTAGTCCTTCGGCAGCAGCACATGCCGGATGCGGGCGTACGTGTCGGGCTCGTGCCGGCGCAGCCAGAGCAGCTTCGGCGCGGTGAAGCCCGTCAGCGCGCGGTTGCCGGTCAGCGAGACGAGCCGCTCGAAGCCGACACGGCGCTCGATCTCGTCGCATTCGGCCTGCGTCCGCTGGTCGTTCCAGAGGATCGCCGGGCGCAGCACGCCCCCGTCGTCGCCGAGCACGACGAGCCCGTGCATCTGCCCCGACAGCCCGATCGGGCCGTCCGGCAGGCGCGCGAGGCAGCTCTGCGCCGCCAGCCACCAATCCTCCGGATCCTGCTCGGCCCAGCCCGGACGCGGAGTCGAAAGCGGATACGACTCCTCCGCTGTTCCGAGCAGCTCGCCGTCCGGGGAGATGGCGATCGCCTTGACGCCGGACGTGCCGACGTCGAGCCCGATCAGCGGCTCAGGCACCCAGGGCTGCGTACACGAGCTCGTAGGCGCGGACGGCGTCCTTGGCCTGCTGCGCCTGGCGCAGGTCGGCGCCGTCGAGCCGGCCCGCAATCTCGTCGATGAAGCGCCACTGGAGCACCGAGCGCTTCACGGCTCCGACGGCATCCTCGGTGTACGGATAGAGGTCGAAGCCGAGCCGCTCGCCGTGCTCGCCGTAGCCCGCCCGGCGCAGCTCGACGGCCAGCTCGAGCGTCTCCATGAACGCGGTCGCGCCGACCATGTTGTCGTCGTCGAAGGTGCCCCAGCCCGAGTTCGCGTGCTGATGCCCGAGCAGGCCCTCGGCCGCGAGCAGCGCGGCGTACTCGGCGAGGTTCTCGCCGTTCATGATCAGGTGCTGCCAGTCCATGTTGACCTTCACGTTGTCGATCCCCTGCGAACGCAGCTTGTGGATCACATGCAGGGTCATGCCGATGTTGCGCATGAAGATCTTCATCGCCGGCTCGGAGTTCTTGTGCTCGAGGAAGAGCGTCACGCCGCGCTCCGCGCAAGCGGTAGCGACCTGGCCCACGGCATCGACGAAGCGCGCCCACGAGTCCTGGTACGGCGTCTGGAACGGGTAGTTGTAGCCCTCGACGCCGGGCCAGAGAACCATCTGCGCCCCGATCTCGCCGGCGAGGGCCGCCGTCTCGAGCGCCTCGGCCAGCGCGGCGTTGCGAACGTCGTCGTCGGGTGAGGATGTCCCACCCTTGCCGTACCGGGGATTGAGGTGCGTACCCGTCGCGACGACGTAGATGCCGTGCCCGTCCAGCGCCTGGCGCACGTCGTCGAGGTTGTCGTGCGACAGCTCCTGCGGGTAGTGGAACTCGTAGTCGTCGATCAGGTCGCCCAGGCCTTCGACGGCGGTGCGCACCTTGCTCACCGTCGAGGCGCCCACGAGGTCGGGCTTGTACCCGCCCGGATTGAACCGCGTCGCCATGGCGCCGAATGCCCAGATGCCGAGGCTCGTCTTCATGAACGCGACCTTACACAGCCGGTAGTGACTTGACTCCGGGCACGGAATCGGAGAACTTGACCTCTCACCGAGACCCCCCGCCAGCTGACAGGAGGAGAGATTTTGAGAAAGGGTCTACGCAGGTCGACAGTCCTGCTGCTCGTGGCTGTCGCCGTCGTAGGGACGGTCGTCGCCACGAGCGCTACGGCAAGCACCCAGAAGAAGGCGGCCGGCGGAGACGTCTGCGTGCTCTTCCCGGATCCGGCAACGTCGATCCGGTGGGTGCATTACGATGCGCCGGCGCTGAAGGCCGAGCTCGCAAAAGCCGGTGTGACGGCTCAGATCTACAACGCGAACAACGACGCTCAGAAGCAGAAGGCGCAGGCTGACCAGTGCCTGGCCTCCGGTGCCAAGGTCATCGTCGAGGTCGCGATCGACGCCGGTTCGGCGGCCGCGATCGAGAAGGAAGCCAAGGCGAAGGGCGTACCCTCGATCGACTACGACCGCCAGACCAAGGGCGGCGTTGCTTCGATCTACGTGTCGTTCGACGGCCGCCAGGTCGGCGTCCTGCAGGGCAAGGGCGTCGTCAACGGTCTGAAGGCGAACGGGAAGTACTCGCAGCATCCGGTCGTCGCTGAGGTCAACGGCGGCAGCACGGACGCCAACTCGTTCCTCTTCAAGGGCGGCTACGACTCGATCCTCAAGCCGCTCTACGCGAACGGCACCTTCAAGAAGGGCCCGGACCAGTTCGTACCCGGCTGGGACAACCAGAAGGCCGGGACGATCTTCGATCAGATGCTGGTCAAGACCGGCAACAAGATCGACGCGGTCGCAGTGGCCAACGACGGCATGGCGGGCGCGGTCATCGCCTCGCTGAAGAAGCACGGCCTGAAGCCGATCCCGGTTACGGGTCAGGACGCGACGCCACAGGGTTTCCAGAACATCATCAGCGGTTGGCAGACGATGACGGTCTGGAAGGACACGCGCGTGCTCGCAAAGGCCGCGGCGAAGGCCGCCGTGCAGCTGATCAAGGGCCAGAAGCTGACGACGACGGGCTCCGTCCCGAACGGCTCGAAGAAGGAGCCGGCATACATCATCCCGCCGGTGGCGCTCTACAAGTCGAACTGGAAGCAGATCATCACTTCCGGGTTCCTCAAGAAGAGCGAAATCTGCGTCGGGTCGTACAAGCAGTACGGCTAGGCAGAGCGAACCTGGTTGAGGCGCCCCACGGGGCGCCTCAACCGTGTTAAGAACCGAGTTCCTACGTGACTGACGAAACACCCGTCCTCGAGCTCAACGGCATCTCGAAGTCATTCGGTCAGGTCCAGGCACTGACCGATGTCGACCTCGAGGTCCGCCGGGGCGAAGTAATGGCGCTCGTCGGCGACAACGGCGCCGGGAAGTCGACGCTGATCAAGACGGTCGCCGGCATTCACGGCGCCGACGACGGCCAGATCCTGTTCGAGGGCCAGCCTGTGAGCATCTCCGGGCCGAAGGACGCGGCCAAGCTAGGGATCGAGGTCGTCTACCAGGATCTCGCGCTTTGCGACAACCTGGACGTCGTCCAGAACATGTACCTCGGGCGCGAGGCGCACAGCCAGTTGCAGGTCCTCAACGAGGCGGAGATGGAGGGGCGCACCGCGTCGACGCTGAAGTCGCTGGCCGTCACGACGATCAGGTCGATCCGCCAGCCCGTCGCGACGCTCTCAGGCGGGCAGCGGCAGTCTGTCGCCGTCGCGCGCGCCGTGATGTGGAACTCGAAGGTCGTGATCCTCGACGAGCCGACCGCGGCGCTCGGCGTCGCCCAGACAGAGCAGGTGCTGGCGCTCGTCAAGCGCCTCGGCGAGCAGGGCCTCGCCGTCATCCTCATCTCGCACAACCTGCACGACATCTTTGCCGTCGCGGATCGCATCACGGTGCTGCGTCTCGGCCGCAACGCGGGGCTCTACGACCGCCGCGCGACGACGCAGCAGGAGGTCGTCCACGCGATCACGGCGGGCACACCGACGAAGGTCTCCGGGATCACGATGGAGGAGCAGCCGGCGTGACGACAGAAGCCGCTCCAGCCTTCGACGTCGCCCCGCCCGAGGAGAGCCTCGGCACCCGGATCTGGGAGAACTTCAAGGGCGGCAACCTCGGCAGCCTGCCGGTCATCGTCGGGCTGACGGTCATCGTCATCCTCTTCGGCTTCACCGCCCAGAACTTCTTCACGGCGGTCAACTTCAACAACATCGTCGTCCAGATGGCAGGCGTGACGATGCTCGCCTACGGCGTCGTCTTCGTGCTCCTCTTGGGCGAGATCGACCTCTCGATCGCGTTCCTCAGCGGCCTCGTCGGCGTCGCCTGCGCGAAGCTCCAGGAGCCCGGGACCGGCCACCACCTACCGGGCATCTGGCCGATCGTGCTCGCGCTCGTACTCGGCGTCGCGATCGGCGCGTTCCAGGGCTCGTTCGTCGCACTGATCGGGGTGCCGTCGTTCGTGGTCACGCTGGCGGGACTGCTCGCCTGGCAGGGCTTCGTGCAGCGCGAGATCGGCGCGGCCGGGCCGATCATCATCCAGAACCACTGGATCAACGACACGGCGTCCTACTTCCTGGCGAAGAACGTGGGGTGGGTGCTCTGGGCGGTGATCAGCCTCGCCTACGTGGCGAGCGTCGTCTGGGGGGTGGTCAACAAACGCCGGCACGGCGTCGCGATCCGCTACCCGTACCTCGTCGTCGCCAGGGCTGTCGGCATCCCCGCCGGCGCGGCGGTCGTCGTCGCGATCAGCAACCACGATCGCGGCCTCCCCGTGGCCGGTCTGATCATCCTGTTCTTCCTGCTCCTCTGGACGTATGTCGCGAAGCGCACGACGTTCGGCCGCCACGTCTACGCCGTCGGCGGCAACGCGGAGGCGGCGCGCCGCGCCGGCATCAGCGTCGCCCGCATCAGGATCATCGTCTTCATGATCTCCGGCTTCATGGCCGGCGTCGGCGGCATCATCCTCGCCGGCAACCTCCAGTCGGTCGGCCCGGATCAGGGCAGCGGCACGTTGCTGCTCGACTCGATCTCCGCGGCCGTGATCGGCGGCACGAGCCTGTTCGGCGGCCGTGGCGAGGTGCGGGCGGCGGTGCTCGGAGCGGCCGTGATCGCGACCATCTCGAACGGTCTCTTCATCCTCGGCTACCAGCCGGGCACGATCTTCATCATCACCGGCTGCATTCTGCTCGGCGCCGTCACGCTCGACACGATCGCGCGCCGGCGGCAGGCGAAGACCGGGCGCTAGCGGTCCACCGTCACGATCGAGTTCGTCTTGACGCTGTCGAGCTGCTTCACGATGCCGTCCGGGTAGCCGACGGTGACGCTGCGCACCGTCGCTTTGGCAAGGCCGAAGTGCACCCGCGGGTCTTCCGACGAGAGGTAGCTCGAGCCCGCCACCACCCACCGCACCTGGCGGACTCCGTTGTCGGCGATGACGGTGACCTTCGCGCCCGGTGAAAAGGGCTCGACGTTCACTTCGAGCCAGTTCCCTCCGGGCGACGTGTTGCGTAGCAGGAGCAGCTTGCCGCCGACCGCGTTGACGGCGATATCGACCCGCCCGTCGTTGTCGAAGTCGCCGGCTGCGAGCCCGCGGCCGTTCACGCGCAGGTTGGGCAGCAGGTTCGCATCGACGATGTGGTCGAGCTGCGACGTGAAGATCTGCAGCCGCGAGGCGTTCTTGCGCACGTTCGTCACCGGGATCGCGCCGTTGGCGACCGCGAGATCGAGGGCGCTGCTGTTTCTCAGATCGATCCACGAGTCGCCCCAACCCGTCGGGTTCGCAACCTCGTTGTACGCCTTTCGGACGTCGAGGAACGTCCTCCCGTCAGTCTGGTACGCCGCGTTGCCCTGAGCGCGCGAGTTCGTGATGTAGAGATCGGGGCGGCCGTCACCGTTGACGTCCGCCGCCGCGATCCCCATCCCGGCGTTCGGGTCGGCCACGCCGTACGTCCGCGCCGCGTCGACGAAGTGGAAGCCGAGCGGCCCGACCGGCTCGTTCAGGTAGAGCTGGTTCCGGTCCTCGTCGTTGGCGACGTAGAGGTCCGGCCGGCCGTCGCCGTTCACGTCGAGAAACTCGGCCCCCAGGCCGTGTGAGTACGGCCTCGGGTCGAGCCCCGCCTGCACGCCGACTTCGCGGAAGTGGCGGTCGCCCTCGTTGAGGAAGAGCTCGTCGCGGACGCCCGGGTAGTTGGACGGGAAGCCCTTGGTCGAGTTCTGGATCGGATGCTGATAGTCCGCGTAGCCAGCGACGAACAGATCCGGACGCCCGTCGCCGTTCACGTCCGCGACCGCCGCGCCCGAATGCCAGCCGGCGGAAACGATGCCCGCCACGCGGGCGCCCTCGGTGAACGTGCCGTCCCCGTCGTTCCAGAAAACCACGTCGTTGACTGCGGTTGTGACGAAGAGGTCGGTCCGGCCGTCGCCGTCGAGGTCGGCGGCGACGCAGCCGTCGCCGCGGAGTGGCACGTCGAGGCCCGCCGACTTGGTGACGTCCACGAAGCGGCCGTGCTCGTTCCGGTAGAGCGCCCCGGTCGGAGCGCCCCCGTGCTCCTGCCAGAGCGCGTACTGCGAGTCGGTGTAGCTGTTGACCGCGTAGAGGTCGAGCCAGCCGTCGTGGTCGACGTCGAGCCAGCAGACCCCGCCGCCCATCATCGCCGTCGGGTCGCTCGTGACACCGAACCGGAACGAGCCCTGCTTGAAATCGATACCGGCGGCGGGTGCGACGTTCGCGAGCCGGAAGCCGTTCAGCGGCGGGCCGGTCGGGGCGACTTCGACCGTCGTGTTCGGCTTGGTGCCGACTACCCACTGGAACCCCTGTTGGTGGAGCTTGTACGTCCGCCCCGCGAGCTGCACGACCGCGTTCGGCGGGCTCTGGTCCTGGCCGGGCTCGAGCCAGATCCGTGCGGCGTCACTGTGCATGCCGGTCTGGGTGAGCAGCGCGCGGACGATCGCGCGTGCGTGCGGCATGTCGAGCGCCGACTGCACGCCGGGCGAGTGCGCGATCGTGATCCGCGGCAGCCCCACGGTCGACGACGACGGCGCGGCGACCGCGGTCGGCGACGGGCTGGCGGCGACCAACACAGCCGCATAGGCGGCGGCGGTCGCACAACCTGCGGCGACGAGCACGCGCCGGGAGGGATGCGGGAAGGCCCGAGGCACCTCGTGCAGCAGGGTCTGCGCCACGCAGACGATCGCGAGCGCGCCGAGCAACGCCACCTTCGTCCAGTACTCCGTGTGCATGGGCGCGGCGAGCAGCGCCGCGAGCAGCCCGATCGCCACGGCGTAGACGACCCGCGCCCGCGGCGACGACGGCGCCGTCTTCGGGTCGGTGATCATGAAGAACAGGAACACCAGAACCTCCGGCGAGGTGACGAGCACCCACCAGAAGTGGAAGCCGCCGATCGGCCCGAGATGCCAGCGCGCGGTGATCTCGTGGCCCGCTGCCGCGAGCACAGCGAGCCCAGCCGCGAACGCGACCCAGAAGGAGAGCGCGATCCGCAGCAGCTTCAGGCGCGACAGGATCGAGAAGCCGCCGGTGACGATCACGACGAGCGCGAGCACGAGCCACCACGACGTCGGTCCCCACCAGAAGTCGAGCGGCTCCGCCTGCGACGAGCTCAAGACGAGGAAGCAGAGGACGAGTCCGATGTTCGACGGGTTGAAGATGTGGCTCCCACGAACCTGGATCACGTGCTTGGAGAGCAGCGAGACCGCGCTCGTGGCGGCGAAGATCCACCAGCCGCGCAGCGACCACCAGTCGCCGTGCTGGGTGTCGGGCACACGTAGGACGAACGCGACGCCGTTGCCGGTCAGCATCGCGCTCGCCGGCCACATCAGCACGTGCTGCTTCCGCATCGTGATCCCGACCTCGAGCAGCGCGCAGGTGAGCAGCGAGATCAGGATCTGGGAGATCGAGACCCGGAAGTGGAACCCGATCTGCCCGATCACCTGCAGCGACGTGATCGTGGCAGCGAGATGCAGCCGCGGGTCGCGGAGCTTGGGCAGAACGACCGGATAGGGCGTGCCCCGGATCACGACCGCGGTCATCGCCTCAAGGTTAGAGAGCAACCGCCCAGTTGACCACGGCCGCCACGCACATGTGTCTGACACCTCTTTTAATGTCAGACACCATTCGGCGCCGGGGTTACGATCGCGCGATGAGGCTCCAACAGGCTCAATGGATCGTCGATTCGGTCGTGACATCCGCGCCGGGTCCGGTGTCGGTATGTGTGGTCGACTCACACGGCGAGGTCGTCGCTGCCGCGAGCATGGACGGAGCGGCGCTCGATACGCGGCTGAACGCTCAGCGGAAGGCGTACACCGCCGCTCGCAGCGACGCGCGGAGTACCCGGGAGCTGGCCGAAAAAGTCCGCGACGACCCCGTCGAGCGGGCGAGCTTCGACCCGTTCTTCACGTTTTTCCTCGGTGGACTCGCCGCCTTTGACGGCGAAACACGAGTGGGAGCCGTGGGTGTCAGCGGACGTCCAGGCGAAGAAGACGAGCGCCTCGCTGGGTTGGCGATCGAAGGCGCGGGCCTCACCTGTTTCCGGCCCTGACCTGCACTGGTGTCTGACACTGTTGAGGTGTCAGACACGCTCGAGGCTCAGAGTGAGACGGGCTCGCCGCTCGTCGCCGAGCGGTGCAGCGCCTCGAGAACACACGCCTGCGCCAGCGCGTCGTCGCGGCCGAGCAGCGGTGAGGCTTCGCCGCGGATCGCGTCGCTCAGATTCTCCAGCTCGAGGCGATACGGATTGAGACGCTCGATCTCGATGCGCTCGACGGTCTCGTCGTCGCGCCGCACCTCGATCACCGGCTCGATGCAGTGCCACGGGTCGTCGACGAACAGCGATCCGTCGCTGCCGATCGCCTCCAGCTCGTCCCGGTCCGTGAGCGCCGTGCCGCAGTCGAACGTCGCGAGCACGTCGCCCGGGAAGCGGAGGGTGCCGGCGAAGACCCAGTCGGTGCCGGTGGGGCCGAACCACGCCTCGCCGTACACCCGCTCAGGCTCGCCAGCGAGCAGCCGCGAGCCGCTCACGTTGTAACAGCCGACGTCCATCAGACCGCCGCCCTCGAGGTCCGTGCTCAGCCTGATGTTGCTCTCGTCGAACAACGCGTAGCTGAAGGCCGACCGCACGAGCCGGAGCTCGCCGATCGCACCGGCGCGTACGAGCTCGACGAGCCGTGCCGACTGCGGATGGTGGCGGTACATGAACGCCTCCGTCAGCAGGCGGCCGTTGCGCTCGGCGGCGTCGAACGCCGCGTCGACCTCGTCCGGATGTCGCGAGAGCGGCTTCTCGCAGAGCACGTGTTTGCCCGCCTCGAGCGCGCGGATCGACCACTCGCAGTGCAGCGTGTTCGGGAGCGAGATGTACACCGCCTCGATCTCGGGGTCGTCGAGCAGCGACTCGTACGAGCCGAACGCCTGCTCGATTTGCCACTCCTTCGCGTAGGCCTCGGCGCGCGAGAGATCGCGGCTTGCGACCGCCGCCAGGTCGACCTTCGGCGACGCCTGCGCCGGCGGGATCACCTTGCGGTTGATGTCCGCGGTCGAGACGATTCCCCAGCGGACGGGCTCGGCCATCTGCGTACTATCGCCGAATGGCTGAGATCGGCGTTGGCATGTTGGGCTACGCGTTCATGGGCAAGGCTCACTCGAACGCGTTCAAGAAGATCGCGTACATGACGTGGCCGCCGCCGCTCGTGCCGCGGCTGGTCGGCATCGCAGGCCGGAACGAGGAGGCGGTCGGCGAAGCGGCAGAGCGCTACGGCTACGAGTACGCGACCGGGGACTGGCGCGAGTTGATCGCCGACGACCGGATCGGGCTCTTCGACAACGGCGGCCCGAACTCGCTGCACGCCGAGCCCACGATCGCGGCGGCCGAGGCCGGCAAGCACGTGATCTGCGAGAAGCCCTTGGGCCGCGATGCGGAGGAGAGCTACGAGATCTGGCAGCGCGTCGCGGCGACCGGCGTCAAGCACCTCTGTGCGTTCAACTACCGCTTCGTGCCCGCGGTGCGGCTCGCGCGGGAGATGATCGAGGCCGGGGAGCTGGGGGAGATCAGGCACTTTCGCGGTCGCTACCTGCAGGACTGGGGCGACGACCCGACGCTCGACACGTGGCGCTTC
>JBKPRG010000080.1:0-15557 GCA_046765815.1 Actinomycetota bacterium
GCCAACCGCCGCGCGCGCCGAGGCGAGCTCGCCCGCGAGGTGGCGAAGCCAGCGCTCGTTGCTCGGATCGACGATCCACAGGAAGTCGCCGAGCATCCACGGCGAGCCGTCGGCGTGATACAGCCCCTCGCCGGCCCACGCGTCGTGATGCTCGCGGCCGACGGCGTAGACCGCGGCGTAACCGAGCGCCGCCGCACCGAGGCCCTGAGCTGCACCGACCAGCCGGCGCACCGTGTCGAGCGAGACCGCTCGCCCGAGCGCGTCCTCGAATTCGTCCGCCGGCGGCAGCAGCTCCGCGTGGCGATACATCCAGTCGTAGAACTGGACCGCGTTCAGATGCAGGCGGCGCAGATTGTCGGCGACGCCGTCGACGTCCCGTCCGGCCGAGAAGTCGGAGACGAACCCGTAGCGTAGCCTCGCGAGCCTGTGCGACTGCACGTCGACCGCGGTCCGCACGCCGCCGGCGGCCTCCACCCCGTAGCCGCCGGATGGGAGCGCTCCGAAGCTCGCGACCGGCGAGCCCGCCTCGACGACCACCTCGTCCAGCTTGCGGTCGAGGTGCCACAGCGAAAGGGCCGTCGCCGCCTCGGCGCCCCGCACCTCCACTTCGACCGGCTCGGTCTCCGTGAAGGTCGCCTTCGTCGGCAGAAGCTCCGTCACGAAGCCGCAGCTTCGGCGATCAGCTGCATCGCATGTGACCAGAGGAGGGGCGTGGCGATCGGGCCCCAGCGGCGGACCCACGGGTCGACCATTGCCGCCTCCTGTGCATGCTCGGTCATCTGCTCGGGCAGGTCGCCGTTCGGCAGCGCACACGCCCGCACCCACTCGTTGAGCTTGCGGGCGTGCGTCGCCTCGCCGGCGACCGCGAGGTGCCACGCAAGCGAGGAGGTGAGCAGGAGCCACTGCCCGCCGCCGTAGTACGTGTCGCCGAGATAGCGGTACACGCCGCCACCCGGCCCGGCGAGGTCTGCCTCGACGGCGGCGATCGTCGCCACGACCTGCGGATCGTCCGGCGGCAGCACGCCGAACGGCACCGAGAGCCAGAGCAGGCTGCCGTCGACCCGGTCGTCCCGTGGCCCACGCCGGAAGCGACCGTCGACGACGAACGAGTCGAGGAGACGCCGCCGGACTGCAGCGGCGGCTGCGCCGAACTCCTCCTCGCCGAGCAGGCGCGCCGCCGACTCGAGCCCGGCCACAACGGCGGCCAGGGTCGAGGCGTGCTCGCCGTCGTCGTACTCCTCCCAGCAGTTGAAGCACCTCAGGCGCCAGCTCGAATCGAGGTAGCGGGCGACCAGGCGAACCGTCTCCGCGAGCGCCGCGTCGAGGGGCGTCCCGTCGATGTGGCCCTCGAGCGACCACAGCCACATCCCGTACCCATCGACCTGGAAGTTGGGCCACGGCTCGTCGCCCTCCGTGCGCTCGCGGTCGCCGTCGAGCGTGTAACGCGCGGGCGGCATCTCTTCCGCCGCGGGCGTGTCGCCGCCTGCGATCCTCGCGACCGCCGATTCGATCAACGGCCGGTGCTCTTCGACGCTGCGTGCGACCCAACCGTGGAAGGCGGCGGCGGCGGCGCGCTCCTCCACGACGTCGAGCGCATGCGCGCAGAAGGAGCCGTCGCGGAGCCACGCGTAGCCGTACGTCGGGAAGGAGGGGCTGGCCACGAACGCCCCCGACGAGGCCTGTCCGTGCTTCAGCACCTCGACCCCGCGCGTCGTCATCCCTTCAGCGCCCCTGCCGCCAGACCGCTCACAAACTGGCGCTGGAACGCGATGAAGATCAGGATCACCGGCAGCACGGCGATCACCGACGCAGCGAAGACGAGACCCCAGCTGGTCGCGTGCTGGCCCTGGAAGAGCGCGATCGCGATCGGCAGCGTCCGCTTGTTCGGGTCGGAGATGGTCGTCAACGCCCACGTGAACTCGTCCCAGCTCGCGAGGAACGTGAAAATGCCGACAGTCGCGAGCGCGGGACGCGACAGCGGCAGGATGAGCCGCCGATAGCGGGTCCACGGCCCCGCGCCGTCGACGACCATCGCCTCTTCGAGCTCGCGCGGGATGTCGCGGAAGAAGCTGCGCAGCAGGAAGGTGTTGAGCGCGAGGTTGCCACCCGCGTAGAACACGATCAGGCCCCACAGGCTGTTCAGAAGCATCAGCTTCTTCGCCAGCAGGAACTGCGGGATCAGAAGCATGATCGTCGGCACCATCAGGCCGAGGAGCATGAGCCCGAAGAGCAGGCCCTTGCCCGGGAAGTCGAAGCGGGCGAACGCGAAGGCCATCATCGACGCCAGCAGGACGGTGAGCAGCGTCGTCGCGATCGCGACCAGCACCGAGTTGAGGAAGTAACGGCTGAAGTCGTTCGACGTCCACGCACCGCTGTAGTTCGCCGTCGTCGGATGGCTCGGCAGGAACCGGGGCGGCACTTCGAGCACGAGCCGATCCGGCTTCAGCGACGTCGAGAGCATGTAGGCGAACGGGACGATCATCACGACCGCGCCGGCGCAGAGGAGAACGAGTCGGCTCGCAAGCGCCGCGCGGGTGCGAAGCGGGCTGCCCTCGACCATCAGGTCGCCTCTCCCGGACGCCGGAACAGGCGCAGCTGCACGAGCGAGAGCACGGCCACGATCAGCGTGAGCGTGAAGCTGATCGCGGAGCCGTAGCCGAAGTCGAGGAACGTGAACGCCTGCCGGTACATGTATGTGAGCAGCACCTGCGTCTCGTCGAGCGGGCCGCCGTTGGTGATCAGGAACACCGAGATGAAGACGTTGAAGCCGCCGATGACGAGCATCACCGTCACGAACGCGACGACGGGCCTGAGGGACGGGAGCGAGATCGAGACGAAGCGGCGCCAGGGCCCGGCGCCGTCGACCGCGGCCGCCTCGTAGAGCTCGCGCGGGACTCCCTGCAGCGCGGCGAGGAAGATGACCATCGACCAGCCGATCCCCTTCCAGATGCCGAGGATGCCGATCGCGCTCATCGCCGTCCAGCGGCCGCCGAGCCAGTCCACGTTGTGGTTGACGACGTGCAGGCCGTCGTGCAGCACCCAGTTCACGAGCCCACCGTCGGTCAGGAAGAGGTAGCGAAAGAGGAGCGACACGACGACCCAGCTCGTGACGACCGGCATGTAGAACAGCAGCCGGAAGAGCGGCCGTGCGGGCAGCCGGGCGTCGAGCAGCGCCGCGACGAAGAGCCCGAGCACGATCTGGGCGGGCACGGTCAGGCCCATGTAGAACGCCGTGTTCTCGAGCGACCGCCAGAAGACCGGATCGTGGATCGCCCGGTTGTAGTTGTGCAGGCCGAGGAACTGGCTGCTCGCGCCGGGCACGATCGACCAGTTGAACAGGCTGATCTCGAACGCCCGCGCGATCGGATAGAGGATCACCGCGGCGAAGAGCAGGTACCCCGGCGCGAGGAAGAGGTATGCCGCGGCCGTCTCCCTGCGCCCGCGATGCGCGAACCAGCGCGAGCGGAGCGAGGAGGCCGTGGCCACACGGGGAGAGACGTCTTGGGCCACGGCCTCCTGCTCTGTCAGCCCTTGAGCAGCGGGTCGATCTGCTTCGCCGCGTCGTCGAGGGCGGCCTGCGCTGATCCGCCCTTGATCGCCGTCGCGACGGCGTTACCGAGGATGGTGTCGATCTTCGACCAGTTCGGGCTCGGCGTCCGCGGCCGTGCCGTCTTCAGCTGCTGGGCGAAGATCCCGAAGTAGGCATTGATCTTGGTCAGCTGTGCGGACACGTCGGAGCGCGTGGGCATCTGGCCGGCGTGCGCCATCTGCGTCTGCGCCCACGGGCGCGTCATGAAGCGGATGAACGCCTCCGCGGCCTGCTTGTGCTTCGACGACTGCGTCATCACGATGTCTTCGCCGCCGACGACGCTGATGCTGCCGCCGGGGCCGGCAGGTACGGGCGCCGTCCTGAGCTTGAAGGCCGGATAGGCCTTGGCGAAGATCGGGAACATCCAGGGACCGTCGAGGATGGTCGCGTACTTGCCGGTCGCGAGCCCGTCCTCGGTGCCCGTCGCGCCCTGGTCGCCGGTGATCAGGCTCGGGATCGCGCCCTGCTTGTACAGGTCGGCGAGGAGCTGCACGGCGGCGACCGACTTCGCGCTGTTGAGGTAGCCGCTCGCCTTCGAGAACGTCTTGTTGGTCAGCTCGCCGCCGGCGGACCAGATCCACGGCAGCACGTTCCAGCCGCCGGTGCCGCCGTCCGCGAACAGGTAGACGCCCTTCGCCTTCAGCTTCGGCGCGTCGGCACGGAGGTCGGCGAACGTCTTCGGCGGCGAGGAGATGCCGGCCGAGTCGAGCGCCGTCTGGTTGTACATCATCACGCGCGTGTTGGTGTCCAGGGGCAGGCCGTAGTAGTGGCCCTTGTAGTAGTTGGTCGCGAGCGAGCCGGGATACATGGCACCCGCGATCTGCTTGAAGTCGGGCATCGCCTGGTCGAGCTTCGCGAATGCGCCGAGCTTCGCGTACTGCGGAACCCACGCGAGGTCGGCCCGGATGACGTCCGGCAGCGTCCCGCCTGCGACGCTGGTCGTCAGCTTCTGCTGCAGGTTCCCGTAGCTGAACGGGACCTGCTGCACCTTGATGCCGGGATTGAGCTTCTCGAACCGCGGGATGACGATCTTCGTCAGCCGCTGCATCTCCGGAGCCGACGCGTTCTCGGCGTAGGCATGCCAGAACGTGATCGTGGTCACGTTGGAGTGCGTGGCCGCCGAGCGAGCTGTGCCTGCGGTCGCCGCGATCGCGACGAGCACCGCCGCGACTACAAGCGCAAGGACGATCTTGGTGAAGCGCATCAGGTTCCTACCTCTCTTGGACGAACGCTGGACACGAGACGACCCGGAAGCTCGGTCAGGCGACCACCTCCATCCGCCCGTCGCCGGGACGGGTCTCGGAGTCGAGCGGCGCCGCGAAGCTCGCTCGCAGGACGAGCGTCGCCGCGCCCACTGCCCAGCGGGCGTCGTCCCACGGGTCGACCTCCACCCGCACTCCGCGGAGCGGGCCGAACAGCGCGGCGCGGAAGGCGCCGTCGAAGCTCGCGAGCATGTGCTGCCAGGCCCGCGTCCCCTCGCCGCTGACGAGCACCAGCTCCGGGCTGAGGACGTTCGCGAGGTCGCCGACGGCGCGGCCGAGCGTTGCGCCTGCCGTGGCGAGGATCAGGCAGGCCTTGGCGTTGCCGGCGTCGGCGAGCGCGGTCAGCCGCTCAACGCCTTCGTCTCGCCTGAGCAGGCGCGCGCGCCGCGCGGCGGCGACGAGCGCCGGGTCGGCGACAACCGCCTCGAGGCAGCCCCGCTTCCCGCAGCTGCACTGCGGGCCGTCCGCGACGGCGGTCGTGTGTCCGAACTCGCCGGCGCCGCCTCCGTGGCCGCGGTAGATGTCGCCGCCGGTGACGATCCCGAGCCCGACACCGCGACCGATCGTGACCGTGACGAAGTGCTCCACGTCCCTCCCGCGGCCGTGCAGGCGCTCCGAGACGGCGAGCGTGTTGACGTCGTTGTCGACGTAGACGGGCAGGCCGAGCCGGTCGGCGAGCAGGCCGGCGAGCGGCACGTCACGCCAACCCAGGAGCGGCGAGTCGAGCGTCCCCTGAGCGCTGTCGACGACGCCGGACACTCCGAGCCCGACGCCCAGCAGCGGCACCGTGCTGCTCGCCTCGTCGAGCCAGCCGGTCAGAAGATCCCCGAGCCGCTCGACGGCGTCCGGCGCAGACGTGTCGAATGATGCTTCGAAGCGCTCGAGGACCTCACCTTCGAGATCGACGCGAACGCCGACCACGTGGTCCGGCGCCACCTTCGCGCCGAACGCGGCCGCCGCACCGCCGACGACCTCGAGCAGGAGCGCCGGCCGGCCGCGGCGCGCCTGCGACCGGTCGACGACCCGGACGAGTCCCTGGTCGAGCAGCTCCCGCGTGACGGCCGTCACCGTCGCCGGGCTGAGCCCGAGCTGACGGGCGATCTGCGCGCGCGCGATCGGGCCGGACGAGCCGATCAGCTTGAAGATCGCGGCGCGGTTGAGATCACGCGTCAGGCCGGTCGAGGCCGTCCGGTACGACATAGTTTGGAGTCTAAATTTAAGTGCGAGCGAAAGTCAAGCGCTGTCGGGCGGATCCGCGCCGCGGGCGATCCAGGCCGCGAAGAGCGGGTCGACGATCTCGTGCCGATCGCCGTGACGCTCGAGCAGCGCCGCCGCCGCGAGCCGCGGGAGGGCCTTCCGCACCATGTCCTTCGTCAGCGCGAGCCGCCGCAGGACGTCGCCGCGGTAGGGCGAGCCGTCGCCCTCGATCACGGAGCGCAGCGTCTTCTGCGAGGACGTGTCCAGATGGCGCCACTCTGCATCGAACTCGGCCTCGAGCTCCGCCAGCGCCGCCTCGTACGCGGCGTGCCAGTGCCCAAGCGTCGCCGTGTCCCCCGGCTCGACCTGGGCCCAGAGATGGTGCGCAAGCAGCATGGCGCGCTGCGGATGCCCGGCGGCAGCCCGGAGCAGCGGCCCGAGCGCCTCGCCGACGTCGCGATTTGTCTCGTGGAACCGCTCGGCGACGTAGGCCCCGACATCCTCCGGCGCCAGCCGGCCCAGCCGCATCGGCACCGCCGACCCGTACAGCGGCCGGTCGCGATCCTCGAACAGCTGCTCCATCAGCCCCGGCTCGGAGCCCGCGAAGACATAGGACGCGACGTCGCCGTGGTACTGGATATGGCTGCGGATCAGCCCGTCGAGGTCGGGCACCTTCTGCACGTCCTGGAACTCGTCGAACGCGATCAGTGCCCGGTAGCCGCCGGACTGCTCGAGCCGCAGCGGCAGGTCGAGCAGCGCGTGCAGCGCCGGCAGCGGGTCGATGCGCGGGTCGAGTTGGATCCGCGCACTGATCCCGGTCACGCCGAGTGAGAGGCCGATCCCCGTCCGCTGCAGGAACTGGTCGACGCGCGCCCGGACGGCGCCCTTCAGATGCCGCGCGTACGCGCGCTCGAGCCGCACCGTGACGTCGGCGAGCGAGACGACGCGGTAGAGGTCGACGAGGACCGGGATCAACCCCTCCTCGCGCTCGCCGTCGCGCAGCACGCGCTGGAGCAGGCTCGTCTTGCCGTACTTCCTCGGGGCGTAGAGCCGGACGTAGTGCCCTCCGACCGCGTTCGTGAGCAGCGCCCGCGTCTCGGTCTCCCGGTCGATGATGTCGTCCGGCGAGAGCGGGTGCGAGTAGACGAACGGGTTGATGTCGACGAGCATCTGCGTCTGTCAGACTACCATCTGGTAGTCCGCCAGACGCCTAGGCGGTGGTCGGTGCGACGTCAGACTCCGGTGGCCGGCGCTCGATGCTGCGAACGCTCGGCACGGCGCAGACGAGGAGGCTCGGGATCGCGACCAGCCCGGCGGCGGCGAGGAGCGCGGTGCGAGTGCCGAGCGCGGCGGCGAGCGGACCGGCGACCGCAAGACCGGCGGGGTTGATGACAAGCGAGATGAGCCAGTCCCACGAGCTCACGCGGGACAGCAGCTTCTCCGGGATCCGCGCCTGGACGACCGACCACCAGAGCGTGTTGAGGAGCGCGAGACCGAACGACGACAGAAACAGCGCCGCGGCGATCGGCCACGTGCCCGTCGGCTTGGCGAGCAGTACGAGCGGCAGCCCACCGAGGACGAGACCGAGATTGCCCACGACGAGCGGCCGGCGCGGCCGCCAGCGCAAGACGAGGGCCGAGCCCAGGACGTAGCCGAGCCCGCTGGCGCCGGAGACGAACCCCCACGCCCGCGCGCCGCCGAGGTGCTGGACGGCGACGATCGGGCCGAGCACCTGGAAGAAGGGGAAGCCGAAGTTCCAGAGCGCGTGCGTGATCAGGTTCTGCCAGTACCAGGAGCGTGAGCGCACGGCGTTCCAGCCGTCGGCCAGCTCCCGCACGAACCCCGTCCGCTCGCGCGGCTCCCGCGGCGGCAGGTCGACCAGTGCAAGGCAGATCCCGGAGACGACGAACGTGGCTGCGTCGACCACGAACACCCAGCCGAGCCCGAAGAACGAGATCAGGAGGCCGGAGAGCACCGGCCCGAAGATCGCCGGCGCGTTCTGCGTCAGCTCGAGCAGGGCGTTCGCCTGCTGTAGCTCCGCCTTCGGCACCAGCTGCGGCACGAGCCCGTCCGACGCCGGACCGAAGAACGACTCGGCCGCGCTGTGCAGCATGAAGCCGACCGTCAGCTGCCAGAGCGTGGCGTGGCCGGCGATCAGGAGCACGGCGAGCACGAGCTCGACGGCGCCGCGCAGCGCGTCGGTGGTCAGCATCACGAGCTGCCGCGGAAGCCGGTCGGCCCACACGCCGCCGACGAGCAGCAGGACGACGCGGACCAGCGTGCCGCCGCCGAGAATCAGCCCGAGGTCGGACGCGCTGCCTCCGACGTGGACCACCGCGAACAGGAACGCGATGAAGATCAGCCGATCGCCAACCGACGACGTCGCGCGTCCGATCCAGACGAGCCGGTAGGCGCGGTGGCGCAGCGGGCCGAGACGGTTCACCGAGTCATGGTTGCAGCGCGCGAAGACGCGGCCGGTCTATGCGATTGTCGGGACAGCGTCGAACAGCCGATAGCCCACCCCCCACACGTTGTTGACAAGCTCGACCGAGGCACCCGCCTCGCGCAGCTTGCGTCGCAGGCGCGAGGCATGCGAGTCGACCGTGCGGGTCCGGCCGGTCACGCGGTAGCCCCACACGTCGCGTAGCAACTCGGTCTTCGTGAACACGCGGTCCGGCTCGCGCGCGAGCGTCAGCAGCAGCTCGAACTCCATCTGCGAGAGCGTCAGCCGGCGTCCGTCGACACGGGCGACCCGCGTGCGCGGCTCGATGCGAATGGGTAGCGCCTCGACGACCTCCGGATCCCGCGGCCGGGTCCGGCGAAGCACAGCCCTGATTCGCTCCACGAGCTCCTGGTAGTCGAACGGCCGCTCGACGTAGTCGTCGCAGCCGCGGCGAAGCGCGTCGATGCACTCCACCGAGCCGGCCTCTTCGCTGCCGATCAGGATCACCGGCGCGCGCTCGACCCAGCGTTCGGCGTGATCGAAGCTGCCGGTGAGCACCAGGTCGAAGCGGTCGAGCACGCCGGCGATCTTGAACCCGTCCTGCTGAAGGCGCTTCACGAGGAAGCCTCGCGTCCTCGGCTCTTCGTCATCCGCAAGAAACACCGCTGCGCTCACACCTCGACGGTAGAGGCGCGGCCGCGAGGCGGCTAGTTGTCCAGTGACACGATTCTGCGCCGATTGCCTCAGAGTCGTCCGGAACGGACGACGCTCCAGAGGAGCCAGGCACCGAGCACGGCCGACATGCCGAAGCCGAGCACCGAGATGACGTGCAACCCGAGGACATGCGGGCCTGTCTTCGCGAAGATGCCGATCAAGCTCGAGCCGATCAGGCCGCCGGTGACGACGAGCGCGATCACGAGCCTGTTGATGAGGACGTCCATCTTCGCCATCAGCTCGTCGAGGCCCTTGTGGACGAAGCCGACCTCGATCTGGCCGTCGCGCACCTGCTCGAGCGTCTCGTGGATCTGGTACGGCAGGTCGGCCGCCATGCCCGCGAGCTTCCAGCCCTCGCGACGCGCGCGCGCCGCCATGCGGCGGGGCGTGAAGCGCTCGACGAGGAGGTCGCGCGCGTACGGCTTCGCCACCTCGAAGACGTTGAAGTCCGGATAGAGCTCGACGCCGACCGACCCGAGCGTCGCGATCGCCTTGTCGAGCATCACGAACCGCGTCGGCAGGCGCAGGTTCATCGAGTAGATCAGCCCGAACGCCTCGCGGATGATCTGGATCGGGTCGATCTCCGAGAGACTGGCGCCGTAGTAGCGCTGGTACAGCTCGGTCAGCCGGTTGACGAACTCCTCCTCGCGCTCCTTCGGATACCGCACGCCGAGATCGGCGAGTCGCTTCGGCAGCGCCGCAATGTTCTCGTTCGCGGCGTCGATGAAGAGACGCGTCAGCTTCGACATGTCGTCGTCGGTGAGCTTCCCGGAGAGGCCGAAGTCGACGAGCCCGATGCGCTCGGGCGAGAGCACCATGATGTTCGCGGGGTGCGGGTCGGCGTGGAAGAAGCCGTGGCGGAAGATCATCGTCATCCACGCCTCGGCGATCAGGTACGCGAGGCGGCGCCGCTGGTCGATCGTCCAGCGCTCGACGTCGAGGTCGGCGAGCTGCACGCCGTCGAGATACTCGAGCGTGAGCACGCGCGCACGCGTGTACGACCAGTACACCTTCGGCACGACCACATGCGGGTGCCCGGCAAAGTTGCGGTGGAACGCCTCCGCGTTCCGTCCCTCGAGCCGGTAGTCGAGCTCCTGGCGGATCGAGCGCGCGAACTCGTCGACGATCTCGTTCGCGTCGATGAAGTCGAGCGCCCGGATGCGCTCCTTCGCGAGCCGCGCCGCCTGGTAGAGGAGCGCGAGGTCTGCTTCGATCTGCCGCGGCGCGTTCGGTCGCTGCACCTTGACCACGACGCGACGGCCGTTCGGCAGAGTCGCGCGGTGCACCTGGCCGATCGACGCGGCCGCGATCGGCGTTTCCTCGAACTCGATGAAGAGCCGCTCGATCGACTGGTCGAACTCCTCCTGGATCGTGCGCTCGACGTCTGCGAACGGGAACTGCCGCACGTCGTCCTGCAGACTGCGGAGCTCGGCGATGATGTCGGGCGGTACGACGTCCGGTCGCGTCGAAAGCAGCTGCCCGAACTTGACGAACGTCGGCCCCAGCTCGTCGAGCATGTCGCGGAGGTGCCTACCGCGAGCCGAGCCGTCGACCGCTGGGTCGACGCCGCGCCGCCCCTCGAGCGCGTAGCCGAAGCCGTGCCGAACCGCGACCTGTGCGATCTCGCTGAGCCGGCCCAGGTTGCGTTGCTTGGGACGCGTGGCCATCGGCTCAGTGTACGACGCGCTAGTCGATCTTCCTGATCGTCGCCTGCCACGAGCCGCGCGGCGCCGCAACGTCGACCGTCTCACCGAGCTTGCGGCCGAGCAGCGCGGAGCCGAGCGGCGATGTCGGCGAAACAGTGCCGGAACCGCCGACCGCGCTCACCTCGACGGTGATCGTGCTGCCGTTGCCCTCGACCTCGACGACGGAGCCGATCCCGACCTCGTCGCCGCCGGCGTGGTCGACGATCTCCGCGCCGTCGAGCCGCGCCCGCAGCGAGCGGATGCGCGCCTCGAGCAGGCCTTGCTCGTTCTTCGCCGCGTGGTACTCGAAGTTCTCCGACAGGTCGCCGAACTCGCGCGCCTTCGCGATCGCCTTCACGACCTCCTCGCGACGCGGCCCTTCGAGCTGCGCGAGCTCCTCGCGCAGCGCAGCCGCCTGCCGCTCCGTCAGCCGCTCGTGGCTCACCACTTCGAGCGACCTCCCCGGCGCCGGGAGGTGTAAACGAGCCGCGGCTTCGCGACCTGCATGCCGGACTCCTCGAAACGCTCGACGTGGCCCTGCAGCCGCGCGACGCGCGACACGTCGGCCTGCTGCTCCGGCAGGACGAGCGTGATGCCCACGCCGCCGCGGCCCGCCCGCCCAGTCCGGCCGACGCGATGCGTGTAGCCGGCCGCCTCCTCGGGTGGGTCGAAGTTGATCACGTGCGTGATGTCGTCGACGTCGAGGCCGCGCGCGGCGACGTCGGTGGCGACAAGCGTGCGCACCTTGCCCGCGTCGAAGCGTGACAGCGCGCGCTCGCGCTGCGCCTGACCCTTGTTGCCGTGAATGGCAACGGCGTCGACGTCGTGCCGGCGGAGCTTCTCGACGAGGCGGTCCGCCCCGGCCTTCGTGCGCACGAAGACAAGTGCAAGGCCGCGCTCCTCGTCGCGCAGCAGGTTGACCAGGGTGTCGACCTTGTTCAGCGGCGTCACCGGGACGAAGCGGTGGTGGACTTCGCCCGAGCGGTGCTCGGCGGGCAGCTCACCCTCGAAGTGCGCGGGGAAGTGCGTGTAGCGGCGGGCCAGCTCGCCAACCTCGCCGTCGAGCGTCGCCGAGAAGAACATGGTCTGCCGCTGGTCGTTCAGGCGGCGCACCAGCTTGTCGACCTGCGGCTTGAAGCCCATGTCGAGCATGCGGTCGGCCTCGTCGAGCACGAGCACCTGCACGCCGTCGAGCGACAAGAGGCCGCGATCGACGAGATCCTGCAGGCGCCCCGGGGTCGCGACGATCACTTCCGCATCCTTCGCGTACCGCGCCTGCGACTTCAGCGGCACCCCGCCGTACACGGGAGCGACCTTCAACGCCGTACCCGCGATCAGCCCGAAATCCTCGGTCACCTGGACGCAGAGCTCGCGGGTCGGCACGAGCACGAGCGCCTTCTGCGAGCGCTCGACGATCGGGATCGCGAAGGCGAGCGTCTTGCCGGAGCCGGTCGGGCTCTTGGCCAGCACGTCGCCGCCGCGCAGCGCCTCGGGGATGACGAGCGCCTGGATCTGGAACGGGGTCTCGATGCCGCGCTCCGACAGCACTCGGCAGATAGCCTCGGACACCCCGAGGGAACGAAAATCGGTCAGTTGTCTCAACTCCTTCGGACGTCGAGATCCCGTGTCCGAAGCAGGAGACGCGACCTCACGGGAACGCGGCCCATCCGCGTTCCTTGTCACCCACGGTAGCAGGGGAAGGCGGCTAGCGCTGCTCTTCGAGCAAACGGAGACGATGCTCGAGCTGCGCCACGCGCAGCTCCAGCTCGTCCCAGTCCGCACGCGTCACGAGCCCCAGGTCGCGTGCAAGCTCCTGGAACCTGCGCCGCGAGCCCTCCCCCACGCGCACCGCGTCGCCGCGCCAGCGCGAGCTGAGATCGTCGAGCAGCGTGCGGAGCTCGTCGAGCCGCGGCCCGAGCAACGTCACGAGCCGGTCGAGCGAATCCTGCGAGTTATCTCGCTCGACCATGCGGGCGCGCCCTGCGGCGCTGCCGGCGCCGCTCGCGCTTTGCCTCGGAGTCGCCGTCGGTGACGGCATCTTCGACGATGTCGACCGGCGTCGGCGGCGTCGGCTCCTCGGCCGCTGCCTCCTCGGCCTGCCGGAGGATGCGCGCGGCGACCGAGCCTTCGATCGTCTGGTTGTCCTTCCGGCGTGCGAACTCGGGCTCGCGCTCCTTCCATAGCGTCAGCAGCGGCGCCGCGATGAAGATCGACGAGTACGCACCCGACGTGACGCCGACCAGCAGCGCGAAGGCGAAGTCCTTCAGCGTCGAGCCGCCGAAGAAGAACAGCGACGCGACCGGCAGCAAGGTGATGCACGTCGTCACGATCGACCGGCGGATGGTCTCCCACAGCGACACGTTCGCGATCGTCGCGAACGACGCGCGCCGCATGATCGGGATGTTCTCCCGGATGCGGTCGAAGATGATGATCGTGTCGTAGATCGAGTAACCGAGCACGGTCAGCACCGCGGCAACGGTGGACTCGGTCACCTCCCTGCCCGTCAGCGAGTACACCCCGACGGTGATCAGGATGTCGTGGACCAGCGCGACGATCACCGGGACAGCGAACGCCAGACCGTGGAAGCGCAGCGCGATGTAGAGCGTGATGATGAGGAGCGAGAAGATCACGGCGACGATCGCCGAGCGTGCGATCTGCCGGCCGAAGCTGGACGAGACGTTCTTCGTCCCCTCGCCGACCGCCTTCACGTTCTGCTTCAGCGCCGAGTCGAGCTTGCTCTGCTCCGCGTTCGTCAGCTTCTTGAGGCGGATCTGGAAGTTCTTGTACGCCTCGCCGCCCTGGGACGACTTGCCTCGACCCTGTACGACCGCGTCCTTCTCGTGACCGATCAGCGCCGTCTGCGCGCGCACCTTCGAGAGCGGCGTGAACTCCTTCGTCTGGAACGTGATCTGGACGCCGCCCTTGAAGTCGATGCCGAGGTTCAGACCCTTGGTCGCAAGCGAGACGGCCCCGATCAGGATTACAGCGCCGGAGATCGCGAACCAGAGGTTCCGGCGGCGCATGAAGTCGATCTGCAGCAGCCTCATCCGGACGACGCCCCCATGAAGCGTGGGTTCTGGAACCAGCTGAAGCCGGCGAGCAGGCCGAGCATCGCGCGTGTCGCGGCGACGGCGGTGATCAGTGAGACGACCGTCCCGATGAGCAGCATCAGCGCGAAACCCTTCACGCCGGCGGTCGCGACCGCAAACAGGATCAGCGCGGTGATCGCCGTGACGGCGTTCGCGTCGAGGATCGTCCGGAAGCCCTTCGCATAGCCGGCCGCGATCGCCGCGCGCACGGATTTGCCCGCGCGCGACTCCTCCTTGATGCGTTCGAACACGACCACGTTCGCGTCGGCCGCGACGCCGATCGTCAGGATCAGACCCGCGAAACCGGGCAGCGTCATCGTCACGCCGATCAGCACGATCGCCGCGTACATGAACGCGCCGTAGATCGCGAGCCCGATCACAGCGACGAGCCCGAGGAAGCGGTAGAGGGCGAGCAGGAAGAGCGCGACCAGGATGAGGCCGGCGATCGCGGCGTTGCGCGCCTGCTTCAGCGAATCCTTCCCGAGCGTCGCCGACACGTCGGTGCGCTCGAGCGGGACGAAGTTCACCGGCAGCGCGCCGGTCTGGAGGACGAGCGCCAGGTTCTGGGCCTCCTTGTTGCTCGCAAGCCCCGTGATCTGCGCGCCGCTGCCCGTCGGGTCGATCCCCTGCGGGTTCTGCTTGTAATCGATCTGCGGCCACGAGCGGATGGCGCCGTCGAGCACGATCGCGAAGTGCTGGAACTGCCCCGAGATCGAGCCGCGGATCGCCTCGTTCTTGGTCACGGTGTGGAAGACCTTGTTGCCGTGGCCCGTGAACTCCATCAGCACGACCGGTTGATTGTTCTGATCGATGTCCGCCCGCGTGCCCGACAGCTTCAGGTCGGTGCCCTTCATGTTCGGGTACGGGCCGTAGCGGTCGTTGGGATACGCGCCGTGCTTGAAGAGGTACCAGTCGGTCTTGCCGGCCGGCGGCAGGGTTGCGTTGTCGCCCGGGCAGACCACCGCCGATTTCTTCGAGCAGCTGATCAGCACCGTGTCGTGCGGCACCTTGAGCGCCTTCCAGCCTTTCGGCACCTTGCCGCTGTAG
Organism: Actinomycetota bacterium; assembly: GCA_046765815.1. Lineage (GTDB taxonomy): Bacteria > Actinomycetota > Thermoleophilia > Gaiellales > Gaiellaceae > PALSA-600. Next base: position 15,027 of record JBKPRG010000080.1, read on the forward strand.
AGGTCGAGCAGCCCGGCGTTGCCGTTCGGAGCACGGTGCAGCGTCCCGGCAGGCCCGGCGGCCCGCACGAACGTCTTGCTCTTGCCCTTGCCGAAGGGCTTGAAGAGGACGTACGCGCTCGGCGTACCGCTCTGCACGGTCTGCGGCACATGTGAGAGGAGCTGGTACAGGCTGCGCGTCGCGAGCGGCCCCTGAGACGACGTCGACGGCGAGACGAGCGCCGGCTCCAGGTCGTAGAGCTCGAGCTGCGCGGTCGAGCCGATGATGGTCGCCGCCTGGTTGACGTTGTGGATGCCGGCGAGCTGGATCGAGATCTGGTCCGAGCCCTGCTTGGTGATGATCGGCTCGGAGACGCCGAGCTTGTCGACGCGATCGCGCATGATCGAGACCGAGCGGTCGAGGTCCTCGGACGTGAGCTGGTGGCCCTTCGGCGGCTGCGCCTTGAGGACGTACTCGAGGCCACCCTGGAGGTCGAGGCCCTGCTTCACCGAGCGGTGAGCCGGGGAGCTCGGGACCAGCAGGAAGCCCACC
>JBKPRG010000081.1:0-28722 GCA_046765815.1 Actinomycetota bacterium
GTTCACAGACCTCGTCGGATCCACGGCGAGAGCGATGGAACTCGGGCCTCGATGGCAGGAGATGCTTCGAGAGCACAACCTTCGAATCCGCCGCGCGCTCGCCCGTTTCAACGGCCGCGAGATTGACACCGCAGGCGACGGGTTTTTCGCGTCCGGCTTCGATGGTCCCGCTCGCGCAATCCGATGCGCCTGCACGATCCGCGACACCATCTCCGAACTCGGCCTTGGTGTCCGTGTCGGCGTGCATACCGGCGAATGCGACATTGTCGACGGCAAGCTCTCGGGACTCGCGGTCGTCATCGGGTCACGTGTGGCAGGCCAAGCTGACACTGGAGAGGTGCTCGTCTCAAGCACGGTGCGAGAGCTTGTGGCCGGCTCAGGGATCGAATTCGAGGCGCGAGGCGCGCACGAGCTCAAGGGCATTGGCGCATGGCCACTGTACGCCGTGGTTCGCACTTGAGCGGCACGGCGCCGGCGCCGAGCACCATCACGGCGCCCTCCGCGCCCGATTAGTGCCTCCCGCAAGTTGTTGCGGACACGCGATGAAGTAGCAGTCACTACGGGCCTCAGTGGGTCGCGATATATCCCGCCGGGACCGGAGCAGGTACCAGCCACAACGGGGGCCCAGGCCGTGATAAGCGCCTCCAGCGGTTCAGCCCTTGAACGTGAGCGAGTGCCGCGCAATTGCGGTTGCCGCACTCGCGCTCGTGCTGTTGGTCTCAGTGCAGATCTATAAGTAAGTTGACACTTACGTAAGCACTTGCTTAACTAGCCGCCGTGGAGGCGGCCCTGAAAGCGATCGCGGAACCCAGGCGGCGGCGGATCCTGACGCTCGTGCGCGACGGCGAGCTGTCGGCGGGAGAGATCGCGGCGCACTTCGACGTGTCGCGGCCGGCCGTCTCTCAGCATCTGAATGTCCTGAAGGAGGCCGGCCTCGTGAGCGAGCGGCGGAACGGCACACGGCGCCTGTACCGGGCGCGACCTGAAGGCCTTGGCGAGCTACGCGCCTTCCTCGATGGATTCTGGGACGAACGGCTCGAGGCGCTCAAGCGCGAGGCCGAGCGAAAGGAGAAGAGCACGTATGGACGCAACAGCTGAGAGCACGACGGTCGTGCGCGAGATCGCGATCGCGGCGCGGCCCGAGACGGTCTGGGAGTTGCTCGTCGATCCGGAGCAGGCGGTCAAGTGGATGGGCATGACGGCGTCCTTCGACCTGCGGCCCGGCGGTCTCTACCAGGTCGACGTAATCCCCGGTCACACGGCGCGCGGCGAGTTCGTCGAGATCGATCCGCCGCACCGGCTCGTGCACACCTTCGGCTGGGAGCCCGAAAGCGGCAGCATCGTCGCGTCAGGCTCGACGACGATCGAATACGAGCTGGTCCCGGACGGTGACGGCACGCTGCTCCGCTTCACGCACCGCGACCTGCCGAACGTTGATGCGGTCGCCTCGCACGCGCACGGCTGGGACCACTACCTCGAGCGGCTCGCGCTCGCGGCGACGGGCGGCGAACCGGGCACCGACCCGTGGCAGTCGGGCGACATGACCTGACGATCGGAGCATGCGCTCAAACAGGTGTCTGACACCTTCAAGGTGTCAGACACCTCTTCACGGGTCAGGCCTCCTCGACCTCGTAATGGGTCGAAGTCAGGTCGCGCTCGATCAGATAGCGGTCGTCCTCGGGGTAGAACACCGCTTGCTCGTAGTGCTCGCCGGCGAACGCCTTGATCGCGTCGAGCGACTCCCAGAACGAGAACGTCACGAACTCGGTCTTGTCGCCGAGGTCGCGGCGCAGCATCCACGCGCCGCGGTTGCCGGGCGTCGCGAGGTAGGCGGCGATCCCGGTGCGCCGGATGTACTCCGCGTACTCGTCCGCGTCCGCTGTGCGGACGGCGCCTCTCCAGATGCGCGCGTTCATGTTCTGTTCAACGACGGGGCGTGCGCGGCTCTTCCATCGCCGGGCGGGTGGGCGTATGGTCGCCCCGATCGGTTCCAGCTACCAACTTGGGAGGGAGAGCATGAACCGAGCACCTGCGGCCCTTCTCATCGTGGCGGCTTCGGCCGTCCTCCTCGTTGCGGCCAGTTCGGGCGGTGCCGGCACGTCTGCCGGCGCCGAACCGCTCTGTGAGTCGCACAGCGGCGTGTGCCCCGACACGCTGACGCACAAGAACTACGAGGGCGACTACGTTGGACACGACGAGCCGGCCCTGCTCTTCTATTCGAGCCAGGCCGGGTCGGGGAACTCGAACGTCTGGCACCTCCGCATCCCGCGTGACGCGCCGGTGGCGCCGAAGCAGGACGGCACCGGCGGGACGTGGAACTTCCAGCTTCGCCCGACGTTCTGGTTCGGCATGGCCCTGTGCGAAAGCCAGAGCTATCCGAATCCGGGCGTGCCGTGCACGCCGGACAGCGACGCCAACATCAAGAACAGCTCCGACCCGAGCTCGCCGAACTACATCGGCAACCACGTCGGGTCAGGGTTCTTGGAGCTCCAGTTCTACCCGCCGGGGTACGTACAGCAGTTCACCGGCTTCAGCTGCAAGGCGACCCAGTGGTGCGCGGCGATGGCGGTTTTCGGCCTCTCGGACAGCCTCACGCAGCCGAACAACGCCGACTGCTTCGCCCGCGCCGGCGAGGAATGGGCGAACTTCGCCTACCTGACGACGAACGGCGTCCCGCAGGGGCCGCCAGATCCGCTCAACTTCGAGTTCGTCGGATCGGGAACGCCCGGCCCGAACGTGCTGTACATGAACCCGGGCGACGAGGTCGTCGTCTCGATCCATGACTCGGCCGCCGGCCTCGTGACGACCGTCAACGACGTCACGACCGGTCAGACGGGCTCGATGACGGCGAGCGTGGCGAACGGGTTCGCCCATCCGTTGTTCCAGCCGAACGCCTCGACGTGCACCGAGGAGCCTTACGCGTTCCATCCGATGTACTCGACGTCGAGCGAGGACACGCGGGTGCCGTGGGCCGCGCACTCGTACAACGTGTCCTTCTCCGACGAGATCGGTCACTTCGAGTTCTGCGACCGCGTCAACCCGCACGGCGACTGCGTGAACCCCGGCGTCGACGAGGGGAAGAACAACAAGAAGGACGCCGACGACAGCTTCTGCTTCGACGGCAGCGCCTCGCTCCTCGTCCAGGTCGGAGCGTGTCTCAACAGCGACATCGACTTCGACGGGGCGTCATACCAGGCCGTCTGGCCCGGCAGCTCGACGAATGCCACGACCGAACAGCAGCTGCATCCGCAGTCGTTCGTGGTGACGAGCCCCTTGACAGGCGGCCAGAACTACAGCCGAATGGCGTTCGAGGCGGACCTGCCCGCGATCGAGTTCGCGACGGGCTGCGACACCAGCACCGGCTCCGGTTGCGTCAACCCGCCGCCCGGAGCGGCGTTCTATCCGCTCTACACGACCACCGGAACGGGCGGAGCATGCGCGTGGCGCGAGGGCGGCACTCACATGCCCGGGACGACGAACACGTTCGGCGGCTCGTCGACGACCGAGTACGGGCCGCTGCTCCAGCTCTACTACCCGGCCTTCCCGGGCGGCTTCCCGGCAGGCACGGCGTACGAGGACTTCCGCCAGGTCCTCGCGAGCAACCCCTGCACGAGCAACGGCGCATTGCCGTAGGAAGTCCGATCGTGGCGCGGCAGTCCCTGCCGCGCCACGATCTACGAGCGCAGAACCGATTCGAGTAGGCCTGGGAAGCGCGCCTCCAGCTCGTCGCGCCGCAGGCGGATGAACTTCGCCGTCCCCGCCTCGCGCTCGACGGTGATGCCGGCGCTGCTGAGCGTCTTCAGGTGATGGCTGGCGGTCGACTTGGTCACCGGCAGCTCGATTTGGTGGCACTTCAGCCCGCCGTCCTCGGGGCAGCCTGCGAGCTGGCGCACGACCTCCAGCCGGACGGGGTCGGCCAGCGCGCGCAGGACGGTGAGGACGTCGATCGAGTCGAGGTCGGGCGCAGAGGGGGTGTTGGTGGCAGACGACACTTGTTTGACGAGCGTCGAACAAGATATGTACGATCGCAGTCAAACAATAGCAAGGAGAACTCTTGACTGCACCGATCCCGCATCCCGCTGCACAGCTCGACCGGCGTGCCTGGGGCACGCTGCTCGTGCTCTGCGGCGCCCTGTTCCTGGATGCCCTCGACGTCTCGATGATCGGCGTCGCCCTGCCCTCGATCCGCACCGACCTGCACATGTCGACGAGCTCGCTGCAGTGGGTCGTGAGCGCCTACGTGCTCGGCTACGGCGGCTTCCTGCTGCTCGGCGGCCGTGCCGCCGACCTGTTCGGCCGTCGGCGCATGTTCCTCGTCGCGCTTGCGGTCTTCCTCGTCGGCTCCGGCCTGGGCGGCGTCGCCACGGGTGCGACGGTGCTGATCGCCACCCGGTTCGTGAAGGGCGTCAGCGCAGCGTTCACTGCGCCGGCGGGTCTCTCGATCATCACCACGAGCTTCCCGGAGGGCCCTGCCCGCAACCGCGCGCTTGCCGTCTACACGGCGACCGGCGCGACCGGTTTCTCGCTCGGGCTTGTCTTCGGCGGTCTGCTCACCGAGGTCGGGTGGCGCTGGGTCTTCTTCCTGCCGGTGGTGGTCTCGCTCGTCACGCTCGTGGCCGCCGTGAAGCTCGTGCCAGCCGACAGGGCAGAGACTCGGTCGCGCGGCTCGATCGACTTCGCAGGCGCACTGAGCATGACGGCCGCCATGCTGCTCCTCGTCTTCACCGTGACCGAAGCGCCAACGGTCGGCTGGGCAACGACGAGGACGATTGTCTCGCTCGTCGGCGTCGCCGCGATCCTCGCCGCCTTCGTGGTGCGGGAGCGCACTGCGACGGCGCCGCTCGTGCGGCTCGGCATCCTCCGTTCGAGCTCGCTGATCCGCGCCAATCTCGGAGCGATGACGCTGTTCGGCGGCTGGGTCGGATTCCAGTTCATCACGACGCTGTACCTGCAGCAGCTGCGCGGCTGGTCGCCGCTCGAGACCGGTCTGGCGATCTTCCCCGGCGGCCTGCTCGTGGCGCTCCTCGCGCCGCGCATCGCGCCGCTGATCGGGCGCTTCGGCATCACCCGTCTGATCGTCGCTGGCATGGTCTCGACGGTGGCGGCGTACGCGCTCTTCCTGCCGATCGGCCTCGACTCGACCTACGTCGCGGCGATGCTCCCGACGTTCCTGCTGGCCGGGCTCGGCTTCGCACTCGCCTTCGGGCCGCTGAACGCGGCCGCCACCAGCGGGATCGCGCCGCACGAGCAGGGCCTTGCAGCCGGCCTCTTCAACACCTCGTTCCAGTTCGGCGGCGCGCTGGTGCTGGCCGTGGTGACCGCGGTGAACAACGCGAACCGTGGCGCCGGCAGCTCGCAGCAGGCGCTACTCGACGGCTTCCATCCCGCGCTCGTCGTGTCGCTGATCGCGGCCGTGCTCGGCGTGCTGGCGATGACCGTCCGCGGTCGCGCGAAGGCGGCTCAGGTGGCCGAGCCCGTGACCGCCGAACTGGAAATCGAGCGGGAGGCGGCGTAGACGGCGCTCGCGCCGAGGAGGACGACGCCCCAGGCGACGGAAAGGCTGGGCCGCGTGACGTCGGGAATCGACCACGCGGTCCAGCCGCGCTTGACGACCTGCTCCAGCCAGAAGTCGTTCGCGACCTCGCCGAGCCCGTAGGCGAGCATCAGCGCCAGGTAGGCGCCGAGCAGACGCCGTTGGCCGGCGATGCGCGAGAGGACGAGCGCGCTCCAGACGAGAAGCGCGCCGTCCATTCCGTGGTGGTGGCCGTGGTGCACGGCGGGGTGCAGGCCGGGAAGGCCCGGCTGCGTCCGCAGCTCGCCGGTCTGCCAGAGCGTCCCGAGCACGGGGACGCCGTTGAACGAGAGACCGAGGTCGGCGGCGAGCCACGGCACGGCGAGCGCGAGCACGCAGAGCGCGATCCCGATTCGTATGCCGTCCGCACGCGTTCGGGGTACGGGCCGGGCCGGCATGCCGGCGCTGAGCGCGACGGCGAGTGCGACGCCGAGTGCGGGAACGGCGTTGATCCACTTCGCGTCGAGGTCGGCCTGGCTGACGACGCCAGGTGCGACGACGAACGCGCACAGCGCGATTCCGACAGCCGCGACGACGCGGGCCTTCTTGTAGGCGAGCATCAGCACCGCGACGGCGACGAGGGCGGTTGGAAAGTTCAGGAAGACGAGCACGCGGCTCGCTCCGCCCTCGAGTCCGGTTCCGGAGACGTGGTACAGCTCGCTCGCCGGCAACCGCCGGTAAGTGACGAAGATCTCGGCGGCGACAATCGCGAACAGCGCGCCGACGGAGACGACCTCGAACGGCGTGCGCGCCCTCACGCTCACGCGTCGAGATGCCGAATGCGGTCGCGCGCCTGCGCGTAGCGGCGCACCTCGAACGCGATCAGCCCGCAGGCGACAACCGCGACGAGCGCGAGCGACACGAGCGACGGCAGTCGCGTCGCGGCGGGCGCCAGCGCTGTCAGTGCGGCGACGGCGACGAGGCGCGGGTAGTTGAACGAGCCGATGTTCCGCCGCTTGAACGAGCTCAGCGCGAGGAGGTAGAGCGCGACGCCGCCGCACAGCGCCGCGGCGCTGGGGCCGTGCAGGTGCGAGCCGACGTGGACGAGCGTCGTCTTGACGCCGAAGGCGAAGACGACGATGCCCGCGACCATCGGCAGGTGGAGATAGGTGTACGAGTCGCGCGCGATCAATGCTCGCTCGCGGGGCGCTGCCGCGCGCAGCTTCCGCTCTGCGACGGTCGCGACGACGTCGAAGTAGGCCCACCAAAGCGCGGCGGCGACTGCGATTCCGAGCAGCGCGCCGGTGACGACGCCCGCATGGATGCCCAGCCCCGACGCGCCGACTCCCAGCGCGACGATCGACTCGCCGAGCGCGATGATCACGATCAGGCCGTGGCGCTCGGCGAAGTGCGCCGGCTCGACCTGCCAGTTCTCGGTGCCGCGCAGGATCAGCCCGCCGTAGTCGATCGCCAGCGCGGCGCACCAGCAGACGGCTCGCACCGGCTCGGGCAGGAACCCGGCGAGAACGAGCGCCGCGGCGGCGGGCAGGATCGTCTGGGCGAGCCGCACGACGACGATGCGTAGCCTGGGGTCGTCGCGCGCAAGCACTGCGTATGCCGTGAGGTGCAGCGCTCGCACGAAGAAGAACGCGACACCGAACACCAGCGCGTCCTTCCCGAAGGCGTGTGGCACCGCGAGCGACGCGACCAGCAGCGGCCCCATCGCCGCGAGCAGGACGACGCGGATCGCGCCCTCGTCGGTGCCGGCCGTGTTGCCGAGCCACGCATACCCACTCCACGCGAACCAGAGCACCATCAGGATCGCGACCGCCTGGAGCAGCTTCGTCCAGCTCGGGTCGTGGTAGATGAAGCCGGTGACCTGCGTGATCGCGAAGACGAACACGAGGTCGAAGAAGAGCTCGAGCGCGGTGACGCGCTGGTCGCGCTCGACGGCGCTCACCGGTGGTCCGCGTACTCGCGCGCGACGCGTTCGGGTACGACGATGGCCCACGCGTCGAGAACGAGGTCGCGCAACTCGTCCGGCTCGAGGGCGGCCATGTGGACGCAGGCCCAGTTGTAACGCAGGTCGCCGGCCTTGGGCATGAAGAACTTCTCCGGCTCGGAGTCGACGAGCGCCTGCCGCCACTCCTTCGGGAACGCGAACCCCATCGTGGTTTCGTCGCGCGAGAACGAGAGCCACACGTAGCGGCCGACGCGGAACTTGACGCGTCCCTGCACGAGCACCTCGTAGCTCCGCGGCAGGTCTGCGGCGACGGCGCGGACGTCGTCGACGGTCACCATCGCAGCGCGTCGACGAGCTGCTCCCGGCTCGCGTTGCCGCCGCTCAGGATGAGGGCGACGCATCGGCCCGCGAGCTGCTCGCGGAGCCGCAGCGCGGCCGCGAGTGGGGCGGCCCCCGCCGCCTCGACCAGGTTGCGCGTCGCCTCGATCATCGTCGCCTGCGCCGAGCGGATCTCGTCGTCGGTGACGAGGACGAAGTCGTCGAGCCACCGCCACAGGATGGTCTGCGGCAGCTCGAATGCGGTCCGCGTGGCCAGCCCTTCGGCGAACGTCTCCATCCGTGTCTCGTCCACGAGCTTCTGCGCCTGCCACGAGCGGTACGCCGCCGGTGCCGCCTCCGACTGGACTCCGATCACCTTGATCGCCGCGTTGATCGACTCCGCGACGACGCACGCGCCGGCGGCGCCGCTCCCGCCGCCGATCGGTACCACGATCGTGTCGACGTGCGGCTGCTCCTCGAGGATCTCGAGGGTCTCCGTGCCGACGCCGGCGATGAGCAGCGGCTCGTTCCCGGAGTGGACGTAGCGGTAGCCGTGCTCAACGGCCAGCCGCTCGCAGTGCTCGCGGGCGTCGTCGAAGTCGCGCCCATGGAAGACGACGGTCGCGCCGAGCCCGCGCATCGAGTCGACCTTGACCGGGTTGGCGTTCTCCGGGACGCAGATCGTCGCAGGCACGCCGAAAAGCCGCGCCGCATATGCGATCGACTGGCCGTGGTTCCCGGTCGATGCGGAGATGACGCCGCGCGCGCGCTCCTCCTCGCCGAGCTGCGAGATGAGGTTGACGCCGCCGCGCACCTTGAACGCGCCGACGGGCTGGTGGTTCTCGTGCTTGACATACACATCCGCGCCCAGCAGCTCGTCGAGGGCGGCGTAGCGATAGAGCGGCGTCGGCCGCAAGTACGGCGCGATGCGGCGCTTGGCGTCGAGCACGTCGGCGATCGTCGGCAGATCCCAGTTCATCCGCCGTCAGTATGTCTAAGCACGTAGATGATCTGTGCTAAGATGATCTGCGTACAGACTATCTTGGAAGGAGCCGCACATGTGGACGACGGAGCACACGGTAGAGACGGCCGCGACGAAGGAACAGATCTGGGAGACGTGGCGCGATGTCCCCCGCTGGCCCGAGTGGAACCGGGACCTGGAGCGTGCGGAGCTGACCGGCCCATTCGCCGTTGGCAGCACGATCACGATGACGCCGAACGGTGACGAGCCGATCGCGCTGACGATCGCAGAGGCGCGAGAGCCTGAGCTGTTCGTCGACGAGGCGCGGCTTGGTGACACGGTCGTCAGGACCATCCATCGCGTCGACGCGGCTGCCGGCGGCCGCCGACGCGTCGTCTATCGGATGGAGATCGACGGCCCAGACGGCGAGGCGATCGGTCCCGCGATCAGCGGCGACTTCCCGGAGGTGCTTGCCGGTCTGGTCGCTCACGCCGAAAGCTGATGCCGCTCGAACCGGGGGATAGCCCCGGCTTTCTGCTGTGGCACGCGACGCTCCGCTGGCAGCGCCTCATCGCCAGGGTGCTCGCGCCGCTGGACCTCACGCACGTCCAGTTCGTGCTGCTCGCATCGACCTGGTGGCTCAATGAGCACGGGCGGCGGCCGACGCAGGTCGAGCTCGCCGCCCAGGCCGGCACCGACGTGAAGATGACGTCGCAGGTCGTGCGCAGCCTCGAAGCGAAGGGCCTGCTCGAGCGCGACGTCGATGCGGCGGACACGCGCGCGCGACGGCTCCACGTCACGCGGCGTGGTGCGCGCCTCGCGCCGCGCGCGATCACCGTCGTGGAGCGCGCGGACGCCGAGTTCTTCGACGGTGTCGACGCGCTCGGCGTCCTCCGCACGCTGGCTCGAGGCTGACATCCACGTCGCTTGTCCCGCCGGGCAACCGGCACTACCCTCCGCGAGGACGGCAGGTGGCGGTTCCTGCGGCACAGAACAGAGGGGTCTTGCCGTACGGAGGCACGGGGCAATCCACACGGGGGTTGTGACCAAAATGGGGAGCCGGCGAAAGCCGGCTCCCCGCCTGCCTAGGCCTTGATGAAACTGATCGAGCCGCTCGTCTCGAGCACGGCGAACTTCACCTCGGAGAGTTGCGCGATCTGCTGCTTGCGCGCCTCCTCGGCGATGTCGTCGATCGTGATCCGCTCCCGTCGCAGGTTGCGCTCGATCACTTCGCCGTTGTGGACGACGATGATCGGCTCGCCCTCCAGGATCGGTCGCGACCGCGGGAACCGGAACGCGATCCACGACGTGAAGACCTGGAGGAGCGCGATCGTGCTCACGACCAAGATCGCGCCGGTCAGCGAGTAGTCGTCCTGCGTGAGTCCCTGCTGCAGCGCGTCACCGAGGACGATCAGCAGCACCAGGTCGATCGGCTGCAGCGAGCTCAGCTCGCGCTTGCCGATCACGCGCGTCAACACCAGCACGAACGCGAACACGACGATCGCACGGAGCACGAGATCCATTACGGGAACACCGTGATCGACCGGTGGATGCGCGTCACGACCGTGTCGCCGTCGTCGAGCTCGACGTTCTGCGGGCGGTGCCACGCGACGTTCGTGGGATTGACCTGGAACTGCATGAAGAGAATGAACGACTGCCCTGCAGGGATGTGGCCGAGCTCGAACGACAGCCGCCCGTTGTCACTCGCCTCGCCGACGGGTGACGGCTCGATCGTGTTCAGGCTCATCCCCTCCGCCCAGCCGGGGTCGAGCTTCAGGATCGCCTTCTTCAGATCCTGCTTGGCGGTGATGTGGAAGCGGGCCTCCATGAAGTCGCCGCCCCGGATCGCGGTCGGCGCGTAGAGGGAGAGCGTGGCCGCGGCCGTTTCGGCCCGCGCAGTCGTCGGCCGCTGCCCGAAGACGTTGAGTAGCGCGAGCACGCACAGCACGGTGAGCGCCGCGAGGACGGCCCGACGCACCCAGACGGCCCCGCGAAACATCCCGTCGAGGTCGCGGTGCCGCCTGAGCACCAGCGTGTCGGGCACGTCCGCCACGTCGCTGCCGCTAACTCTTACGAGCCGTTGCGCGGCCGCCCTTGCGGCCCGCAGCCTTCTTCTGCGCGGTCGTGCCACCCTGCGAGGAGCTGCTGCGCGAGGAGCTCTTGCCGCCGCGGCTCGACGCTCCCGGTGAGTTCGCGATCCGCGCAGCGCGCTCCTTGGACATTCCCTTGTCCTTGAGCGCCTCGTACTGCTTCTCGTTCTTCACGTTCGCGCGCTTGCCAGGCATGCATTCTCCTTTCCGCTTGTCCCGTGTCGCTTCCCGCGACTTCCCCGTTGAAACAGAGAAAGCGATCAACGGAGGTGACATGAATGCCGCCACGCGGAGTGAAGAAGGGAACGAAGCGCGCGCGTCAGTACGAGCACATCAAGGAGAGCGAGCGCTCGCAGGGCCGCTCCGAGAAGCGGGCGAAGGAAATCGCCGCGCGGACCGTGCAGAAGGAACGCGCGCGCACGGGCGAGGCGCGTGAGCGCTCACGCACCTCGACGCGCGACATGTCTTCGAGCCGCCGCGGCGGCCTGCGCTCGGGCACTGACCGTCCAAAGGGACGGACGTACGACCAGCTCTACAACGAGGCGAAGAAGATGAACGTCCCCGGGCGCTCGAGCATGTCGAAGGCGCAGCTACAGCGCGCGGTCGACGGGCGCAAGCGCTAATAGCGAAGCAACTCGGGCACGGCTTCCTCGGGCCGCCCGCCGGGCGGCCCGGCCGGCCCGTACGCGCGCGCGAGCTCGAGCACGTTCGCGATGTGGAGCGCCTTGCGGCCGGTCGCGCCCTGCTCGATCTGATGGCGGCACGAGAAGCCGTCGGCGACGACCACGGCGTCGGCGGAGGCGGCGCGCACAGCTGGGAGGATCCCGCGCTCGCCGCACGCCTGCGAGACCTCGTAGTGGCCGGCTTCATAGCCCCAGCCGCCCGCCATGCCGCAGCAGCCGCTGTCCGGAGCCTCGAGGTCGACACCCATGCGCTTCAGCAGCTCCCGCGCCGGCTCGACGCCGCCCGTCGCCGCGGCGTGGCAGTGCCCCTGGAACACGACGTGCCGGTCGAGCGGCGGCGGCTCGAACTCGTCGTCGTGGAGCAGGAACTCGGCGAGATGGAACGTCTGGCGCTTGAGCCGCTGCGCGTCCTCGTCGTGGGGGAGCATCTTCGCGAGCTCGTCGCGGAAGACGGCGATGCAGCTTGGCTCGATGCCGACGATCGGCGTCCCGGCGCGGAGCTCGTCCCGCAGTGAATCGAGCGTCCGCTCGAGGTAACGGCGGGCAGCGCGGAGGAAGCCGTAGTCGTAGAGCGGCCGGCCGCAGCAGAAGCGGCCCTGCGGCACCGTCACGTCGTAGCCGGCCGCCTCGAGCGCCTCGACCGTCGCCGCTCCGACCTCGGGCTCGAAGTAGTTCGTGAACGTGTCCGGCCAGACCAGCACGCGCCGACGACCCTTGTGGGAACCGCCGCGCTTTCGTGCCCAGTGTTGGAAAGTCACCGGCGCGAAAGGCGGCACCTGACGCTTCGGCGCGATGCCGACGGCGGCCTTCGCGAAACGTGTATTGCCGATGCGGCCGGCCAGCCGCGGCGCGACCCTCGCCATGTGCGCCCAGCGGTCGATGAAGCCGAACGCGTACGCTGGGCGCGGCCGGAGCCGGCGCTTGTAGTGATGCGCGAGGTATTCCGCCTTCAGCGTCGGCAGGTCGACGTTCACCGGGCAGTCGTTCGAGCAGCCCTTGCACGAGAGGCAGAGGTCCAGCGCGTCGAGCACCTCGCCCGAGTGCCAGAGCGGCAGCTCGTCGCTGTTCACCATTGCCCACAGCAGGTGCGCACGGCCGCGAGTCGAGTGCTTCTCCTCGCGCGTGACCATGTAGCTGGGGCACATCACGCCGCCGTCCGAGCGGCGGCACTTGCCGATGCCGACACAGCGCACGGTCGCGTGCGCGAAGCTGCCGCCGTCGTCGGGGTATGCGAAATGCGTGTCGAGCTGCGGCGGCCGGTAGTCGGTGCCGAGCCGGAGGTCGGACGTGATCGGGTACGGGTCGACGACCTTGCCGGGGTTCATGCGCCGGTCGGGATCCCAGATCCCCTTGAAGCGGCGGAATGCCTCGACCAGTTCCTCCCCGAACATCTTCGGTAGCAGCTCGGCGCGCGACTGACCGTCGCCGTGCTCGCCCGAGAGCGAGCCGCCGAGCGAGAGAACGAGGTCCGCCGCGTCGTCGAGGAAGCGGCGCCACGTCTCGATCCCTTCCTTCGTGACGAGGTCGAAGTTCCAGCGCGCGTGCACGCAGCCCTGGCCGTAGTGCCCGTAGAGCGCGCTCTCGTAGCCGTAGCGCGACGTGAGCTCGCCGAGCTTCCGCAGGTACTCGCCGAGCCGCTCGGGCGGGACGGCGGAGTCCTCCCAGCCCTCGTACGTGTCGGGCTTGCCGGGGATGAACGCGGTCGCCCCGAGTCCCGCCTCGCGAACCTCCCAGACGTGCTTCTCGCTCGGCGGGTTGTCGTAGAGCTTCAGTCCACGGAGGCCGTCCCGGGACTTCTCGAGCGTGCGCATGATCTCCCGCGCGCGCTCGTCGGCCTCCTCTCGCGTCTCGCCGCCCGTTTCGATGAGCAACCAGCCGCGTCCGTCCGGCAGCAGTGAGAGGTCGTGCTTGTGCTTGCCGAGCAGCGTCATGTCCTCGATCAGCGCCTCGTCGACACCCTCGAGCCCGAGCGGCCGGTGCCGCATGACGTCCGGGACGTGGTCGGCGGCCGTCGCCGCGTCTTCGAAGCCGGCCACGAGCAGCGAGCGTTGCGGCGGGCTGTCGACGAGATGCACCGTCGCCTCGAGGACGGTGACGCATGTGCCCTCCGTGCCGGCGAGCGCGCGGGCGACGTGGAACCCCTTCTCGGGCAGGAGGTCGTCGAGGTTGTAGCCCGAGACGCGGCGCGGAATGTCCGGATACCGCTCGCGGACGAGATCGGCGTAGCGTTTGATGAGCGCCTGCAGCTCGGCCCGAATCCCTTCGGGCACGCCTGAGCCTTCGGCGCCGACGCGGAGCCGGTGGCCGCGGTAGGTGAGGACCTCCAGCTCGTGGACGTTGTCCGACGTCCGCGGCCCCGGGCCGTAGAACTGCGACAGCACCGAGTGCACACCGCACGAGTTGGCGCCGATCATGCCGCCGAACGTGCAGTACTCGTGCGTCGACGGGTCGGGGCCGAACGTGAGCCCGTAACGTTGCTCAGCCTCCTTGCGCAGATGGTCGAGCACGACGCCGGGCTGCACTCGCGCCAGCCGCCGGTCGGGGTCGATCTCGACGATTCGGTTCATGTACTTCGAGCAGTCGATGACGACCGCGACGTTGGTGCACTGTCCGGCGAGGCTCGTGCCGCCGCCGCGCGGGAGCACCGGCGCGTCGTGCTCGCGACACACCGCGACCGTCGCCTCGATGTCCTCGGCCGACTTCGGCAGAACGACGCCGATCGGCACGTGGCGGTAGTTCGCGCCCGTGGCCGAGTAGAGCACGCGATCGCCTGCGCTGAAACGCACCTCGCCCTCAACCTGCGCGCGCAGTGCCGCTGCGAGCTCGGTCATCGGACCGTCGCTGCAGCGGCGTCGGCGTGCTTGAACTCAACGCCGAGCCCGGGGCGCGAGAGGTCCGCGCGGACGACGCCGGCGACGGGCTCGATGAAGCCGTCGAACAGCCGGCGCTCGACGAGGACGTGATCGTGGAACCACTCGAGATGGCGCAGGCGCGGCACTGCGGTCAGCGCATGCGTGTGGATGGTCGGCGCGGTGTGCCCCGACAGGTCGAGCTCGTTGGCCTCCGCGAGCGCGGCCGCCGCCAGCAGTCCGGTGATACCGCCGCAGCGCGTCGCGTCGGCCTGCAGGCAATCGACTGCGCCGACCAGGTCGCGGAAGTCGGCCGGCTCCCACGCGTACTCGCCGGCTGCGACCTCCATCCCGGGAGGCGCCGACGCGCGCACGAGCCGCAGTCCCTCGACGTTGCGCGAGCTCACCGGTTCCTCGAACCACGTCACGCCGAGCTCGGCGAACACGGAGGCGAGCCCGAGGGCCTGCTTCGGCGCGTACGCACCGTTCGCGTCGACATACAGCTCAGCGTCTCTCCCGATCGCCTCGCGCGCGAGACGTACGCGCTCGATGTCGCGCCCCCGGCCGATCTTCATCTTCACGCGTGGAATGCCCTTCTCGACCCAGCCCGCGAGCTGCTGCGCGAGGCGCCCGTCGGAGTAGGAACAGAAGCCGCCGCTGCCGTACACGGGGACGCTCTCGTGCGCGGCGCCGAGCAGCGAGACGAGGGGAAGCCCGAGCAGCTTCGCCTTCAGATCCCACAAGGCAACGTCGACCGCGGAGAGCGCTGTCGCGCCGACGCCCGGCCGGCCGACGTTGCGAAGCGCGGCGCGCATCGCGCCGTGCGCGGCGCCGATGGCCAGCACGCTCCGCCCCGAGACGACCGGTGCCAGCAGGTCCTCGGCGAGCCGCGCCGCGGCGGCGGCGCCATACGTCCAGCCGAGGCCGCGCTCGCCCTCCGCCTCGAGTTCGACGAGCACGAGCGTGGTCGAGTCCCATTCGAACGTCCCGTCGGACTCCCGCGCGTCCGCCGGGACCGTGTAGGCCGAGGCGCGCAGTGACGTGACTGCGGCCTCGGCCCGCCCCGCGATTGTCGAGATCATCGCCTCGTCAGGAGTGCATCTACCATCTGCCTGAACGACTGACGGACCATCTGTCCGCGGTCCGGGTCGGCGAGCGCCGACTGGGCGAAGTGCTTCGCCTGTTCGAACGTGATGTGCGGCGGCAGCGGCGGCGTCTCCGGATCCACGACCGCCTCGAGCACGGACGGGCGGCCGGCCGCAAGCGCTTCGTCCCACGCGGTGCCGACGCCGGCGGGATCGTCGACGCGGACGCCGTGCAACCCGATCATGCGCGCGAAGTCCGCGTACGGGAAGTCGGGGATGTCCTGCGAGACCGCGTAGCGCGGGTCGCCCTGCAGCGCGCGCTGCTCCCACGTCACCTGGTTCAGGTCGCGGTTGTTGAGCACGAGGATGACGAGCTGTTGGTTGCTCCAGCGCTCGTGGTACTTCGCGATCGTGATCAGCTCGTTGATGCCGTTCATCTGCATCGCGCCGTCGCCGACGAGCGCGATCACGGGCCGGTCCGGGTTCGTGAACTTCGCGGCGACTGCGTACGGAACGCCCGGGCCCATCGTCGCGAGCGTCCCCGAGAGCGACGCCATCATCCCCGGCCGCAGCTTCAGGTCGCGCGCGAACCAGTTCGCCGCCGAGCCTGAATCCGAGGTGAGGATGCAGCGGTCGGGGAGACGCGACGAGAGCTCCCAGAAAACGAGCTGCGGGTTGATCGGGTGGGCCGGCTCGTGCGCGCGCCGCTCGAGCAGCTTCCACCAGTCATCGACGCTCGACTCGATCTTCTCCTGCCACGAGCGGTCCTCCTTCTGCTCGAGCAGCGGGAGGAGGAGGCGCAGCGTCTCCTTCGCGTCGCCGACCAGGTGGACGTCCATCGGGTAGCGGATGCCGATCATGCGCGGGTCGATGTCGATCTGGATGCCGCGCGCGTCGCCCTCTTCGGGCAGGAACTCCGAGTACGGGAAGCTCGACCCGACCATCAGCAGCGTGTCGCAGCCGGCCATCAGCTCGTAGCTCGGCCGCGTGCCGAGCAGTCCGATCGAACCGGTCACGAATGGGATGTCGTCCGGCACGACGGCACGTCCGAGCAGCGCCTTCGCCACGCCCGCGCCGAGCCGGCGCGCGGTCTCGAGCACCTCGGCGTCGGCGCCGAGTGCGCCCTGTCCGACGAGCATCGCCACGCGCTCGCCGGCGTTCAGAATCTCTGCCGCACGCCGCAGCTCGAACTCACCGGGAACGATCTTCGGCGATGTGTAGCCGATGCTCGAGTGCACTGTCCCGTGCTTGTGCGGCGGCAGGCTCGCGGGCTCGCCGGCGAGATCGTTCGGCACGATCACGCACGTGACGGTCCGCTGCGCGAGCGCGATGCGCACGGCGCGGTCGATGAGGTGGCGGATCTGCGTCGGATCGGTCGCCATCTGCACGTACTCGTGCGCGACGTCCTTGAAGAGCGTGACGAGGTCGACCTCCTGCTGGTAGTCGCCGCCGAGCGCGGTACGCGCCTGCTGGCCGACGATCGCGACAACCGGCTGGTGGTCGAGCTTCGCGTCGTAGAGCCCGTTCAGGAGGTGGATCGCGCCGGGCCCCGAGGTGGCGACACAGACGCCGACCTGGCCGCTGAACTTCGCGTGCCCGCAGGCCATGAACGCCGCCATCTCCTCATGCCGCACCTGGATCAGCTCGGGGTCGCCGTCCGCGCGGTCGAACGCGCCGAGCAGCGCGTTGATCCCGTCGCCGGGATAGCCGTAGATCCGGTGGATGCCCCATTCCTTCAGTCGTTCGAGGATGTAGTCGGCGACGAGCTGGCTCACTGTTTCCTCCTATCGACGTGAACGAAGCGCCAGCGCCACTGCCGATGCGGCAGCGGAGGCGCCGAGCAGCCGTCTGTGGGTGCGTGCCCAGAGCTGGGTGCTGTGGTCCCGCGACGTTTCGTCGAACGGGCCGTGCGCGGCCTGGGCGCCGGGGACGGGCTGGAAGAGGTTGTCGGGACGATTCGGATCGACGGGCTCGTCGGTCTGCTGCGCGTCGTAGCCGTTGCGGGCGAGGTAGCGGTCCGCGAAGCCGGGCGCGATCGCATTGCCGACGATCGCCTTCACCGTCGGCCAGCCGACCATCAGCTGCCGCTGCGGGTGGCGCGCCGCCCAGACGATTGCGCGCGCGGCGATCTCGGGCTGGAAGATCGGCGGCACGGGCTGCGGCTTGTGCGGCAGCTTGGCGCGGCTCCATGTGAACTGCGGCGTGTTGAGCGCCGGCAGCTGCACCATCGTCACGCGCACGTTCGAGCCTTCGTGCAACAGCTCGGCTCGCAGCGACTCGAGGAAGCCCTGCAACGCGTGCTTCGAGCCGCAGTACGCGGCCTGCAGCGGGATGCCGCGGTAGGCGAGCGCAGAGCCGACCTGCACGATCACGCCGTGGTCGCGCGGCACCATCCGCTCGAGCGCCACCATCGTCCCCCAGACCGAACCGAGATACGTCACCTCGGTCGCGCGCCGGAACTCGTCCGGCGTCGTCTGTGTCACCGGGGCGAACACCGTCGCCATGGCGTTGTTCACCCACACGTCGATCGGCCCGAGTTCGCGCTCGAACTGCTCGGCCGCCGCCTTGACCTGGTCGGGATCGGCGACGTCGGCCTGGACGGCGACCGCGCGGCTCCCAAGGCGCTCGACCTCGGCCTTTGCCGCCTCGAGCCGCTCGCCGCCGCGCGCGATCAGTCCCACGGCGGCGCCCTCGCGCGCGAACAGACGGACCGTCGCGCGCCCGACGCCCGCGGAAGCTCCGGTGACGACGACGACCTCCATCAGCGGCCCACGACCGCGCCGAGGATCTCCCGCTCGTAGAAGCGAATGAAGCCGTGCTGGTCCGGACCGACCTGGTGCACGTACACGTGATCGAAGCCGGCAGCTTCGAACTCCCGAATCGCGTCCCGGTGGCGGTCAGGGTCGGGGCCGCAGACGACCGCCTCGGCGACCTGCTCGCGGGTGAGAGTCTCGGTCGCCTGGCGGAAGTGGCGCGGCAGCGGGAGTTCCTGTCCGAGGTCACCGCCGAGGCCGGCGTTGGGCCACCACTCGTGCGCCGTGTCGATCGCCTCGCGCTCGCTCTCGGCCCAGCAGACGGTGAGCTGCCCATAGCGCGGCTTCCCGGATCCGCCCGCCTGCTCGAATTCCTCGACGAGGTCGCGGTCGGGCGCGGTCGAGATGAACGCGTCGCCGATCCGCCCGGCGAGCATCGCGCTTCCCGGCCCGGCCGCGGCGATCGCAACCGGCGGCGGCTCGTCGGGAACGCTGTACAGCCGCGCACGGTCGACCGTGTAGTGCCGCCCGCGATGCGAGACGAGGCCGCCTTCCCAGAGTTGCCGCATGACCGCGACTGCTTCCTCCAGCATCTCGGCGCGTTCGTCGTAGCTCGGCCAGCGATCGCCGAGCACGTGCTCGTTCAGGTTCTCGCCGGTACCGACGCCGAGGAAGAACCGGTCTTCGAGCAGCAGCGCACTCGTGGCCGCTGCCTGCGCAATCACTGCGGGATGGATGCGGATCATGGGGCACGTGACGCCGGTGCCGAGCCGGAGCGTGCTCGTCGCCTCCGCGATCGCGCCGATCACCGACCAGACGAACGGGCTCTCGCCCTGCCGGTCGGTCCACGGATGGAAGTGATCCGAGATGAGCGCGAACGAGAAGCCCGCTTCCTCGGCGGCGACGGCGTTGCGGACGAGCTCGCGCGCGGAATGCTCTTCGGACGACAGGGAGTAGCCGATTTCGGTCATGAGCCGGGGCTACCCGGTTTGGCGGCCCCTACACCGGAAACAGAAGACAGTGGAGGTGAGACGCCGCTGACCTCGAAGGCCGTTTGTCGCTGGGGTGGCGTTTGCCTCAGTCTCTTCGTCGTCTGGGTCGCGCTCGTCGGCACACTTGCGCCGCTCGAGCTCGTCCTCGGGGCCGGCGCGGCGGTCGCGGGGACGCTCGCCGTGCGACTGGTGCTGCGGACCGGCCTGCCGGAGCCGATCGTGCAGCGACGGGCGTGGTCGTGGGCGGCGAACGGAGTCGCACGCATCCCGCGGGACCTGTGGCTACTGGTGCGCGGCCGGCGCGCGCGCGGACGTGTGTCGACCGTCGAGCTGCCCTCTGGAGTCGACTGGCGGCATCGCGCGGACCGGGGTCTCGCTCAGCTCTTCGGCACGCTCGCCCCGAACACGATCGTCCTCGACGTCACCGCCGACGGTCGGGCGACGCGGCATACGCTCGTCGGAGACGATCGCCGGTGAACCCGTGGACGGCGAGTGCGGTCGTGCTCCTCATCGCGCTCGTGCCGCTCGGCTACCTGCTCGTGCGCGCGCCGCTCGCCGACGCCCTCGTCGCACTCGAGCTGGCGGGAACGATGGTCGTCCTCGTCCTCGTCCTTCTCGCGCAGGCCTTCTCGCGGCCCTCGTACTACGTTGTCCCACTGACGCTCGCGCCGCTGTCGCTGCTCGGCGGCGTCCTCTTCGCGCGCTTCCTGCCCACGCGTCGATGACCGTCTGGCTCCTGCTTGCGCTCGCCGTGTGCGGCGAGGTCGGCTGCGTTGCGGGCGTCGTGCTCGCTCGCGGCCCGCTCGCCCGCCTTCACTACGCCGCGTCGGGATCGATCGTCGGTCCGCTACCCGTCGCGCTCGCCGTTCTCGTCGACGAATCGTTCACGCAGCCGGCGATCAACGCCCTCCTGATCGCCGGCCTGCTGCTCGTGCTGGGCCCGCTCCTCGCGATCGAGACGGCCAGGGCCATTCGGCGTGGGGAGGACCGGTGACGGGATTGCAGGTGGTAGCCATCGCGCTCGTCGCGCTCGGCGGCACGGCGACCGCGCTCACGCGCGAGCCGTTTCGGCAGTTGCTGGTGGGCGGGCTGTACGGGCTGCTGCTCGTCGTGCTGTTCGTCGTCTACCAGGCGCCCGACGTTGCCGTGTCGGCGGTCGTCGCCGGCTCGCTCGCGTTGCCGCTCATGGTCCTGCTCGCGCTGGCGAGGCTCCGTCGGCAGTGAGCCTCGGCGCGAGGCGCACGCTGTTCCTCGTCGGCGCCGCGACGCTGGGCGGCTGCTTCATCTGGGGGCTCGACGGTCTGCCTGCGTTCGGCCACTTCGACGGCCGCTACAGCCTGCTCCTCAACCGCGTCGCGGTCCACGAGCGCCACGCGACGGACGTCGTCAGCGCGGTCACCTTCGACTATCGCGGGTTCGACACGCTCGGCGAGGAGTTCATTCTCTTCGCGGCGGCGATCGGAGCAGCGGTGCTGCTGCGAGGCTCCCCCCAGCGTTCGGGGCGGCGCGAGGACGAGTCTCCGAGCGACGCGTTGCGGCTCCTCGCTGTGCTGCTGGCCGGCACGTTCACCGTGCTCGGCATCTGGGTCGCCGCGCACGGGTACATCACGCCCGGCGGCGGCTTTGGCGGCGGTGTCGTCCTGGCGGCGGCCGCGGTTGCGGCGTTCGTCGGCGCCGGCTATCGCGGTGTCCGCGGGATCCTTCCGGTCGCCGCGGTCGACGCAGTCGAGGGGGTCGCGCTTGCCGGCTTCGCGTCGATCGGCGTCGCCGGGCTTGTCTCCGGCGCCGGCTACCTCGGCAACCTGCTGCCTTTCGGGCAGGCGGGGACGCTCGCATCGGCGGGGACGATCGCCGTCCTCAACGACCTGACGGCGCTCGCTGTCGGAGCGGCCTTTGTGCTTTTCCTCGGCGAGTTCCTCGAGGAGCTCTGGCAGTGAGCCACCTGCCGTACCTGCTCGCCGCCTGGCTGTTTCTCGTCGGCCTCTACGGCGTCGCGACGAGCCGCCATTTCGTGCACCTCGTCCTTGCGCTGGGCGTCACGCAGTCCTCGACCTACGTGCTGCTGCTCGCGATCGGCTTCCGCAAGCACGCGACAGCGCCCGTGTTCGCCGAGGTGCCCGTCGGCACCCGCGCCGTCGACCCGGTCGTCCAGGCGCTCGTCCTGACCGACGTCGTCGTCAGCGTCACGGTTTCCGCGCTTCTGCTGGCGCTCGCGGTCGACGTGTTCAAGCGCACGGGCGAAGTCGATCCCGATGCGCTCTCCCCGATGCACGGCTAGATGCAGACGCTCATCCCGCTGACGGTCGCCGTGCCATTACTTGCGGCGGCCGTGATCACGGCGACCGGACGGCTCCTGTCGCCGCGCCTTGTCGACCTGCTGGCGACGGCGGTCGCGGCTGCGACAGCGGTGCTGACGGCGATCCTGCTCGTCCACGCCTGGGGCGGGAGCGTCGTCTACTGGTTCGGAGGCTGGCGCCCGCGGGACGGGCTCGCAGTCGGGATCGCGTTCGTCGTCGATCCGATGGGCGCAGGTCTCGCCTGCTTTGCCGCGCTGATAGTTACCGGCGCGCTCGTCTTCTCGTGGCACTACTTCGACGAGGTCTCGCCGCTCTACCACGCGCTCGTGCTCGTGTTCCTCGCGGCGATGGTCGGGTTCAGCCTGACCGGCGACCTCTTCAACATGTTCGTCTTCTTCGAGCTGATGGGCGTCGTCGCGTACGCGCTCACGGCCCACGCCCACACCGAGCTCGCGCCGCTGCAGGGCGGCTTCGTGTTCGCGATCACGAACAGCATCGCCGGCTTCCTCGTCCTGATCGGGATCGCGGTCCTGTACGGCCACACCGGCACGCTGAATCTCGCGCAACTCGGGCGGACGCTCGCCGCCGAGCGGCCGAGCGGCCTGCTGGTGCTCTCGTTCGCGCTGCTCGCGGCTGGGTTCCTGATCAAGGCAGCGGCGGTGCCGTTCCACTTCTGGCTGGCCGACGCCTACGCCGTCGCACCGACCCCGGTCTGCGCGCTGTTCTCGGCGGTGATGAGCGACCTCGGCCTCTACGCGCTGGCACGCGTGTACTGGACGGTGTTCTCGGGGCCGTTCGGCTCGAGCGCCGACGCCGTGCACGGCGTGCTGATCGGGATCGCGTGCCTGACGATGGTGCTCGGCGGCGTCATGGCCTTTCTGCAACGGCACCTGAAACGGCTGCTCGCGTTCGCAACGATCAGCCGCGGCGGCCTCTTCCTCGCCGGCATCGCGCTCCTGACGCCGCACGGGCTCGGCGGAACGTCGACCGCGGTCGTCAGCGAGGGCTTCGTCAAGGCGGCGCTCTTCCTCGGAGTGGGGGTGCTCGTACATACGCGCCGGTCCGGCGACGAGCTGCAGCTGCGCGGGCAGGGGAGGTCGTTGCCGCTCGTCGGCGCGACCTTCGCTGCCGGTGCGCTTGTCCTCGGCGGGCTCCTGCCGTCCGCCTCGTTCGCGCGCGGTTGGCTCGTCGTCGTGGTGATCACGTCGTCGGCGCTCGTCGCCGGCGGCCTCCTGCGTGCGACCGGGCGCGTGTTCCTCGGGCTTGGCGGCGATGAGGACCCTCTGCTATCGCCGGAGGCGGACAAGCCGGAGCGCGACGAGCCGCGCGAGCTCGGCCGCCGTGCGTCGCTTGCGATGCTGGGCTCGATGCTCGCGCTGCTCGCCGCGGGGCTCGCCGTCGGCTTTGCCCCGCACCTGCGCGAGCGCGCCGACCAGACCGCGGCGCGCTTTCAGGATCGCGGCGCGTACGAGCGTCTTGTTCTCGAAGGAGTGCCGCCTGCCGCCGGTCCGGCCGAGCCGTCGGCGTTCACATGGGCGCACGTGCTCGAGGGGCTCGCCGCGGTCGGAGGCGGCGTCGCGCTGGCCGCCGTTGCGCTTCGTCGGAAGCGGCCGCGGACAGCCGCTCTCCGGACGCTGCTCGAGCCGTTCCGCGCGCTGCACAGCGGGCACATCGGCGACTACGTCGCGTGGATCGTGGCGGGCACGGCCGCCCTTGCCGTCCTGCTCGCCGTGACCACGAATACCTAGTTCCCGTTACATCCTCGTGAGCACGGCGAGGCGGGCATTCGTCACGTCGGTGGTCGTGGTGGGCGTGGTCGCCGCGGCCCTGGCGCTGTGGCAGCTGCGGCTGCTGGTCGCGCTGCTGCTCCTCGGCTTCACGATCGCGGCCGCGATGCGGCCCGGCGTCGATCGGCTCGCCGGTCACGGTGTGCCGCGCTCGGTCGGCGTGCTCCTGCACTTTGCGGGGCTGGGGGTCGTGATCGGGCTGCTGCTCTGGCTGGCGGTGCCGCCGGCGGTACACCAGCTCTCGTCGGCGGTCGGCGACCAGTCGGGCCTGCGGGACGCCGCGAGAAACTCGTCGGGGATCAAGCACGAGTTCCTGCTCGGTCTGCAGCGGCGCCTGGAAAAGCTGCCGTCGGGCGCCGGGCTGATCCACCCGGCGGTGACGATCACGACCAAGGCGCTCGAGGTGCTGATCGGGATCTTCTTCACGCTCGCGACAGCGGCGTACTGGATCTTCGAGCGTGACCGGGCCGAGCAGCTCGTGCTGGAGCTCGTGCCTCGACGGCGGCGCCTGCTCGTGCGCGAGACGTGGAACCTGATCGACCTCAAGCTCGGTGCGTTCGTCCGCGGCCAGCTGCTGATGATCGCGTTCGTCAGCACCGTCCTCTCGGGCGCCTTCGCGCTGATCGGACTGCCGTACTGGCTGCTGCTCGGCTGCTTCGCCGGCCTGTTCGAGATCGTGCCCGTGATCGGCCCGCTCGCGGCCGGGTCGGCGGCCGTTCTCGTCGGCCTCACGATCGACTGGCAGCACGCGGTTGCCGCGGCCGTTGCCGTCTTCGGACTGCGCCTGCTGCAGGACTACCTGATCAACCCGCACGTATTCGGCCATGCCGTTGGGCTTTCGCCGCTCGTGGTGCTCGTCACGGTGACAAGTGTGGGCTTGTTGTTCGGCGGTGTTTTCGTTCTCCTCGCTGTCCCGTTGGCGTCGCTCCTCGGGACGCTCGTCGATGTCGTCGTTCGCCATCGCGACCCGGCGCGTGAAGACGTGCCGACGGTCATCTTCTCGGCAAAGGATTCGGAAGCCTGACCGCGGGAAGGAGCTATCGAGATGACGAAGACCATTCGTGAAGTGATGACTCCGAAGGTGCAGGCCGTCCGCGAGGAGCAGCCGCTCATCGAGGCGGCCCGGTTGATGAAGACGGAGGACGTCGGCTCGCTGCCGGTCGTCCAGGACGGCCGTCTCGTCGGCACGCTGACTGATCGGGACATCGTCCTGCGCGCCGTCGCAGAAGGCGCTGACATGAAAGCCGTGCGCGTCGGCGACATCGCATCGCACGAGCCGGTGACCGTCTCGCCCGACCAGGACCTGGACGAGGCGCTGTCCCTCATGGCCAAGCACCGGGTACGCCGGCTTCCCGTCGTCGAGAACGGCGCGCTGGTCGGCATCCTCGCGCAGGCCGACGTGGCGCTCGAGGCGAAGGAGAAGGACACCGGCGCGCTGCTGGAGCAGATCTCGCAGGCGACGTCGACCGACCGCGAGTAGCGCGGCGGTTTCGCTCCGGCTCAGGCGGGCACGGACCACCCATGGCTGTCTTGCTGATAGGAGTCCTCGTCGTGATCGCGGTCGTGCTCTTCATCGCGCCCGGCACCGCTCTGTTGGCGCTGCTGCCGCTCGCCGCGGCAATCGCCGTCGGTGTCTGGTTCGTGATGACGCTCGGACGAGGAACCACGCCGACGCAGGCCGTTCGTCGAACGCCGCAGCGGCAGGAGCTGCTCGGTCCCGGCGGACCCGACGATCCGGATCGCAACCGCTGATCGATCATGCCGCGTCCGCTCTGGTCCGGCTCGATCTCCTTCGGCCTCGTGCATGTTCCGGTGCGCATGTACTCGGCCGTGCGTGAGCACAAGCTGCACTTTCACTTCGTGCACGAGAAGGACAGCTCGCCGATCGGCTACCAGAAGGTCTGCAAGGCCGAGGGCAAGCCCGTTCCCGACGACGAGGTCGTGAAGGCGTTCGAGTACACGAAGGGCAAGTACGTCTTCATGGACGACGAGGACTTCGAGCAGGCGCAGGTCGAGGGCTACAAGGCGATCGACGTCACCGACTTCGTGCCCGCCGAGGAGATCGACCCGATCTACTTCGCCAAGACGTACTACCTCGGCCCCGGCGACGGCGCCGAGAAGGTCTATTCGCTTCTCGTGCAGGCGCTCGAGGACACCGACCTGGTCGCCGTCGCGAAGTTCGTGATGCGCGAGCGACAGCATCTCGGCGCGCTGCGCGTTCGCGACGGCGTGCTCGTGCTCGAGCAGCTCTACTTCGCCGACGAGATCCAGCCGGTCGACGAGATCAAGCCGTCGAAGCAGCGCATCGGCAAGGAGGAGCTCGCCATGGCGCGGCAGCTCGTCGAATCAGGAACGACGACGTGGAAGCCCGAGCGCTACAAGGACACGTACCAGGCCGAGCTGAAGGCGGCGATCGAGGCGAAGCGCAAGGGCAAGGAGGTCCACCGCGCCGCCGAGGTCGACGAAGGCGAGGAGCCGCTCGACCTGATGGAGGCACTGCGGGCGAGCGTGCAGCAGGCGAAGCGGGGACGGCCTAGAAAGGCGGCCCGCGGCGGGGCACGGGCGACGCGTTCACGAGCGACGTCGTCGTCTCGCCGTAGTCGAGGAAGCGATCGAGCAGCCCGCTGAGCTCCTCGATCGAGCGCAGGTAGAGCGTCAGGTAGAAGCAATCCTCCCCCGTGATCCGATGGCA
Organism: Actinomycetota bacterium; assembly: GCA_046765815.1. GTDB lineage: Bacteria > Actinomycetota > Thermoleophilia > Gaiellales > Gaiellaceae > PALSA-600. The sequence goes on from JBKPRG010000081.1 coordinate 25,983, forward strand.
TTCGCCGACCTCTGGCAGCTCGGCGGCGAGCTTGGGGATCTGAGCCAGCCGACCCGGCGCGGGCTTCACCCGCACGATCGCCGTGAGGCCGAAGCCGAGCGCGCGTGGATCGAGCTCGGCCCGGTAGCCGGTGATCACGCCGGCGCGCTCGAGGCGCTGCACCCGGTCGGCGACGGCCGGCGAGGAGAGGTTGACGCGCCGCCCCAGCTCCGCAAACGAGATCCGTGCGTTCGTCGCGAGCTCACCGAGGATCTTACGGTCGGTTTCATCAAGATTGGCCATTCCGGCGGAGTCTAGCCCGGTAGGTCCGACGATTTCATTCTGAAATCCTCCGGATACCTTCGATTCGGGTGGCATCGTGGAGGTTTTGCGCGCGAGCATCCGTCGCATGGCTCGTCGCCCCAAGGGGTACTTCGTCGTCAGCGCCGTCTTCCACTATCTCGGGCCTTCGTTCGCCGTGCTGCTCTTCGCGCGCGTCGACGTGCTCGGCGTCGCGTGGCTGCGGATCGCGTCGGCCGCACTCGTCTTCGCGCTCTGGCGCCGGCCGTGGCGGGTGCTCCGCGCGCTTGACCGAGACGGTCGCGCGCTGGTCGCGGGGTTGGGCTGCGTCTTCGCCGCCATGAACGCCTTCTTCTACGAGTCGATCGACCGCCTCCCGCTCGCCACCGTCGCCGCGATCGAGTTCATCGGCCCGATCCTGCTGGCGCTGCTCGGCGCGCGCTTGCCGCGCAACGTGGCGGCGGTCGTCGTCGCCGCAGCCGGCGTCTTCCTGCTCACGCACGTCCGCTTCGAGGGCGAGCCCTTCGGCATCGCCTTCACGTTCGCCAACGCTGCGCTGTTCACCGCGTACATCGCCCTCGCGCACCGGGTCGCGGGCGCGAGCGGAATCGACGGGCTTGCGGCGGCGATGCTGCTCGCGTTCGTGTGCGTCTCGCCGATCGGGTTCGGCGGCGCGGTTCACGCCTTCACCGATCCGGTCGCGCTGGCGGCCGGGCTCGGCGTCGGCGTCAGCTCATCGGTAATCCCGTATGTGTTCGACCAGCTCGCGATGGCGAGGCTGCCGCGCGCCACGTACGCGCTGTTCGTGGCGCTGCTCCCTGCCACTGCGACGGCCGTCGGCGTCGTCGTCTTGCGCCAGCTGCCGACGGTGCTCGAGCTCGCCGGCATCGCGCTCGTCATGGCAGGCGTCGCGCTGCATCGCGCCGTCACGGCCGACGACGCCGCTACGCCGCGGGCGCGTCGACGTGTAACAGTCGCGCCGGCCCGGGGCCGGGGTTCCGCAGCGTGACGGGGCCGAGCAGCCACGTGCCCGGGCCACCGCCCGGCTCGACGCTGCCGGTGAGTACGAAGGCGCACTGGACGCCGTCAGCCCCAAGTTCATGCTCGTCGCCGGGCGCGAGCTCGACCTCGGTCGCGGCGAACTGCGGCTCGCGGCCCAGCTCGCCGCGTGCGTCGGGGTGTGCGATCGTCGCGTCCTCGGCGGGCCGGCCGCCGTCGGCGGGCGGGTCGAAGCTGTCGAAGCCGTCACGATCGCCTCGCAGGTACGGAATGAAGCCGGTGCTCGGCGCATGGAAGTTGAGCCAGCGCGTGGTCGAGTCGCTGACGTTGTCGAAACCGTGCACGACGTTCGGCGGCACCATCACGAACGTGCCCGCAGGTGCGCGCACCGGTTCGACATCCGGGCCGACCTGGAACTGCAGCTCCCCCTCCACGATGTAGAAGGCGTCTACGTGCTCGTGGTGCACGTGCGGGTCAGGCCCCGGCTGCCCGCCTTCGTAGCGCGACCACGTCACGTCGAGCAGCGGGTGCTCGCAGAGCGCGCGCACGGTCCGTCCCGGGCTGTCCGAGACGGGCCGTGCGCTCTCTACTGCGACCGCCGACACGGTTCGGCTATGCCGACTCCGCCGCCGGCGCGGTCGGCGTCTCGCCGCGGCTGATGAACAGCGCCTTGCGCGTCCAGTGCGGCATCCACCAGTTGGCGTCGCCGAGCAGGCGCATCAGCGCCGGGACGAGCAGCGCGCGGATCACCGTCGCGTCGAAGATGATCCCCGCCGCCAGGCCGATCGCGAACTCCTTGATCTCGAACCCGGGGCTCGAGGAGAGCACGAAGAACGCGAACATCAGGATCAGCGCCGCGCTGGTCACCAGCTTGCCCGTGCGCGCGAGGCCGAGCTCGATTGCTTGTTCAGTCGATCCCGTCTCGTCGTACGCCTCCCGCATGCGCGTGAGCATGAAGACCTCGTAGTCCATCGAGAGGCCGAACAGGAACGCGAAGATCATCAGCGGAATCCACGCGGTGATCGCCTGCGTCGCGGTGATGTTCCAGAGCGACGATCCGTGGCCCATCTGGAAGATGAACACGACGATCCCGAACGCGGCGCCGAGCGAGACGAGGTTCAGCACCGCTGCCTTGATCGGCAGGACGATCGAGCGGAACGCCCGCGCGAGCAGGACCAGCGTCAGGATGAGCACGAACGCGAGGACGTACGGGAAGTTGCCGTAGACCGCATGCACGAAGTCGCGGTCGACGGCAGGTGTGCCGCCGAGCGTTCCGTCCGTGCCCTTGAGCGTGTCGTTGACACGATCGATGACGCCCTGGATTCCCGACGCCGCTCCGTCCATCGCCGGGAACGCCTCGACGATCGAGTCCCTCCCGCTCTTCCATGCCGCGGGAGCGTTCGCGCCGGCGATGCCGTCGACGCGCCTCACCTTGTCCGCGATCGCCTGCGCGTTCCCGCCG
>JBKPRG010000082.1:0-4836 GCA_046765815.1 Actinomycetota bacterium
GGTGCTTGTCGCGGCCGTGATGCTTGTGGGCCTCGAAGTCCTCGGCGGACTCGGTCGTCGTACCCTCGTCGTGCTTCTTGCTGTGCTTGTCGCGCCCGTGATGCTTGTGCGCCTCGAAATCTTCCGACTCGGGGGTCGTGCCCTCGTCGTGCTTCTTGCTGTGCTTGTCGCGCCCGTGATGCTTGTGGGCCTCGACGTCGTGGTCACCCTTGTCCAGCTCGTCGCTGGCGTCGCGGTGGCCGTGCTTGGAACGCTCCTGCTCCGACATTTCCCGCTCCTCCTTCAAAACCAGTGCCGCTCAACGCGGATGACAATCACAAGACGTATTTGAAACCCGAAATCTTCCCGGTCTTCCCTTGAATGTCAAAGAGTGCCATTCTGCGCCCGGTGGGAACGCTGCGGAGCCGCCTGGGGCAGTCATTCTCGGCGATGCGCGGGGTTTTCGCCAATCCCGCCCTCCGCCGGGTCCAGCTGGCCTACGCCGGATCGTCGGTCGGGGCGTACGCCAACGGCATCGCGATCGCGGTCTACGCCTACGAGCACGGCGGTGCCACGGCCGTCGGCTTCGCGACCGCCGTCCGGCAGATCGTCGCGGCGATCGTCGCGCCGTTCGCGGCATCGGCCTCCGACCGCTACGCGCGCGAGCGGGTCATGCTTGCGTCCGACCTGGCGCGGATGGTCACCGTCGGCGCGACGACGCTGCTGGTCGCCTTCCACGGGCCGTCGCTGGCGGTCTACGCAGTGGCGACGGTCACGACTTCGCTCGGCACGGTCTTCCGCCCGGCGGAGGCCTCCCTGATGCCGCTGTTGGCCCGCTCACCCGAGGAGCTGACGGCCGCAAATGTCTCATCGAGCACCTTCGACAGTGTCGGCATCTTCGCCGGCCCCGCGCTCGCCGCCTTCCTGCTCGCGCTGCAGGGACCTGCGCTCGCGTTTGGATTCGTCGTCGCGACCTTCGTCTGGAGCGCGTACTTCGTGGCGCGCGTCCACACGCCCACCGATGCGACGGCCGAGGAGGAGGCGGAGGAAGAGGACACGGGCGGCTTCGTCGCCGGTTTCCGGACGATCGCCCGGGAGCCGCGCCTCAGGCTGCTGATCGGGCTCTGGTCGGCGCAGTGCATCGTCTCCGGAGCACTCGGCGTGCTGATCGTGGCAATCGCGTTCAAGCTCCTCGATCTCGGCAGCGCGGGAGTCGGTCTCCTCAACGCGGCCACCGGCATCGGCTCGCTCGCCGGCGCCGCCGTCGCGCTGGCACTCGTGGCGCGTGCGCGGATGGCGGCCGACCTCGCAGTCGGCCTCGCTCTCTGGGGGCTGCCGCTCGTCCTGGTCGGGACTGTTCCGACGGCCGCCGTGGCGGCGATCGCGCTCGGCGTCATTGGCGTCGGCAACACGCTGGTCGACATCGCCGCAATCACGCTGGTGCAGCGAACGACGCCCGCGGAGGTCTCGGGGCGGGTCTTCGGCGTGCTCGAGAGTGGCACCGTCGCCTCGTTCGCAGTCGGTGCTGTGATCGCACCCGGCCTGATCGCTCTCTTCGGCGTACGTGGGGCGCTGATCGCGGTGGGCGCGTTTCTCCCGGTGCTCGCGATCCTGCGCTGGCGCAGCCTCGCGGCGATCGACGAGGGGTTGCAGGTCCCTGAGGAGCGGCTGCAGGCGCTCGGCGGCGTCCCGTTCCTCGCCCCGCTGCCGGTGCGGACGCGGGAACTGCTCGCGAGTCGGCTGTCGGACGTCGCACTGGATGCGGGCCAGACGCTCTTCGAGCGCGGCGACGTCGGAGACCGCTTCTACCTGTTGCGCGACGGCGAGCTCGAGATAGACCTACCGGCCGAGACGAAGATCGAGCACGCGCCCGCGTTCCTCGGCGAGATCGCGTTGTTGCGCGACATTCCGCGCACGGCGTCTGTGCGGGCGCGGACTGACGCATCACTCTGGGCGCTGGAGCGCGCCGACTTCCTCGACGCCGTGTCCGGGCACTCGCGGAGCAAGGCGACTGCCGATGAGGTCGCTGTCGCGCGTCTGGGCGCGGCGACGGCATAGACCATCTAAATTCGTCTACCGTGCTGCCGCGATGAGAGCCAGGATCTGGGGCTGCAGAGGATCGCTCGCGACGCCGGGCCCCGAGACCGTTCGCTACGGCGGCGACACGAGCTGCGTCGAGGTACGCACGCCGCACGGGCAGCTGATCGTGCTCGACGCCGGCACCGGGATCCGTCAGCTCGGGCTCTCGCTCGGCGGGAAGGTGAAGGATCTCGACCTGCTGCTCACGCACATGCACCTCGACCACATCGAGGGGATGGGCTTCTTCGCGCCGCTGTTCGACCCCGAGGCGACGATTCGCGTGTGGGGGCCGCGGCCGCTCGAGGGGTCGCTCGAGGAGCTGATCGCGACGTACCTCTCGCCGCCGTACTTCCCGGTGCCCTTCGAGCGGATCCCGGCGACGATCTCGTTCACCGAGCTGTCGGGGGAAACCTTCGAGCTCGACGACGTGGTGGTGACGTCGACGCCCGTGTGTCATCCGGGGTCGACGCTCGGTTACCGGCTGAGCCAGAACGGCTCCTCGTTCGCATACATCCCGGACAACGAGCCGGCGCTCGATCGCGAGTCGGGTCTGGCGGTGGCGGGCGATGCGGACGTGCTGTTCCACGACGCGCAGTTCACGGACGAGGAGTACACGTCGCGCGCGGGGTGGGGGCACTCGGCGATGAGCGACTTCGTCACGTACCTCGCGGCGGCGGCGCCGAAGCGGGCGATCATGTTCCACCACGACCCGGCGCATGCGGACGGGCAGCTGGAGTCCATGCTCGCCGGGGTCCAGACGGCGTCGGGCAGCGACTCCGTCGAGTTGGCGCACGAGGGGCTCGAGATCCAACTCGCATAACTCGTGTCAGACTCCTTATGAAGGTGTCCGACACCTTTTGGCGGTCAGTACCACGTCGACTAGGATTGCCGCATGGCTGCTCCCGTCGAACTGCTCAAGAACGTCCCGCTCTTTCACGGCCTCTCCGAGAAGGAGCTCAAGTCCCTCGCCAACAACTTCACCGAACGCACGTTCACCGAAGGCCAAGAGCTGACCCACGAAGGCTCGGGCGGCGTCGGCTTCTTCGTGATCGAGACCGGCGAGGCCACCGTGTCCGTCGACGGCCAGGAGCGCCGCACGCTCGGGCCCGGCGACTACTTCGGCGAGATCGCCCTCATCGACGGCGGCACCCGCTCGGCGACGATCACCGCGACCACGGACGGCAGGAGCTACGGCCTCACGCCGTGGCAGTTCCGGCCGCTGGTCGAGGAGAACGCCTCGATCGCCTGGCCGCTGCTCGAGGCGATGGCGCGCCGCACGCGCGAGATCGAAGCCAAGGCGCATTCGTAGGCGAATCCGGCGTAGAAATCAGCCGAGCCTCGTTCTAGGCTCGGAAGTTCCATGATTGTCTGCACCAACTGCGGCGAGGAAAACCCGCCGAAATTCCGACTGTGCGGGTTCTGCGGCACGCCGCTGCCGCAGGCCGCGCCCGCCCAGGAGTTCCGGAAGATCGTCAGCATCCTCTTCTGCGACCTGAAGGGCTCGACGGCACTCACCGAGTCGCTCGACCCCGAGGCGATGCACGAGGTGAAGAACCGGTACTTCGAGGTGATGAGCGCCGCGATCACCCGGCACGGCGGCACGATCGAGAAGTACATCGGCGACGCGGTCATGGCCGTCTTCGGCGTCCCGAAGGTGCACGAGGACGACGCGATTCGCGCCGTGCGGGCGGCCGAGGGGATGCAGCAAGGCCTGCACGAGCTGAACGAGGAGCTCGAGCGCACGTACGGCGTCACGCTTGCGAACCGGATCGGCGTCAACACGGGTGACGTCGTCGCCGGCGACGCGACGACGAACCAGCGGCTCGTCACCGGCGACGCGGTCAACGTGGCCGCGCGGCTCGAGCAGGCGGCCGGCGACACGCAGACGCTGATCGGTGAGCTGACCTACAAGCTCGTCGCCGACGCGGTCGACGTGGAAGAGGTCGAGCCGCTGACCCTCAAGGGCAAGTCGCAGCCGGTCGCCGCCTACCGCCTGATCCGCACACACGCCGCCGACGCACCGGTCCCGCGCACCGAGCACGCGCTCGTCGGGCGCCGCGAGGAGCTCGGCGAGCTGCTGGCGCTGCTCGACGAGGTCATCGAGCAGGCGGCTCCTCGGTCGGTGCTCGTCCTGGGCGAAGCCGGGGTCGGGAAGACGAGACTGCTGGACGAGCTGGTCGAGGAGGCGGCCGCCCGGGCGCTCGTCCTCCGTGGCCGCTGCCTCTCGTACGGCGAAGGCATCACGTTCTGGCCGCTCGTCGAGGCACTGCGTAACGCCGCCGGCATCGGCGAGAACGACGACGCGGCCGCGGCGCTCGACAAGATCCGCGCGCTCGTCGCCGACGACGACGCGATCGTCGACCGCGTCGCCTCGGTCCTCGGCCTGAGCGGCACGACCTTCCCCGTCGCCGAGATCTTCTGGGGCTTCCGCCGCCTCTTCCACGTGCTGTCGGCGCGGCAGCCAGTTCTCCTCCTGATCGAGGACGTGCACTGGGCGGAGTCGACGCTGCAGGACCTGCTCGAGTCGCTCTCCGAGGGCGCCGTCCTGGTCGTCTCGGCGGCGCGCACCGAAGTGCTCGAGAAGCGTCCGGAGCTCGAGCAGACGCGCACGATCAGGCTCGAACGGCTCGGCGCCGTCGAGACCGCCTCGATGATCGAGGAGTGGCTCGGCGGGCCGCTCGACGCCGCGGGCCTGGCGCGCGTCGTCGACGCGTCGTCGGGCAACCCGCTCTTCGCGCAGCAGCTCGTCTCGATGCTGCGCGACGACAACCTGATCGT